>VXPO01000141.1 GCA_009839505.1 Gammaproteobacteria bacterium
CGAACGCCGCCTTCCACGTTGGCGACGCCACTGACTTGCAGTTCGACGACGGCCCTCCGCCGCAGCCGGAATCGTGAAGATGAACCGCGCCCCCAGGCCCGGCCCGTCGCTCTCCGCCCAGATGCGGCCCCCGTGCGCCTCCACGATGCCCTTGCAGATCGCGAGTCCCAGGCCCGACCCGCCGACGCCACTTCCCTGGCCCGCGCCCATGTTGCGGGAGAACTTCCTGAAGAGGTGCGGCAGGAGGTCTTCGGGGATGCCTCGACCCTCGTCGGCGACGGAGATCGTGACATCGACGCCCGCCCGTGCGACCCGGATCAGGATCGGCGAGTCCTCGGGCGAGGTACCTGGCGGCGTTCGAGAGCAGGTTGCTCAGGACCTGGATGATCCTTCGCCTGTCGGCCATGACGGGAGGCAGGTCCGCCTCGACGTCGATCCGGAGGTCGCTCCGCCCGCCGCCGCTCAGGAACCTGTTCCTGGCCTCGTCGACCATCAGGGACACATCCGAGTGCTCCGGCGTGACGGAGAGGGTGCCCGTCTCGATGCGGGCCACGTCGAGCAGGTCCCCGATCAGGTAGCGCATCTGGTCCGACTGGTCGCGGATGATCCGGAAGAACTGCGTCATCTCCGCGGGGTCCAGCTCGGACGCGGATTCCAGCAGGGTCGTGACGGAGCCCTTGATCGAGGTAAGTGGGGCCCGCAGCTCGTGGCTCACCATGCCCAGGAACTCCGCGCGAAGCCGCTCCAGGTCCTCCAGAGGCGTCATGTCCTGCAGGGTCACGACGAACGTCTCGATCTCGCCGTCGTCCGAGAGGATGGGTGTCGCGTTGAGCAGTGCGCTGACGCTGCGGCCGTTGGGGGCCCGCAGGGTGATCTCCTCGACGCGGATCACCTCGTGGATGCGCAGGAGCTCGGCGATTGGCAGCTCCTTGAGGGAGATCTCCCTCCCGTCGCCACGCACAAAGGTCAGCACGTCGAGGAGCTGCTCCGGCGGCTGGTCGGGTTCCCTCAGGTGATCGACGAATCGCTCCATCTCGCGGTTGCGCAACACCGGAGCGCCCGTCTTCACGTCGAAGACCACCACGCCCACCGGAGAGGTGTTGACCAGGGTCTCCAGGTCCGTCCTGGCTCGCCGCTCGTCCCGGTAGGTCCGGGCGTTGCCGATGACCATCGCCGCCTGCGAGGCGAACATGACCAGCGTTTCCTCGTCGTCGCGACTGAACTCAGCGCCGTCGTCCGTGTCGAAGACGAAGATGTTTCCGACGTTCGCCCCTCGCTGAACGATCGGCGCCGCCAGGAAGGGCACCTCGGGTCCGACCGGCAGCGGCGGGTCGAACGCGGGGAGTCCCATCGACGTGAGGTGGCCGACCAGGTCGCGGACTCTCAGCGGTTCGAGGATGCTGCCCAGGTAGCCGATGAGCTGCGGCCCCTGTGGAAGTTGCCAGAGCCGTTCCGTTTCCTCTCCGGTCATCCCGGACGAGAGGAAGTCCTCGATCTGTCCCGAGTCCCCGGTCAGCGTCATCACCCCGTAGCGGCCTCCGGTCAGGGAGCGCGCGGAGTCAAGGACCTCCTGCAGCACCGTGTCGAAGTCAAGGCTCTCGTTGATGCGGCGGCTGGCGTCGCTCAGCCTCGAGAGTCGTTCCCTCAGCTCGCCAATCTCGCGATCCTGCTGGCCTGATTGGTCCATCGTGTAAGCGCCGTTCCCGCACGTCGGCCCGGCCGTCGTCACTTGCGCCGGCGCGCTGGCGCCGCTGCCCCGGGCCGGAAGGGAGGCTTGTCCGTGACTCTTGTATCCGCGGAATCATACACGACTTCATACGGAACCCGGCCCTTGCGATAGACTGGTCATACCGATGAGGCGTCACAACCGCAGGCGTCCCTGGAACCTGATGACGTCGCGGAACTGCTCGTGAGAGCCGGGCGCTCGTCGTCACCGGGGAGGCCACCATCGCGCCGGAGCAGGGCGACCACATCCGAGCGCGGGCCAACCACATGGTCAACCACGCGGAGGAGCGCGCCGACGGCTGCGAGATCTGCGAGGCCGAGTACCGCGAGAAGTACCACGGCGTCTTCGGCCCCGCGAGCGAGTCGGACATCGCACGGGCCAACTACGGCCCCGACGACCCGGTCGAGCACGTCCATTCGGACGACGAGCAGATCTACCTGCACCACGAGCACCCCGGCGGGGCCGACCGTCACACACACGAGGGGCTGCCCGAGACCTCCTCGTGATGGGACGAGGGCTGACGGCCGCCCTGGGAGTGCGAGCGGGGAGCCCCCGGTAGGGACCGGGGGCTCTTCGTGGAGACGAGCTTGGCCAGTGGCGATTCGCAAACACCGCATGGGGGCGGCTGCCGACTGCTAGGCTGAGGCCTCACACGGCCACACGCTTTCGAACTCGAACCCACTTTCGGCTATGAAGCGCCCTGTCAGTGCCTCAACGAGGCTGCGAGGGTCGTTTGCGATGCGGGCGGTGCTCATTCCGAGTAGGTGTGCAGAGTACTGATCCCGTGGGATCGGCAGCTGGTGCGGAGTCAGCCTGGGATCTATTCCTTGCGTTCTGGCTCGCCGTCCACTGACATCGGAGATTGAGAGTGCGAGGTCCCACATCCGGCGCTGGCCAGTGCGTTCTTGTACGGCAACGATCAGGGAGATCGCTTCGCGGCAGGCATGGGTGGCGGAGGGAAGGAAGACGCCACCAACATTGGGCTCGTACCAGTCCAGGCAATACGAGAGGTGCCTGAAGGCACCGTTCTCTTGGAGTTCAATGTCACGGTATGAAGGCAACAGGTTGGGCGAACGAAAGTGCCCTACGTAGTCCGCAAAGCGGTGGCTGATCTGGCCCCAGTATCGGTGGGGCACGGGCGGCAAGGATCCGCCCGGCGGCAGGAGCGAATAAGCAAAGTCGTCCCATGCATCGTGTGAACGCGTCGCTTGGAAGAACTCATCGCCGGATGCATCGATTGGCCGGGCGACCACGCACGTGCGACCGTGGAGCGACGGCGCAGGCGGTTCTTCTCGCTCCAACGCTTCCCTTAGTGCTTCAAGGATGAGTCGCGGCCTGTCCCTCCGCAGTGCCAGTCGATCCGCGACTTCCGGGTCGCGCATTGGCCGGGTTTGCGTGTCGTCACGCGCGTAGTAGGTGCCGTCGACCTCGTGCGCCAACTCCGGCGAGGCTGGGATCTCGGCCCACAACACTCCAAGCCCCGGCGTGTCGGACTCCAAGATGTAAGACGTGATCCGCACCGGCGGCTGCGGGTTGTCGCGAGCAATGTTCTCGACACGCTCGCGGACCCCCTCGCAGTCGATCGGCGTTACCTCAAGACCGGACTCTGTCTCAGCGACACCAATCACCAACACGCCGCCATCGGCGGCGAGCCCCGCGATCGCCTTCGCCAGTGCCTTGTTGTTGCCAGGAAACTGGCGCTTGAACTCCAGGACGCGGCTCTCGCGCAGCTCTCCTGACGCGACGCGCTCCCGCAGTTCGACGAGATCTCGTGGCCGATTTGGAAGTGTCATAGCTGGGTACCCGACCGGGGAGTCTCTGGTGGTCGGACCTACCGCACGATAGAGCATCAGTTCTACAAGGTCTACCGTGCTCCGTACTGGCCCGCGTAATGGACAGCCTGTCCAGTACGCGCCCGGCGGTGCCCGAGAATCGTATGGGGAGTGTTGGCTGGCCAAAGAAGACTGTACTGCGAACTTTCGAACTGGCGGTGCGGCTGTAGCCCGGGCATGCCAAGGGAGGTGGTCGTCCGCCGGGGCGATCCCTCTCGAGTCGTCGAGCATGCGACCCGGCGGCTCGCCGATCCGCAGGATGTAGCTGTAGTCTCTTCGACGATCGCGTTCGCAGCCTCGATCTCGTCGGGGTCGCCGCAACGGATCACAGTGGAGGGTGTCGCCGCCGCGATCGGAGTCAGTATCGTGCTGCACTGATTCTGGAGACAGCGAGGGCGTGCCATTGGCCCCCTTTTGCTTGTCCGGCGCCTGACCGTCCTGTACGATCCTCGGCCCTTGTGCCAGAATGGCACCGTAGGGGTGGATCGTAGGGCTGATGCGTTGAAAGAGGCCATGGGCGGCTGGCAGGTGGAGAGCTTGCGCACTACCTTCTTCTGCTCGGCGCAGGAGGAGAATGATCCTCGTCTGTGGGAACGTCTGGTAGGCGGTCCTGCCGAGGTCATCGATATCCGTCCACAGCAGGGTGTGAGCACCTTCACTGGGCGGGTCGACGGTATTCAGTTGCAGGTCATCGTCGCGGTCGGCCGGGTCGACTTGAACGCCCAACCGGCCCTTTCTGTACAGCTCGGCCTCCCTGTACAGCCCGACCCTCCAGTGGCGTTCCACCTGCCCGATCCAGAGGCCGCGCTCGCCTCGCTCACCAGGATTGCGACGGCGTGGGCAGATTCCACGGCGTCGATCATCACGAGGCTCGCATTCGGAGCCGAACTGACAGTGCCGGTCGATAACCTGGAAGAAGGGTATCGCGGGCTCGGCCGATACCTCCCACCCTTGGCCGCCCTCTATGACTCAGAGACGACAGAGCTACTCTGTCAGATCAACCGCCCCCGTCAATCGGAGGTCAACCCAGACCTCCGGATCAACCGTGTCACGAGCTGGTCTGTTCAACAGCTCAGTTCGCTTGAACTCACGCTGGCGCCAGCAGGCGTGCAACAAATCGCGACCACGGTCACCCAGCACACTCAACGGCTTACGCTGGACATCAGCACGGATGCGCAGCTGGGGCCTCTCGAGGATGCATCTGCCCTCCTTGGGGAGTTGGTGGCTCACGCCTCTAGCATTGCGAGTGGGGACTACTAGATGACGGCCTCGACCGCGATGGAGAGAACGACCCTGACATCCAGCACCTGGAGGCCTGACCAGGCCGTAGTCGAGGTGCTCGTCGGCGAACCAGTGTCGCTCGATCGTTTGATGGACGCTGTTAGGGAGAGCCAGAGACTGCTCTCCGCGGAGTCAGTCGGACCCGCAACGCCAGAGTTGCTCGCCCAGAGCGCCCAGAGCGTGTTCCGCGTCCTAGCTACAGCCTACCCGCGTCTGCACGAGAATCCCGCCAGGGCGTACGAGTTGGGTCTTCAACTCGGCCTTCAGCAGTCACGCCGGTCTGAATCCGCTCGCTCACAGCCCGATCCCGTGACATGGGAAGTGGCGGAGCAGGGCTCCCTTGTAATGACGATCAAGGATGCTGGGTTCGACGGCGTGGCGGGTCAACTCTTGAGCCTCTTTAGCCTCATAGGGGAAGACCCGCACGAGCCGGACGTATCCACCGCGTCGCTGCGTAATCTCGCAGCCTTCCTCGCAGAGCATCCGGGCCTGCCTCCTCCATCTGTCGGCCTGGACCCCAACGGGTATGTAGACGCCGAGTGGACCCTCCCAGATGACAGCCTCGTGGTGATGGTGTTCCTCCCAGACGACCGGATCCGGTGCGTCGCCATCGGCAGCGTCGATGCGAGCGGGACACGCCACAGACGGGACATCCTCGAGATGCTGAAGCCGCTCCCCTTCGGAGCGGCGTGATCTTGGTTGAAGGTGAGCACCTGCCAAGGAGTGACCACGCCTCCCGCTACCTGAGCTCGAGCAGGTTGGTCGATGGACTCCCGCGCGCCACGGCCTTCACGCGCGCCGAAGGAGACACCTGTCCAATCTCCGTCAACTGGCTTGAGCAGCTGAAGGAGCCTGACCGGGAATCTGAAATCGGCCGGGTACGCGAGGCCCTCGCGCCGAAGCTGACCATGACAAAGAGGGGTCGTATCGTGGTCCTGAACGTGGGTGATGCTATCGCTGCGGTGGAGGACACGTCTAGTTGCGTCATATCGTTCGTGCACGAGCCTGAGGAGGGCGATGATTCTCACGCGGGGATACACGGCTATCCTGACGAGGACAAGGAACAGGAACTCCTGATCAGCACAACGCTCAAGAGGCTCATCGCCGCGGATGACGTGTACCTAGCCCTCCCGTCGCCATGATCTGAGCGCGCGGCTACCAGACCTCGTCGGACTCGCCTGACTACCGACATCGATTCCCCTTTCGGTGTCGTTATTGGTGATGCGGTCCATCGCATTGCACTGGATGGCAGCGACCCACCCTCGATGCGGCGCGCCACAACGTCGATCCCGGGTCAGTGCCGCCACTGGTGGTCAGTGGTCCCACTGCCAGACCTCGTCGAAGCGGTCGACGAAGCCGTGGTCGCTGTCCAGCGGCCGCGGCCGGCAGGCGCTCGAAGCCGTACCGCAGGCCTGGGGTCGCGATAGTCCTCGGCGACGCGCTGGTTGACGTCCTCGAAGGTGGCTGCCGGAGGGGCTCGCTTGCGGTAGAGGGCGCAGACACCGAGCTGCTCTCCATAACCGCCATCCGCAACCGCACCGAGGCACGACAACGAGTCGCGCGCCTCACGGCGTGAATGGTGGCTCTCCGATGGTCAGATCGCTCGCCGCCGAGCGCGGGCATGAGAGCGCGCCTCGTTGCTACCGGCGTGTTGCGGACGATCCTGCAGAATGAAACGATGTACCGACAGGGCAAGGAGCGGGGTTCGCAGCGAGGAGACGGGAGCGGGTCATGGACGAGATCATGGGGGCGCTGAGACGCTCGGCGGCACGCCTCAACGAACTGGAAGCAGCACGTCAAGAGGTCGGCGCCGCCGGGGACGAGGGTCACGAGAAGGCGGTACAG
Source organism: Gammaproteobacteria bacterium (assembly GCA_009839505.1). GTDB lineage: Bacteria > Pseudomonadota > Gammaproteobacteria > Pseudomonadales > Azotimanducaceae > VXYL01. Next base: position 6,685 of record VXPO01000141.1, read on the forward strand.
GATGCCGTCCGCTGGCGCGAGTCGGCTGCGAACAAAGCGCTGCAGCGAGCCGCCGAGTTACTCCTGACGGCGAAGCTCGATGTGGCGATGATTGACCCCGATGACCTCATCCAGCCCGAGGACTTTATTCGGAAGCGCCAAGCCCTAGCTCGAAATCCCGGCAATTGGCCGACGGTAGAGACTGATCCGCGTGCGGCCGGGAGACTGGCTGACGCACTGACCTGGTGGGCGAGCGCGATCGCCAACCTCGACAGCGCGGCGCTCGGCGGCGCGTACGCGGTCGACCTGGCGGCTGCCCTCGTTGAGGGGAACGGAGAAAAGGCCCACGAGTACCTGATCGCCCGACGCGCATTCCCGCTAGCCAGAACCGACCTCCGCATCATCGAAGGTGTACTACGAGCCCTTGCGCCGATGTTCCAACGCGAAACCGCGAACTTGGACGACAAGGCCGCGGTACTGGCAGAAATCCTAGCAGACGCCTCAGTCGTGTAGGAGCGATCGCCATCCTGGAGAGTAGAGGGTTGACTAACCTTGGGCAGTGATGCTTATACTAGACTCATGAATGGGACCGAGGATCCCTACCTGACCATCGCGGAAGCGGCTCGCTACATCGGCGTGTCATCGGCAACGCTACGCCGATGGGACGCTGGCGGAAAACTAAGGGCGACCCGTCGAGCAGGGAGTAACTACCGCTACTACCGAGTGGCGGACCTCGAGCCCTTTCGTTTGGAGTACAGTGCCGCAGCCGACGCAGCAGATGCGGTAGCTGGGTTCTTTAGCCATGCAGACACGCGTATCGCCGGCAACAATCAGTTGCGCGAGCCACAGATCGAGGCCTTCGAGGCAGCCGTCGAGCACTTCAAAGGCGGCGACGGTCCGGCGATCATCCAGTTGCCAGTTGGTTGCGGCAAAACCGGCCTTGCCGCGATTCTCCCGTTTGGCTTGTCCGACGGCCGAGTGTTGGTCATTGCCCCCAATACGACGATCCGCGAGGGATTGTACGCCGACCTGAACATCTCGAATGCCGCATGCTTCTGGAAGCGCACGGGCGTGCTGGATAACTTCTCTGGGGGGCCCTACGCCGCATTAGTGGATGGACCCAAGGCCAACATCGACGACTGCATCAACAGCCACATCGTCGTCGCGAACATTCAGCAGCTCGCCGGCAGCGCCGATCGCTGGCTGTCACAGTTCCCTGCGGACTTCTTCGATCTTGTTGTGATCGACGAAGGACATCACGTGGCTGCCGAGAGCTGGCAGAGAGTCGTGCGCGCGTTCCCTCACGCCAAGTTCGTGAGCCTCACTGCGACGCCATTCCGCGCGGACAACAAGAACCTCCTCGGCGAGTTGGTCTATCGGTACTCGTTCTCTCGAGCGATGCTCAATGGCTACATCAAGCACATCACATCGGCCTCAGCTCACCCGGAAGAGATCACTTTCACGGCCCGTGGCGAGTCGAACACGTACTCGCTCGAACAGGTCATGGAACTCAAGGACGATGCTTGGTTCCGCCGAGGCGTCGCACTCTCGGAGGAGTGTAATCGCCACATCGCAGAAAAGGCTCTTGAGAAGCTGCAACTCTTACGATCAGCGACGGGTTTCCCTCATCAAGTCGCAGCATCAGCCATGTCGATCGACCACGCCGACCAGGTGCGGGCGATCTTCGAGGAGATGGGCCTTCAGGCGGCGACCATCCACAGTGCGATGCCTGACGAACGCAAGGACGCTGTCATCGCTAAGCTACGAAACAACCAGCTCGACTGCGTTGTGCAGGTGGCAATGTTGGGCGAGGGATTCGACCACCCGCCGCTGAGCATCGCGGCTATTTTCCGACCCTACCGCTCGCTTGCTCCCTACATCCAGTTCGCAGGTCGCGTGATGCGTGCGGTCGAGCCCAACGATCCCAGCAGTCCGAACAACCAAGGTTACGTCGTATCTCATGTCGGGCTCAACAACGAGGAGCAGTGGGACGACTTCCGCGAACTCGATGCCGACGACCGACAGCTCGTGGAAGGCTGGACTAGGGGCGACGGCGGAATCACCAACGGGCTTCTGCGATCCGACGATGGTGAACAGTTGAGTCACCGGTTCGACGGTCCCGTCGCAGAGGACGAGAAACTGAGCCACTTCCTAAGCCGCCCCTTCCTTGACGTTGCCGACGATCGAGTCATTGAGGAAATGCTGGACATGAAAGGGCCTGGAGGCTTCACATTCCGAGAGCTGGGCATCACGGCGGGGCAACTCCGAGAACGACAGGCCGCGCGGGTCGAGCACAACGAAGCACCGGCCGGAGAAGTCCCAGTACAGCCGCAGGCACGGCGGCAGAGTTTGCGGTCACGACTTGACAAACGCTCCAAATCGATCCACCAGCGCATACTCACTGACTTGGGGCTCGCACGGGCGGGTTTCGACATTTCTCGGGCCGTCAAGCGTGCACGCGGCAACAACGCCGACGCGCTCTACGCCCTGCTCAATAGCAAGATTAACAGTTTCGCCGGCGAAGCGAAGGCCAGCCGGCAGATCTGGAGTGCCGACCAGTTGAAGGCTGCGTACGATGCGCTCGACGACATTGGCGACGAGGTAGCCATGAGCCTCGAGGAAGCTCTGAAAGAGCAGAAGTAGATGCCAGCGATCAAGAACGTCATGAAGCACCTGTCGACCGAGGTCGCTGGCAGGAGGCGAAAGTGCTACCGACAACCGGCGAAGCACGCCATCCTCAAGGGTGAGTTGTGCCTTGTCGTGAAGGATGGCCCTCAGAGTCATCGGACCTACTGCGGGACCTGTGCTGCTCAAATCCTGAGCCTGGCACAGGACCACTTGACCGATCTGACGGCACAGATGTTTGGGGAATGAAGGGATGCAGTGCTGATTCAACGCTGGCCGCATTCGTTGCCGGGTGGGGAACTCATCCTCCGCGGGAGAGGGCCTGGGGCTTTGTTGTACGACGGACGGCGGGGGAAAGCGATTGCGAGCGCCTGCGCTAGCTCAGTCGGTCGCGATCTTCCGTATCGTCGTCATCTCGCCGCCGTCAGCAGTGATGATTCTCACGGCGATTATGCCGTGATCGGGCGCGGTGAACGCTGCCGAGCGCTCTGAGAGGGCCGCGTCCCACCCCGCGTTGCTGAGGGACAGCCCAAGACGCTGGCGCAGGCGCTTCAGCTGCCGGTCGCCGTCGGCGCCGGGGAAGTGCATCCGCCGGGCGTAGAAGTTCAGTCCGTCGTGGTGCGTGTCGATCATCATGCAGGCGATTCCGTCGCGAAGGCAGCCGCCCGGGCCTTGTGAGCAATGAATCGAGCTCGATTCCCGCCGGCCTCCAAGTGGATGACGGAGCACACTATGCCGTTGTCCCAAACGTCCGGCGTCGATAGCCCTTCTTCGACTTGGTAGCCCCGTAGTAGGCTACTTCCAGTGCCAACAGTGGAGCGAAGTCCTTCAAGATGCCTGCGAGGTCTTTGCGGCTCATGGATTGCTTTCCCCAGAGAAACGCCAAGTGATATAAGGACGCCCAGAGTACGGTTGCCTCGTCGAATGTGACCTCCTCTGTCGGTCCGATGATCGAGAGACAACCTGACGGCATTATCTCTCGTGCAAAGCGGTCATTGACGACGTCACAAGACGATACGAACAGGTGCCTCCTGTTTAGGTGCGGCTTCAGAATCGCGCCCAGCTCCTGAAACTCAATGTTGGCATTAAATGTTGTAGCAATGGACTTCCTATCCCCATGGCACGACAAATGCAGGTAGCCATACTGGCTCTCATCAAAGAGCTCGAGTATCCTCCGAAGTTCTTGTTCAGTACGCAAGTAATAGTATATTGGATTCTTGCCACCCAAGCGCAGTATGTCAGCTAATATCTGCCCCTCGAATCGCTGCTCTTTCTCGTCATCCAAGTCTAGCGACTCTATTATGAAGACCTCATGCTCTGTGCGCGCCATTCCCGTTCCTTTCCTGTAGCCGAGGACGTGTCGACTGGCTTCCCGACTAATCCAAGGCTCGTACCGAACGACCAGCGTCCTCTAGCGCTGGAAGGCTTCGTACGAGAGCCATGGTTTCGAGGCTCACGGTGGTTACGCGCTTCACAAGGTCCAGGATGTAGCGGGGGTTGCCCTGCTCGAGGCCCCAATCGTTGGGGTCGTTGACGATGCCGGTCGGCTTGTCGATGGTCACGCGGTAACGGTCGACGAGCCAGTCGAGGGCAGAGCGCGGGCCGATGACGTATTCGCGGGCCTCGGACGGGATACCAGCGAGGGTGATCCAGTCGTTGTAGTGGAGGGCCGTGCGGCCCTTGTCCGCCCACCGCATCTTCGTGACGCGGTAGCGGTCGTCTTCGTCCTCCGGCGGGACGAGGGCCCGCGGATGCTCCTGCAGTTCGTAAGGCTCGACGGTCTCGTAGCCGATGTGTAGGTCCAGGAGCTTCTGGCCGGCCTCGGAGAAGGCGTCGAAGGTGTCGCGGTCGGCCGGGTCGGGGATGCGGGGCAGCAGGCGGGCCAGGTCGGCAGCGTAGCGCTCGCGGTACTGGGGCGCGTGAAGGACCGCGTAGACGTAGCCGAAGATCGCATCGGCCGTCACGTCGGGGCCGAGCCGGGCGCGGTATGCCTCGAGGGCCTCAGTGGCGATGTTGTCGCGGCGTCCCGGGCGCCCGTCGGGCCAAAGGGCCGTCTGCTGGGTGTCCTCGATGCCAGCGTAGTGGTAGCGGGGGAGTACGTGGCCGAGCCCCCCGGATGCACCCGCTGCGACTTTGATGTCGGGTATCGCATCGACGGCGAGCACACCTAGGGCTCGTCCTGCAGCTGGCAGCCCCTGCTCAACTACGATCGCGGGCGTGCGAGCGTCGGGCGTGGGGTAGATGGACGACAGCCGGTAAAGCCTGTCGGTCAGCACTGGGTCCAAGTAGACGTGTTGGCGAAAGAAGGGGCGATAGGCGGTGCTGCGGAAGCTCGCCGCGAGGACCTCGATGTACCGTCCCTGCTTGGCTTTCCGGCGCGCACCATCGTCCCACTTGAACTCCCGCGGTTCCTGGGCGATCGACTTCGTGTCGCCAGCGGCCAGCAACGCGGCCCGTTCGTTGAAGGCCTCAGCCTGGCGATGGACTAGTTCGCCAAGCCGGGGTTCGGACGAACTGATCACCCACGTATCACGGGCAGTCTTGACCCCGAGCGACGTGCGCTCGAACAGCGCTGTCACACCCGTACGAGCTGGGGGTTCGCTGGGAACGGCTGCGACCGGACGGTGGGCGATGAAGCGCTCGCTGCGCTGGTTGATCCAGTCACCGTGCGCGTTCGGAATGATGTTCGCCCACTTGGTGCCCGTGACGCCCGCGGCACCAATGAGCAGCAGCTTCTCGTCGCGAGTGAGGTAGTCGGCGACGGCGTGGTAGTGAATGGTGGCGGCCCTGCTCACGGCCCCTGGCCGCTTCACGAGCAAGAGCACGGCGACGCCAGCGCGGCTGCCCTGATCGAACACCCCGTCGCCCTCGCGCTTGCGCGTCACGCCGGCCGTTCGCGCGTTCCCACGCAGGTCGTAGACGTAGACCTCGTGGAACTCGCTCGCGACCGTCTTGCGGAACCCATCGAAGCTCGACCCGTCGAGGAACCCTCCGTTCGTGACGAAGCCGACAATCCCGCCGTCGCCCTCGCGGACGCGGTCCGAGGCCCAGCGGATGGCGCGCACATAGGCGTCGTAGAGCGTGTTCTTGTTCCCCATGGTCGCCGACTCGGCGACGTAGGTGCCAGCGATCCGCCTGTCGAGGGTCGGGTAGGCCTGCTCGCCCCTCCGGCCGCGGGCCCATGGTGGGTTGCCGATGATCACCCGCAGATCCAACTCGCGCTGCTCACGGGCGCGTGCCGCGTTGTGCGCGAAGACGTCTCGGTCGATCGGCTCGCTCTCAGCGAGACTGAAAGTATCCGTGAACACGAGCTGCTCGAACGGCCGCGCCTCGCCCGCGCGCTCACGGTAGGCCGCCTCGATGTTGGCGGCTGCAATGTAGTAGGCGAGGAGTTGAATCTCGTTAGCGTGCAGCTCGCCGCCCGCATACTTGCGCCGCAGGGCGTCCGGTTCGAGTCGCGCGACCAAGCGCGCGATGAACGTCCCTGTGCCCGTGAAGGGGTCGAGGATATGCACGCCGGGGTCGCCGAGCGACACCCCGTCGAACTCGCGATCCAGCAGCTCGCCCGTGGCGCGGATGATGAAGTCCACGATCTCGGTCGGCGTGTACACGATTCCGGCGTCCCGTGCCGTTTCGGGCGCGACCCGCTTGAAGAAGCTCCCGTACAGCTCAAGCATCACGGCTTGGCGGCCCTCGGCGTTGTCGATGCCCGCGGCTCGTTCGCGGACGCTCTCGTAGAACGGTTCGAGCGCGGCGGTCTCGGCCGCGAGCCCGTGCGGCTCCAACTCCGCGATCATGGCCTCCATAGCCTGTGAGACGGGGTTGAGCGCGCTGAAGCCCTGCGCGCCGGGGAAGAGGGCGTCGAACACTGGCCTCGACACGAGGTGCTGCGCGAGCATCTGCGCCGCGGCCGTCTCGGTGATCGACTCGTTGAGGTTCTGGCGCAGCGCCGCCAGGAAGGCCTCGAAGCGCTCGCGCACGGCTGCTGCTGACGGCTCGGCGAGCAAGGCTAGGATGCGTGTCTCGTGCGCCCGGGCGATGGTGCCGACATCGCGGGTCCAGTCCCGCCAGTAGCCACGGTCGCCGCAGCGCTCGGCGATGCGGGCGTAGATCGCATCCTCGAGGCGCTCACCCCAATCGAGGGCGAGCACCGTCTGTTCTACGGCGTCGGGGTCCGGTCCCGCGCCCGGGTCACCCTCGTCGTCGAGGACGGTGACCGTGACTGGCCCGTCGCGGCCCCGGTTGAGGTCGAGCTGGTTGATGTAGGCGTCGAGGCGATCGTCATGGGAACGGAGCGCCTGGAGAACCTGCCAGACGTGCGCGTAGGCGGCGTCGTTGTCGAGAGCCGAAGACGGATCGGTGTCCTCGGAGACGACGATCGGCAGGATGATGTAGCCGACGCGCTTGCCCTCGGCCCTCCGCATCACGCGACCGACCGCCTGCACGACATCGATCTGCGACTTGCGCGGTTCGAGGAACATCACGGCATCGAGCGCGGGGACATCGATGCCCTCGGTGAGACAGCGCGCGTTGGAGAGGATGTGGCAGCCAACATCCTCCACCTCGTCGAGCCAGCCGAGTTTGCGGCGCCGCTCGGCGGCCCCGCTCTTGCCGTCGACGTGCTCGGCGGCGAACGCGAGGCCCCCCGGATGGTGGTCGCGCAGTTCGTCGACCAGTCCGACGAATCCCTCGGAGGCCTTGATCGAGTTGGAGAAGGCGACGGCTCGCGCCATCGGCTCTGGGTCGTCCTCGAATTGCTCCCGGAAGCGCGCGTGGTCGGGCCCCGACTTGGCCAGTGCGTGGAGGCAGCCGATGGCGTGTGCCACGTCGTTCAGCGTGCGTTCGCCGCGGCCTCCGGCGAGGAGGCGGGCGATGCGCTGCTCGGTCACAGCGAGGATGGAGACCTTGTAGTCGCTCAGCAGTCGCGCTTTCACGGCCTCGGCGAAGCCCAGGCGGTGGAACTGGGGGCCGTACAGGTCCTCGTCGTCCATCGAGGCGAGGAAGGCGGAGTGGGCGTCCGCCCGGTTCTTGACGGCATCGGCGTAGAGACGCGGCGTGGCGGTCATGTACAGGCGCTTGCGGGCGTCGATCGCCTCGCCGTGGATCAACTGGAACGGGGAGGGCTCGTCTCCGGCGCGCGTGACGCCGGCCGTGCGGTGCGCCTCGTCGCAGATCGCCAGGTCGAAGGTCGGCAGGCCCGCCCGCTGCGCGTCACGGATCACTCCCATCGACTGATAGGTGACAAACACGACGGTCATGCGGTCGGGCGCGTCGCGGCTCGCCTCGCGTCTGAGCCACTCGGGATCGGTCGTGGGGGGCAGCGGCAGCTCCGTGGGACGCAGGTAGTCGGCGTCACGAGCTGCGCCGGTGACGGTCTGATCGGAGCACACTGCGAAGGCGCGCAGCGGCAGCTCGCGGTCGGATGTCCAGTCTCGGATCGCCTGCTGCATCAGCCCGAGCGAGGGAACCGCGTACAGCACGCGGCCGCCGCGGCGGACAAGGCGCTCGGCGATGCGTAGGGCCGTGAGCGTCTTGCCGGTGCCGCAGGCCATGATGAGCTTGCCGCGGTTGTGCTCCTCGAACCCCGAAAGTACGTCGCCCAGAGCCTCGCTCTGGTGCGGGCGGAGCCGCTTACGGGGTATCGCCTGCAAAGGCTGGTTCTCGTCGTCGAGGAAGCGCTGCCAGTCGATGCTGAGGCCCTCGAGAGCGGCGCGGTCGATCTGCTGGACCGGTGGATCGAGGCCCCTGAGTGCCTTTTGCGCGTTGTCGCTCCACGAGGTCGCCGTGGTGACGATCAGCCGCTCTCGGAAGGACTGGCCTTTGTGGGGGCGCTGCGACTCGGCGAGGAACGAGTTGATGTCGTTCTTCGTAATGTGCTCCATCGCCTTGCACTGGATGGCGGCGAATCCGCCATCGACGCGGCGCGCTACGACATCGATCCCGAGGTCGGGACCGTCGCTGTACGGCCAGTCGTCCCACAGCCAGACCTCGTCGAAGCGGTCGACGAAGCCGTGGTCGGTGCGCAGCAGCGCGGTGGTGAGGCGCTCGAAGGCCTTACCGCGGGCCTGCGGGTCGGGGTAATCCTCGGCAAGGCGCTCGTTGACGTCCTCGAACGTGGCTGGCAGGAGTCAGCCTCCCTTGCGGTAGTGCAACGCACAGGCTCTTCGTGAGTTTATCATCGGCCCACCCGAGAACGCCCAACGAAGCGGGCTGGCTATCGCCACCAGAGTCCGAGCGTCAGCACGCGCCGCACCCAGCGCCGTCGCCTCTCCCAGACCAGTGCCCGCTGTGTGTCTTGAAGAGCCGTCCTGCGCCACGTGGTCTGGCCCTTGCGCGCGAAGCCGCGCAGCGGCTGGGTCTCTGGCGGGAGGGTGAGGCCGTGCTCATCGAGCATCGCGAGTTCGAGAGCGAGGATGCGCGCCTCGGCCTCCAGCCAGCGCACGCCCCGGCCGTGGTGGGGGTGCGCCTCGCGCATCCAGCGCCACTCCTCGACGAGCGGCCAGGCCGCACCGTAGGCCTCCGCGTCATCGTCGGCGGGCTCGGTCGTGAGCACGTCCGGGAACCGCCGCCTGACCACGATCAGAGGGCGCGGGGCCACGCCGGCCACGGCGGGGGCCGGCTCAGCAATTGACGGCTCCCGCGTCCGCACGGGTGGGGCCGGGC
>VXPO01000047.1 GCA_009839505.1 Gammaproteobacteria bacterium
GGTTCACCTTGTGACCGTCGTCGTGGGGCAGCCCGCTATGCCCCAGCTCCGCATCCGTGCCCCCCGCGCGAATCGTGCCGCCGTTCAGCGCCAGCGTGTTCTCCAGCACCGCGACGCCCCGGGTCGAGAGGTTCGGCGACACCACCGTGTGGGCGAAGACCAGGTTCGTCGTGCCGCTGCCGGTTTCGTAGTCCGCCCAGATCTCGCCGTAGTCCGGGTCCATCTTGATCTTCAGCCGCGGCGTGCCGGTCACCGTCACCGCCTCGCTGAAGGTCAGCTGCACCTGGATCTTCTCGTTCGGCCCGTAGGTCTCCGGCGTGCCGTCGTCGTCCACATCGAGCGAGGGCGTCGACGAGATGGCGACCGCGGTGACCTCCGCCGGCGTCGGCAAGGTCGCCAAGTCGGTCACGGTCACGGTGTCGGCGTTCTGGGTATCGTGCACCGTGTAGCCCGTGCCATTGGCGACCGTCGCCGTCACCGTCCCGTTCATCGGCATCGCCCGGTCTAGCACCTTTGTGGGCACGGAATAGGTCGCCGCACCCGTATTTGTCACGGCTACGGTCTTCGTGCCCACGTCGCCGGTTTCCACGAAGCCGCCCGTCTCCGTGATCGTCAGGCTGACTGTGACTTGCCCTGCGGGAGCCGGCTTCAAGATCACGGTGAACTCGGCATCCTCGCCCTCGTCGATAATGCCGTCGCCCTCGATGCTCGCCACGGGCGGGTCCGTATCGTTGGCAACACGGTGATTGGAAAGCGCATCCACCTCTTCGCCCCAGTGGTTCTGGAGGGGGGGCGCAAAAAGTGAGTTGTAACTCAACGTCACCGTATCGTCGGCCTTCACCGCCCGACTCAGACTCAGCACCACGGTTGAACTCGTCGTGCCGGGGTTGATGGCGAAGTCGAGCGCGGACGTGCTCGTATTGGTCGCCGAGACGGTGAAGGCTTCCGGAGCCGGGAAGCTCGGCAGCAGCTTCTGGTTGTAGGTCAGCGTCAGCGCGGACCCATCGACCGACGCGGAGCTGAGCGTCGGCTTGCCCGGGGCGCCGCTGCCGGTGTTGGTCAGCGAGAACGCCGTCGTGATCGCCGCCAGGGCATTGCCGGCGACGTCCGTGATGCCGGTGGTGGTGGGGACGGTGACTGTGACCGTATCGCTGTTGGTCGCCGCGTTGGTCGTCGTCAACGAGATGACGTTTCTCTCGGTTCCATCGAAATCCGCGGATGCGACCGCGCCCAGGTCGGTGGGATTGCCGGTGACCGTGAACTGGTTCGTATTCAGCGTCGCAAAGGTGTCCAGCGTTTCGCTGAAGTACAGCTTCACGGCTTCAGCGTTGATCGTGCCCGCGACCAGCGTCGGCGCTATCGTGTCCTCCAAGCTGCCCCAGACGTCGATTGCCAAGGCTGCCCGAAAGGTCTCCCACGCACCGCCGGAGTTGAAGACCCGCCAACGGTTGTGGTTGGCAATGCTCCACCCCGGCCTGCCATCCTCTAGCGGCGACGTTGTCGAGCGGACTTGGGTGCGGCGACCACCCAATTGGACGTCGATGACCAGCCAGTACGTCGTGTTGGCCGCCAAGTTGATGTCGTCGATCGGTAGGAAAAAAACGCTCTGGAAAGTGGCGGGCAAGGTAGTTGGGGTGCTCAGCGCACCCACCCTGGTGCCCGGAATGCCGGAAGAGTCCGCGTGAATGCCCACTTCGTAGATCGGCAACCCGAAGCCGGCTTCATGACTGAGCAGCATTGACACCTGGGACAGCGTGTAGCCGTCGGAATGGCTGCCGGTGGTGAACGCCGTGGTGAGGTCCTTGTTGAAACTGAAAGCGCCAGTTTCCTCCCCGATGTTGCCGACCAGCTTGACCGGGATGACCTGCGCCTGGGCGGCCTGCGCGCCGAGAAGCAGGAACGACACCACCGCGAAAAAGGCACGCAGCCGGTGCGCGAGGCGGAGAGGCGGGATGCGGAAAAGGGGCCGGCACCACCCACCACGCGCCTCGCTCGGACGAGTCTTTGTGTCGTTCGCCCACCCGATGCGAGTCGTCAAATCCGCTAACGTTACTCCCACTCACGCCCCCCTCACAGCCGGCCGCCGTCCCGGCCTTGCACCCGCCGGTGACTTGTTGCTTGCCTATAGTGAAGAAGGACTCAAGCCCTTGAAACTCCTATAATTTTAGAGGTATCCCCTACGGGTAGCAGGAGCGACGCGATCATCAAACCTCGCAACATCCTTTACCCCTCGATGCAGCGACCGGGCTGCGAGACCGGGCGCGGCCCGGGAACCACCTGGAGAGGTTGAAGGGTGATCGCAAGGGACGTCACCGACGGCACCGAGTCAAGCCGCTACGCGGCTTCTCCGCTTCGCTACGACCCTGACGGGTGACACGGCACCGCCGGCGACGTAGGAGGTGATGATGGCCGAAAGCAAGCTTCCGGCCATCTCGAGCCCGGCAGGGACGCGAGGAAAGGATCCCCAGAGTTGCGTGGAGTGGAGGGCGGAAGCGATGGCGACCGTGACCCGCATGGGCGGAGACCGCTTGCGGGCTCCGGTCGGCGAAGCCGACTAGGGCGCGGGGCCGCCGTCAGGCGGCATCGCCCACAATGGCCCTAGAACGCCGCGGGAGCCGCTGTGCCGCAACCTCGGGACCAAGCCCTCACGTCCTTGACCCGCCGTCGGCGGCGGGAGACGATCAGCGTCGGGTTGCGGGGATGCGCCAGCGAAGCGAAGTGCCGGGCCGGCTATGGGGCGCTGGTAGGTGCAACAGAAAGTAACGGATATCTCCTTATCCGTTCTTTGTGGAGGTAGAAACGAACGTTGCGTTCCCAAGACCGAAGGTCTGCTGCCACGGGGGATGGACGCCCCGTAGAAAGTAACGGATAATAATAAATCCGTTCTTTTTGGGAGGGGAATGGAACGAATACGTTCCAACCTGATTGCCGTGCCGGCTACCGCCAACGAGAGGCTTGGAAGGAAGGTGACGACTTCAACGGCCGGGGAGAAGGTGGAAGCGTTCGTTCCGCCGCCCCTGCCTCCGGTCCCACCATTGCGCATGGCCGAGCTCTATGGCCTGCTTGAAGGGGCCAACCGAGCGATCGGGCGGCTTCAGGGCGTCTCCTCGGTGCTGCCCGGGACACCCCTGTTTCTCTACATGTATGTCCGCAAAGAAGCCTTGCTGTCCTCTCAGATCGAGGGGACGCAGTCGTCATTGTCCGACTTGCTGTTGCACGAGGACCGGGATGCGCCGGGTGCGCCCGTCGATGCGGACGTCGAAGAGGTGTCGAACTACGTCAACGCGTTAAACCATGGACTCGACCGTCTTGATGAGGGATTGCCGGTCTCAGTTCGTCTCGTTCGTGAGCTTCACGAGGTGCTGCTGCGGGGAGGGCGGGGCAGTGCGGCGAGTCCCGGCGAGTTCAGGCGCTCGCAGAACTGGATCGGCGGCACGCGTCCGGGAAACGCCCGCTTCGTGCCGCCGCCGCCGGAACTGGTCGTTGAGTTGATGTCGGACCTTGAGAGGTTCATTCACGACGCCACGCATCCGTTGCCCCTGCTATTGAAGATCGGCTTGGTGCACGTGCAATTCGAGACGATCCACCCGTTCCTCGACGGCAACGGTCGTCTGGGCAGATTGCTGATCACCCTGCTTCTCTGTTCGCACGACGTGCTGGACGACCCGTTGTTGTACCTGAGCCTCTACTTCAAGACGCACCGCGACGAATACTACGACCTGCTGCAGTCGGTGCGAACTCGCGGCGATTGGGAGGCGTGGCTCACGTTCTTCCTCGAGGGCATCGTGGAGACGGCGGACCAGGCTGCCGACACGGCCACCGATCTCTTGGATCTGTTTGATCGTGATCGACGGAGGATCGAAGCACTGGGGCGTCCCGCCGGCTCCGCGTTGCGTGTCCACCAGATCGTCCAGGAGAGACCCTTCGTGTCCGTCCCGGCAGCGGCCAAGCGGCTGGGGCTCTCCCGCCCCACGGTCGCCCGTTCCGTCGAGCACCTAGAGAAACTGGGCGTGCTCCATGAAGTCACGGGCCGCCGATGGGGGCGAACCTACGCCTACCGGGAATTCCTCCACATCCTCGAGACGGGCACGGAACCGATCGGCGGCTAACGTCGAACGAAGGGCGGATGTCGCACAACCGGCGGCGTCATCGTCCTACATTCAAGCCCAACCCTGTGCATGATCATTCGGGGTCCACTCTGCCAACGACGAGGACGTACCGTGGACCCGCAAACCGTACTGGATCGCCACCGCGATCAGATGATCAAGATACTCAAGAACGTGAAGGCAGCGTCCCAGGGCAGCGCCAAACTCCGTCGCTTCTGCGACCGGGTCTACGACGACCTGGACCAGGTCACGGACACACCCGCCAAACGCGACTACCTGCCGGGCGAAGAGATGTTCCTGTGGTGTCACGAAGAACTGCTGGAGCTTGCTGAAATCGAACGCCCGGCCCCGCCGACCGATCCATACCTCAAGGACATGATCGCCCGGCTGCGCGACTTCGGTGGTCGGCTGGAGCGCAACGAGCCACTACCATCCGGCTTCGCCATCCACTGGCTCGACGACCTGGTCGACGAGGAGGAGGACCCTGAGGCCTTGGACCGATTCATCGAGCAACACCTCCCGCGAATGCCCGATACCAAGTCAACGACCACCTGAGCCACCCGGCGAAAAAGAAGCCCGAACCGCAAGCGGTCCGGGCTTCCTAGCCGACGGGTACGACGCGGTTTTCCCATGCCGTCGTCGGCGTTATAGTTGCCGTTCGATTGGAGTTGGAAGCTGCAACTCATGAGCGAAGCCGCCAACGGTGCCGAACGTGAGCTCGACCTCGGCTGGATGGAGCGCACGGGTCCGTGGAACACCCGTGCGGAACCGGGCAAATACGGCCTGACCCTGGCGGACATCGCCGTCGGCGACTACGGGGAGACCCCGGACGTCAGCGACAACATGACGGGCCGCCCGCGCGGTGCCGCGACGCGACCCGAGTCCTACCGCATCGGTGCCTACGCCGTACGCAGCAAGAACGAGATCTGGCTGGAAAACGCCTCGTTCCTTTACGAAGAGGCTCTTCAGCGGCAGTGGAGTTCGGCCACCGATGTGCCCTGGCACACCATCGAACCGTTGCCCGACGACATCGAGCAGGCGGAGTGCCAGCTGGCCACCTTCCTGACGGAAGTGGAGTTCGTCGCCGGGGACGTCCCGGCACGCTGGGTGTCGCTGACCACGCCTGACTTCTTCGAGCCGCGCCAGGTGCTGCTCGCCCAGGTGATGGACGAGTCCCGGCACATGGACGTGTTCCGCAAGCGCGCGCTGGCCAACGGCGGCGGCTTGATGCAGGCCACCGGCGCGACCTCCGGTTTCGTCGGCAGCATCGACCTGTCCCGGGATTTCACAGAGATGTCGTCGAGGCTGCACGTGTCCGGCGAAGGTTCGGTGCTGACCCTCTTCCGCATGGGCGAACTGATGGCGCAGAACGAGGCGGAGAAGGTCATCTACCGCCTCTGCGCCCAGGACGAGGCGCGGCATGTGGCTTTTGGCGTGATGCACCTGCGCTACATGTCGGAGACCGCGCCGGAGCGGCGTGAGGAGATCCACTGCTACCTGGACGAGGCCGAGGGCGGGCTGATCGGTGCGGCGAATCCCGTCGGCCAGTTGACGCCGACTTCGGAGTCCATGGCCATCATCCTCGGCGGCGGCAAGGAACACTTCGACGACGGCATGAAAAAGGTCATCGCGATTCGCCGGCGCCAATTGCGCGAGTACCAGAAACGGGTCGTGTCGGCCGGATTCGGCGAGCGTTTCGAGAACGGCCGCTCACGGGTCGGCGAGATGATCGAGCGGGCCGCTGCCTGACTAGGCACCACCCCACGTGGCGGACAAACCTGCGGCGAAGGCCTCGCCGAAGAAGCCAGCTCCTGCGTCAGAGGAGCCTCGTACGTTCGAACCCAAGTACAACTGGATGAACAAGTCCCGTCAGTGGGGCATGCGGGTCACCCCGGGCAAGGCGGGGCTCAAGCTGGGCGATCTCAACACCGGCATCTACGGCGAGGTCCCCATGCACTGGCAGGATCAGAGCCGCAACCCCCGCGGGGCCATTGCGCGGCGCGGCATGCCGCCGGTGGGCTACTCGGTTCGCGACAAGGCGGACCTCTGGGCCGACTCCGCGGCCGACCTCTACGAAGAAGCCATTCAGCGCCGCTGGGCACCGGCCACCGACGTCCCCTGGGACACCATCGAACCGCTGCCCGACGATGTGGAGCATGCGGTTTGCCAGGTGTGCACCGAACTCGTTAGCTATGCCAACGTCGACATCGAGACGATCACCGGTTGGCAGCACCAGATGTCCTACGGCTACCACGAGGTCAAGCAGTACCTCGCGACGGCCAGTTTCGATGCCGCGCGCCACTACGAGTGCTTCCGCAAGCGGGCGTTGGCCAACGGCGGCGGGATGGGTCTGGAAGGTCCCGGCATGGTGAACCGCATGGTCCTCGAGAGCCGCGGCGGCTGGACCGAGGCCGTGGTCTACCTCCTGCTGCTCCGCGGCACGTTCACCCTGACGCTCTACCGGTACCTCCTGCGCCATGCCCACAACGAGGCGGAGCGGGTGATCTACTCCCATGCACTGGAGGACAAGGCGCGGCACGTCAGCTACGGCCTCGACCACCTGAAGTACGCCATCGCCCATGTCGACGACCAACGCCAGATCGTCGGCACGCTGATCGCCATCGGCGAGGGCGGGATGGCGCGAGACTTCCGCGACCCGGTGCTCGGCGAAGCGCTCGCCATCATCTTCGCCGGCGGGGTCAAGAACGCCGGGGGTCGGGGCATGGACGGCTTCCGGGCGCTGATGCGGGACTTCCTCGACACGTATTTCGCCCACTGCCGCTGGCTGGACCTGCCGCGCGACCCTTCGCGCATGCCGGCGCCGCTCAACGAATTCGTCGCGGCCTGATCATGTCGTCCTTCCCCTCCGTCGACTGGTTCGACGACGTGCGTCGGGTGTTCAACGCAGACGACCGCTACCGGGGCGCTGGCGGTGGTCACTGCAACTGCCTGGCCGGTTTCAAGATCGGCGAGCGGGTGTTCGTCGCGACCTTCGAGGGCGTCGAATGCAGTGGCGCGGTGGAAGGCGACGAAAGCGCCCTCGACGACGTCGACTTCTATCTCGACATGCCCGCCGACGAGTGGCGTGAGATGGTCGCCAATATCGCGGCCAACGGCAGTGCCGATCTCCACCACACCCTGAACACCCTCGACCTGGACAGGGACGATGGACTCGCGCGGTCGCGCCACGGCGACCAGGTGCGGGAGGATCTGTTCTTCCGCTACAACCAGACACTGCAGTTCTTCTTCGACGCCTCGGCACGGGTCGATACGGAATTCGGACCGGCGTAATGGCGCAGTTGGACTGGCTGGATGCGGCGGGCACCGCGCTCAACGCCGACCCGGAATTCCGCCGGCTCGGTTCCACCGACCTGGTGCTCGGTCTGAAGTCGGGCAAGGCGGTGCGCGTGGTCACCTTCGAGGCGTTCGAGGTGGCGTCCGTCCGTGAGGCGGACGAGACGGCGCTGCGCGACTGCGAACTGGTCATCGAGATGACGCCGAGGCAGTGGACGGACTATCTGAAGCGCCGTGCCGTAGGCAGGGGCCAGTCGCTTGTCGGCCTCGACGTGGACCGGAACATCGTCAGCGCCCCAGATCCGCTCAAGCGGCTGAAGTTCGAACGCTACCACCTGTCGTTGCAGGCCTTGGTAGACAAGGGTGCAAACGTCCCGTAGCGCCCCAAAGCCGTCCCCGGCCGCGTCGGGACGACGCGCCTTCGCTTCGCTGTGCCCCGGGGTTCGCCTCCGGCCCAGCCACGCCGACCTTGTGGTCGCCCTCCCGACCCTAGCGGTCGCCCTCCCGAGCGGTCGCCCGTACCGAAGATTCCGATTTCTTTGGCAACGGGACGGGATGGCATCGGAGCGTAGCGCGGTCTAACATGCCCATCTACGAGTTCCGCTGTGCCGAGTGCGGGGCGGTGACCAGCGAACTGGCTTCCGTCGAGAACATTCCCGAAACGGTGGTGTGCAAGTGCGGCGGCAACGCCAAGCGCATCGTCTCCCGACCGTCGGTGCATCTGTCCAAGAGCTCGAAGGTCGCACGCTTGGATCCCAAGTACGACGCGATGGTCGACAAGGCGATGCGCGACACGCCCGCGGCCGATCCCGACCGGCTCATCAACCGCCGCGGCGACATCGCCAAGGGACGTCCCGATCCGTGAGCGCATCCTGGATCGGCCAACACTGGTTCGCCATCGCATTGGCGCTCGTCTACACGGGATTCCTGCTGGCGCATGCCCGCGCCGGAATGCGCATCGGCAAGACCACCGCCGGGTTCTTCATCGGCGACAGGCGCCTGGGCGGCGCGGTCATCGGCGTGTCGTTCTACGCGACCTTCGCAAGCACCAACAGCTACATCGGCCTCGCCGGGAAGAGCTACGAGTACGGTCTCCCCTGGCTGACCATGGCGGTGATGCTGGTTGCCTTCTGCTGGCTTTCTTGGCGGGTGGTGGCGCCGCGCATGCGGCGTTTCGCCGCCGCGTGGGGCTCTCTCACCGTGCCGGACTTCCTGGCCGTGCGTTTCGCCAGCGACCGCGTGCGCGTGGCCGCGGCGCTGGTCATCGTGTTGGCGAGCCTCCTCTACCTCGTGGCGGTGTTCAAGGGCGCAGGCAACCTGCTGCAGGTGTTTCTCGGTATTCCGTACCAATTGGCGGTGATCGTTACCCTTTGCCTGATCGTCGCCTACACCATGCTCGGCGGGTTCCTGTCCGTGGTGCGCACGGACGTCCTGCAGGGATCGTTGATGGTCATCGGTTCGGTGCTGCTGTTCTACTTCATCACGTCTGCGGCCGGCGGCGTGGGTGCCATCGCCGACTTGCCGAGCGAGCCATCCCGCGCACACCTGTTCGATCTAGACGCGGCGATTCCGTTCGTGGTACTCGTCGGGGTCGCGCTCGCCGGATCCTTGAAGCTGCTGGTCGATCCGAGGCAGGTCACCCGCTTCTACGGCCTGAAGGACGAGCGGAGCGTGCGGGTCGGAATCTGGGTCGCGGTGGTGGGGCTCCTCGTGATCCAGTTCTGCCTGTTCCCCCTGGGCCTGTACGCCCACTTCCTGCTCGACGGCGTGGCGGAAACGGATCTCGTGGTGCCGACGCTGGTCAACGACCCCGGGGTGATCCCGCCGTTGGTGGGCGACTTCCTCGTCATCGCCATCCTCGCCGCCGCCATGTCGTCGCTGGACAGCGTGCTGCTGGTGGCGGCATCCGTGACATCCCGGGATCTCCTGGGCGGCCGCCGCCGTGAGGACCGCACGGTCGTCTCGCACACCCGGATCGGCGTCGCCACCTTCGCCGTGGTGGCCGCGGCGGTGGCACTCAATCCGCCGGGCGGTATCGTCGAGATCACGATCTTCTCCGGCAGCCTGTTCGCCGTGTGTTTCGTGCCCACCATCCTCTTCGGCCTGCATTGGCGGCGGGGCAGCGCGAACGCCGCGCTTGCCGCCTTCGCCTTGGGGGTCGTGGTGCTCATCGCATGGCTGGCGGCGGGTTTGGGAGAAGTCGTCCACGAGGTGTTCCCAGCGCTCTTTGCATCCACCACCGCGTATGTGATTGTCTCTCTCGTCAGCGAACCCGTAGCCGATTCTAAGGTGCAGAGCTTGTTCGAAACCCACGCGAGGAATGCCGATGCCCGGACCGCTTGACGGCGTCAGGGTCGTGGATTTCACGACCATGATCGCCGGCCCCTACGGGACCATGATCCTGGCGGACCAGGGCGCCGACGTGATCAAGGTCGAAGCTCCAGCGCGCAGCGACCACGCGCGCCGAGCGGGCTACGGCCAGCGGCACTTTTCCGCGGCGTTCGTCAACAACAACCGCAACAAGCGCTCGATCTCGGTGGACGCCAAGAACCCGGCGGGGCGCGAGGTGGTCGTCGATCTCGCGCGCACGGCGGACGTCTTCGTGCAGAACTACCGGCCGGGCGTGATGGCGCGCCTAGGCCTCGACTACGACGATCTCAAGGCCGTCAAGCCGGACCTGATCTACGTGTCCATGAGCGGCTGGGGCGAAGGCGGGCCCTACGCGGGCAAGCCGGTCTACGACCCCATCATCCAGGCGCTCTCCGGCCTTGCCAGCGTGCAGGCAGGTTCCGACCACGACCGCCCCCGGTTGATCCGCACCGTGCTGCCGGACAAGCTCACCGGGGTGACCGCTGCCCAAGCCGTCTCGGCGGCATTGTTCGCCCGTGAGCGCACCGGCGCCGGCCAGCATGTGCGCCTGTCGATGCTGGACAGCGTGGTCGCCTTCCTGTGGTCCACCGACATGGGCAGCCAGACATTCGTCGGCAATGAAACTGATGTGGCGCGTGCCGCCACCTTCATCGATCTTATCTACGAGACTGCAAGCGGCTACATCAGCGTCTCGGTGATGGCCAACGACCAGTGGCACGGCCTATGCCACGCCGTCGGCCATCCCGAATGGCTGGACGACGAACGCTTCAAGACGCCCGCAGGCCGTGACCGACACGCGGACGAACGCCTGGAGTTGATCCAGCAGGCACTGTTGACCAAGACGGCGGAGGAGTGGCTCGAGCTTCTCGAGGCAGCAGGCGTGCCGTGTGCGCCGGTGCTGACCCGCGCCGAGATGATCCGCCACGCCCAGGTGGAGGCCAGCGGCATCGTCGTCGAGACCGACCATCCCCACGCTGGCCGACTTCGCCAGGCGCGCAATGCCGCCCGGTTCGGCGTCACGGTGCCGGAGATCCGCTACGGAGCCCCGCACCTCGGCGAGCACACCTTGGATGTTCTAGGCGAACTGGGCTACGACACCGCGCAATGCGAGGCGTTGCTGGCCGACGGCGTGGTGAGCATCTCCTGAGCGTCCGTTCGAACCGATGGATCGCCGTATTGTGTGCACAGAAGTTTCGCGGAGCGAAACTTCCAACGCGCCCGAAGGGCGCGCGGTCGCCTCTACGTGAAGTACGTCTCGGCGATCGCCCCGTGCAGCTTCCCTAGACGTATCTGGCAGGCGTTGATGAACGCGTGCAGGTCGGCGCTGTGTTCCAGTCCACCGAGATGCTTGACGTCGGTCTCCTTGAGCGCACTCAGAGCCGCGTCGCAGGCGTCCACCGCAGCGCCGTTGCGGGGCAGTTCGCGCAGGCTCCTGCGAACGGAGTTCAGGCAGCGCAGGTAGGAGCGGGGCAGACGTTCGTCCTTGAACAGGAATTCGAGCACCAGGGGCGGATCCACCGGTTCGCGCACCGAGGCGTGGTAGGACTGCATGGCGTAGAAGGAACGAAGCACGCTGCGCCACTGAATGTCCTGGAACGGCAACAGTTCGTGCCCGCCGGCGATGAGGTCCACCGTGCGCACGTCGATGATCCGCGTGGTCATGTCGGCGCGCTCGATAAAGTTGCCGAGCCGCATTAGCTCCCAATGCGCGTCGTGCAGCATGTTCTGGGACAGGAAGCCCTCGAGTTGCTGTGCCAGGCGGCTGATCCGGGTGAGCGCATCTCCCCGCCGGCTGCGCGACTGACCGGGAACTAGCGCCGAACGGGCGAACAGGTACAGCTCGTTGATGTACTCGAAGGTGATTCGGGGCATGTTCTCCCGAACCGTGCGCGCGTTGTCGCGGACGCCGATGATCGAGTTGATGATGGAGCCCGGGTTGCGGGTGTCGGTGGCAAGGAAGCGGCAGACGTTGCGCTCGGTGGCGTGGCCCTTGCCGTAGAGCGATTCGAACAGGTCTCCGGAGCCGGTTATGTCGATCAACGGTCGCCAGCCGAGTGGCAGGCGCACGGGGAGATCCATGATGAGGTTGGCGTTCACGGTAACGAGCCGGGCCGTCGACTCCGCACGCTCCAGGTAGCGGCCGAGCCAGTACACCCGCTCCGCGACCCGCGACAGTACGTTGACGCTCACTGGAGCCGCTCCCTCGTCGCCGGTTCCACCACCCACGTGTCCTTGCTGCCGCCACCTTGGGATGAGTTGACGACGATCGACCCCTTGCGCAGCGCCACCCGGGTCAGGCCGCCGGTCGTGACGTAGATGTCCTTGCCCGACAGGATGAAGGGCCTGAGATCGAGGTGCCGCGGTTCGACGGTCTTGCCGGCGATGGTCGGTGCCGTGGACAGCGCAAGCGTGGGCTGGCCGATGTAGTTGCGCGGGTTGGCGCGAATGACCCGGACGAACTGGTCGCGCTGGCGTTGGGTGGATTGGGGTCCGATCAACATGCCGTAGCCGCCCGACTCGTTGGCGGGCTTGACCACCAGATCCTGGAGGTTGTCCAGCACGTAGTCGCGGTGGTCCTTCTCGGCGCAGCGGTAGGACGGCACGTTGGCGAGGATAGGCTCTTCACCAAGAAAATAGCGGATCATGTCGGGCACGTAGGTGTAGATCACCTTGTCGTCGGCGACGCCGCAGCCGGGAGCGTTGGCGAGCGCGACATTGCCGGCCTGCCAGGCTCGGATCAGGCCGGGAACGCCGAGCATGGAGTCCTTGTTGAAGGCGCGGGGGTCGAGAAACAGGTCGTCGATGCGCCGATAGATCACGTCGACCCGCTCGAGCCCGCCGATCGTGCGCATGTAGACGCAGTCGTCGTCGCCGACCACGAGGTCGGAACCCTCCACGAGTTCGGCGGCCATTTCGAGGGCCAGGTAGGCGTGCTCGAAGTACGCCGAGTTGTAGATGCCGGGCGTCAGCACCACGATGCGTGGTGATCGCACAGCTCGGGGCGATAGCGAGCGCAGGCAGGCGGCGAGTTCGGACGGGTAGTCGTCCACCGGATGGATGGCGTAGTGCTCGAACAACTCGGGGAAGATCCGCTTCATCACGGCGCGGTTCTCGAGCATGTAGGAGACGCCGCTCGGAACCCGCAGGTTGTCCTCCAGGACGTACAGCGAACCGTCGCCATCGCGAACCAGGTCGGTTCCGCAGACGTTGGACCAGACGCCGTAGGGAGGGTCGATACCGGCACAGCGCGAACGGTACTCCCGCGATCTCAGCACGTAGTCCTCCGGCACCACGCCATCGCGCAGCGACCGACGATGGTGGTAGACGTCGTTGATGAACGCGTTGAGTGCGCGCACGCGTTGCTTCAGTCCCCGCGCGATCTCGTCCCACTCACGTTTCATGATCAGCCGGGGAACGATGTCGAACGGCCACTCGCGGTCGATGTTGGTGCCTTCGTGATACACCGAAAAGGTGATGCCCATGGATCGGATGGCGAGATCGGCGGCGGTCTTGCGTTCCACGAGTTCGTCGTCGGATAGCTTGGCGAGCGCCTGTACCAGCTTGCCGGCGCCGGTACGGGCGCGACCGCTTGGCAAGACCAGTTCGTCGAACAGGCCCTCCGATTCGTAGTTGCGCCAGTCGATGGTCATGGGTTCGCCGGCCCCGTGCGGTCGACACGACTTCCCGCCGCGGCCGCGGGGCGTGCTGCCGACGCGACGGTTTCGTGTACGAAGCCGAGCTTGCCGACAATGGCTTCGGTCAGTGTGAACGGATACGCGTCGTCAAGCCCCATGCTTCGATTGAGGTCGTTCATGGAGGGCGCGAGCGCGCGCCACTGGTCGATGATCTGTGGGAACGCCGCCGGCGCGTTCAGTGGGTCGGTGAAGCGAACGTCGCCGACGGCGAGTCCCCGGTCGGCGGCGGTCTGCAGGGTGTCGACCATGTGCAGGTAGTGGCTCCAACACTCGGCGAAGTCCTCAAGCGGATGACTGGATGCGTAGGCCACGACGTACTCGTCCTGCCAGTTCGGTGGCGGTCCGTCGCGATAGTACGCGTCCAGGCTGTCTTGATAGTGGCGACGTTCGTCGCCGAAGCGGGCGCGAAAAGCCGCGATGCCATCGCCGTGTGCCACCAGCCGCTGCCAGTAGTAGTGCCCGGACTCGTGCCGGAAATGACCGAGGAGGGTTCGGTAGGACTCGTTCATGGCGAGGCGCATCTGCTCGCGCAGGCGCGGGTCCGCTTCGAGCAGATTGATGGTGATCTCACCTTGGGCGTGACCGGTGGTGACCTCGTCGTGCGCGGCGAAATCCGTATCGGACTCGTCCAAGCGCGCGTCGGCAAGAATGCGGAACGCGAGGCCGTCCGCCCGGTCGAGCCGGCCCTCCACGGGCAGGCCGAGTTCCAGGAGCGTGAACAACAGCCGCCGCTTGGACTTCTCCACCTCGTAGTAGAGGCGCACGCGGCGGGCGTCGGAGAGGTCGGGGATGACCTCGTTGAGGCTGCACGCCTTGCAGAAAGCATCACCCTCGGTGACCAGCCAGTTGCACGTTTTGGGGTAGGCATGGTGCGCGCAGCGGCCCATAGACCCGTCCATCACGCGCAAGTCCAACACAGTGGGGTCGAACGCCAAGTCCCGGCCGCAGGCCAGGCAACGGTCGTTCTCGAAGTAGACGCGATTCCCGCAGCTACAACGAAAGGACCGCATCTGCGGGTCAGGAACCGTTGGTAATCGCTTCGAGTACCTTGGGCGGCGACAACGGCAGCTCGGTCATGCGCACGTCGACGGCGCGACTGACCGCATTGCCGACCGCGGCCAGCGGCGCGACGATGGGCGTTTCACCGCAACCCCGGACGCCATAGGGATGGTTCGGATTGGGCACCTCGACGATGTGCGTATCGATCATCGGCAGGTCGGATGCCACGGGTACGCGATAGTCGAGAAACCCGGGATTGTCCAGCACGCCGTTGTCGTCGTAGATGTACTCCTCGTTCAGCGCCCAACCGATTCCTTGGGCCGCGCCTCCCTGCATCTGACCTTCGACGTAGTCGGGATGGATCGCCGTGCCGGCATCCTGGATGGCTGTGAAGCTCGTCACCGTGGCGCGACCCGTTTCGCGGTCGACGTGGACGTCCGCCATGTTGACCGAAAAGGCGGGTCCCGGACCTTGGGCCGTCAGCGATGCCCGGCCGGAGATCGGCCCGCCTGTGCGAGCGGCGCCCCGCGCCAATTCGGCCAGGGACAGGGGCTCCGCCTCGACGTTGACGCCGGCGACCGGTCGCGCTTGTCCATCGGACCACTCCACCTGGTCGGGTTCGATGTCCCAGGTGGCGGCGGCTCTCGACTTGAGCTGGCGGATCACATCCTCGCAGGCACGGATCACCGCGAGTCCCGTGGCGAATGTCGTTCGGCTGCCGCCTGTCGTCGCGCAATAGCCCGTGCTGTCCGTGTCCGCGATGCGGATGCGCATGCGCTCATAGGGCACGCCCAGCGTCTCGGCGGCCATCAGCGCCATGGACGCGCGGCTACCGCCGATGTCGGGACTGCCTTCGACGATCTTGACCATGCCGGTGTCGGTGATGTGGACCTCGGCGCTGGATTGGTTGCCGCCGTTGAACCAGAAGCCCGCGGCTACGCCGCGCCCCTCGTTGTCGCCGAGCGGCCTGGCGTAGTTGGGATGCGCCTTGGCGGCCTCGAGACATGCCTTCAGACCGACCGGTCCGAATGTTGGGCCGTAGGCGGCGTGGGTGCCCTCTTCGGCGGCGTTCTTGAGCCGGAAGTCGATGGGGTCCATGCCGATCCGGTCTGCGAGTTCGTCGACCACCGACTCGCCGGCATACATCGACTGCGGCGCGCCGGGCGCCCGGTAGGCGGCGACACGCGGTCGGTTCACCACCACTTCGTAGCCTTGGATCAGCACGTGCTCGACGTCGTAGGGGGCGAAGATGCACATCGCTCCGGGACCGAGCGGGCTGCCGGGGTAGGCGCCCGCCTCGTAGATGAGCTTGGCGTACATGGCGACGATGGTGCCGTCGCGCTTGCAGCCGATCTTG
>VXPO01000081.1 GCA_009839505.1 Gammaproteobacteria bacterium
GGTGGAGGGGTGGGTCTCGCTGGGCGGGGGACCGATCGCGCCGTCGATCGCCGCGAGACAGTCGTCGGCCAGGTTGGCGATCAGCAGGCGCCGTTCGTCATCGCTGAGTTCGGCCGGAATCCAAGATTGCGCGCGGTGCTGGAGCGATTCGCTGTGTTCAGCGAGCCATTTCGCGAAGTCGTCTCGGTTGAGAATCGATGTGGCCTTTCGGAATTCGGCGACGGTGCCGAGGACGGAGAAAAGATCATGGCGTTGGTCCGGATCGACTTCGGGGAGACGATCCTCGTGGTATCTCTGTAATACGAAGGCGCGGAGGTGGCGGCGGACGATCTCCGGATTGTCGAGAGTGAGCTTCGGGTCGACGACATCGCCGCGGATCATGCCATCCGGCTCGGCGAAGTAGTGCTCGTCGTGGCTGTCGGCGCTGCCAAATGCCACAACAGTGGCGACGGCGTTGCCTCTGCGACCCGCGCGACCCGAGCGCTGCTGATAGTTGGCACGCCCCGGGGGCATGTTCCGCAAGGCGACGCCGGACAATGCACCGATGTCGATTCCGACTTCCATCGTCGTGGTACTCGAGAGGACGTCGATGGCCGTAGACCGGTTCGACCAGCCCCCGAGCGCAATGTCTTGGAAGAGCAGTTCGTTCTCCTCGGCCTTCGAGAAGACATCCTCGTTCTGAGGAGCGTTCAACTGAGCAGTGTGCTCGGCGGCAACAAGGGCGAGGGGCTGGCGGGGGGGTTCTGCGAGAGCCTCGATGACGGGCTTGCGGTAGAACCCCTTCCTGGCGGTAAAGGCGGCGTCTGAGTCTGGGAAGAGCTCGGCAACGTCCGGACTGCCGCAGTCGAGGCAGTGGGAAATGGTCGAGACGGGTCGGTGCACGGACTTGCAGCTTTCGCAGCGTGCCCAGGGACCGTCGAACAGGAGTGAAAGCTCGCTGCCACGTAACCGTTTCGACCCTCCGTCAGCATCCTGAGTGAAAAGGGCAAGAAGAGCCGGTGACCAGTGGTCCCAGAACGCCTTTCGAGCAGCTCTGTCGAGGAGCACCTTGTCCATGGCCCTGAACTTGCCTCGCTGGCCGCGGACGCTCGTGCCTTGGGATCGGGGGCGGCGCCACCATACCGGCGGCATGGCGCTGAGCCAGAAGCCGTGACGCTGCCAGCACCGCAACCAGGCCCGCGCAAGCTCGACCTTCGACTCGGGTGTCTCGGCGATACCAGGTATGGCGGGCAAATCGTACAGGGTCGCCGTGTGTCTGTTCGTTTCTGCGATGGAGGCGAGTGCCAACGGCTCGAATCCGAGAAAGCGGTCCTGGACGGTCGTGACGATCTGGTCCAGCAGGGCTTCAGGGGGTCGCTCGTTTCGCATGTCCATGGACAGACCGAGAAGGCCCACGTCGTCTTCGGTGTCGCCGCTGGCGATCGCCTTGATGACTGTCAGTTCGGCATCGAAACTCTCGCCGGACTTTAACTCGGGACGGAGGCGGACGTTGAGCTTCTTCGATGCGAGCAAAACAGCGAGATAGAGATCCTCGAGGCTCAACCGGGGTCGGAGCACTGATACCGATTGAAGTCGACGATAGCCCCAGGCGATTAGTGGACGAAGGGAGTCTCGTACGGAGTACATCTGGATGTTGGGTGCTAAGCGGGCTGCGACCTGCCGCGAGTCCGCGAATGTCAAGACCTTTCTGCCTTGGAGCGGAGCGAACGCGCTGGGTTCGGTCGGAGCGGGCGGCTGGATCTGCAGTTGGCGGGCCACTAGAGCTTGGAATGGCTCATCGCCTTTGGTCTGGTGGTCCTGGACTGAGGAACGGCCGAATCGGGCACTCTTGCCGCATACGGCGCATGGTGTGAACTGGCCCCGCGAGTCCGCGCTTTCCTGGGACTCCTCGTCGTCGTCGGTAGCATCGGAGAGTCGGTCGCTGCGCAAGTAGACCCTGCGCGTGCGAGGTCCCAGCGCTGGGGGGTTAAGACGACCGGTCTCGAGATCGTAGTCCGCGGGTTCTGCGGCATCGAGCGAGGTTGGTTCTTCGATGAGGAGGTCAAGGGGCAGAAGCGGTCTGGTTTCGCCCTCGGTCACGCGTAGTATCTCGCCGGGCTCGGGCCACAGGGCGGACGGGATGTCGAGGTCGTCGGTGTAGGCCCGCGCGTAGGCTGTACCGCAGTTGCGGCACGTGTAAAGTTCGAGGACGCGAGCACCGCATTCGCATGATTCCCGCGGCTGCGTGTACATCGCGCCACAGATTCCGTCCCTCGCAGACTCGTCGACCGCTTGGCATTCGGGGTCCATGCAAACCCAAAGTCCCGGAAGGCCCCTGAAGAAGTTGTGAATGCGGCAAGGGAGCAGCCCAGGAGTGTTGGGATTGGTGCGAGCGGCGCTGCCTAACGCCATCAGCGTGTTGACGGCCGCATCGGCCTTTTCGGGCGCGGCCGTGGGGAACACGGTACGGCCGAGTTCGGCAACTGGCACGGCGCGTTCCATGGTGGCGTTGATTAACAGGTCCATCGGGCCGAAACCGGCCAGAGCGCGGTAGAGCGCTTCTGCGGAACCGTGTTGCTCGCTGGCTTGTCGATACCGGAGAAGTGGCTCGACGGCGCGTAGCCGTTGTGAATCGTCGACAGCCTTGTAGTAGGTATCGAGATCGATGGTGGCGAGGACATCGGCGTCTGCTGTGGACCCTGTGCCAGCATTGGGCTTCAGGTCCAAAGTGCCTGAGATGGCCGTAAAGGACTCGGGGGGGAGCCCGCATAGCTGAGCACCGAACTCGGGCGCGTATTTCTCCTCGGTGAAACTGGCAGTGGCGCAGATGACCTGAAGTCTGTCTGTTGGCAAGCCAAGGCGGTCACGTAGGCGTCGGAGGAGCAATCCGACCTCCGCCCCGGCGGCACCGCGGTAGAGGTGTGCTTCGTCAAGGACGACGAGGAACTTCTCGGAAGGATTGAGTTCGAAGTACGCGCGGGTCATGTCGAAGATCGAGCGCTCGATCGGGCGCATCATCATGTATTCGAGCATGGAGTAGTTGGTGACGAGCAGGTCCGGCGGTGCGGCGTGCACTTCGTGTCGGGTCAGCAACTCGGTGTCGTTAGGCAAGGTCAGCGCACGGACGAAGGCACCGGTTTTGGGATCCTGCCACCTGCTGCCCTTCTCTCCGAACCAAGCGGCGAGGTCTGGCTTGGCGGGCCACTTGCCCCGGTCCTTGAGGGCTCTCATCAGGCGCTGCGCGTCCGCTTGGTCTTCGGCAGTTGGATCGTTGGAGCGGCGTTCGATGTCGACGAAGAAGTCGTTGAAGGCACTGAACTTCGACGAGTCCTTGCGGGCGGTGCGCAGGCCGGCGTATGGCGTCCGGCTTGTGTAACGGGCGAAGCGAGGTGGGCGATTCGCCCACGCATTGAACAGGCCGACGATGCGCGGATCGCCGAAGAGTGCGCGTAGACGACCGAGTTGGTCGTTGACGAGCGCATTCATGGGGTAGAGAAGGAGCGCGCGCACCGCGGGCTGCGTGGCGAAGCTCTGTGAGCTTGTCTCCGCTTCACGGGCGAGTCTGCCGAGGATGGGCAGCAGGAACGACTCGGTCTTGCCTGACCCGGTGCCAGTCATGATGAGGAGGTTTCGACCTTCGATCAGGGTGGACTGCACGGCTTGCGATTGGTGCTTGTAGGGGGGGTCGAAAATGAGTCTGGGGAGGTCGCCTTGCGACTCTGTGACGGCGAGGAAGGCGCGCAACGCTGCAGGGTTCAGACCCTCCATGTCGGAAAAGCAATCGCCGGTCTGATAGCGCGGCGTGGATTCGAGGTAGGGGACTTGGTGGATGACACCTGGGCGCTCCAGCAAGTCCTTGCGTCGCTCGATGAGGGATTTAGCACTGATGTGATACGTCGCCTCGATGTAGTCGCGAAGGGCACCGTGGAGTTGGTCGATGGCTTCTTGGGTCGTTTGCATCGTTGAGGTTCCTACTCGGAGTCCTCCGTGGGTGACAACCAAAGGTGGTCCTGAAGAGCCTGCTCCTCGATGTTCGCCTCTGTCGTCGGCAGGCGGAACGCGAGCAGGCTCCTGTCCGCCGCGACCCGCGAACCGAAGATGGCTAGACGCCGCTGAGACCACATGGGTAGCGGCGAATAGAAGTCGAAACGAACTCCGCCGTCGTCACGGCGACGTCGGTACAGTTGCGGGTGTCCCTCACAGCGGTCTATTGCCATCTGCAAGTGCCATGCAGTGTCGCAGTCGCGCCAACGGGTGGCTTTCAGTGGTAGATCGAGGAGGCGTACGACCTCGCCGGCCAGAATCTCGACGAAGCACCAGATAGGGAAACCGAACTCCTGTGGTCGTCTGCCGACGAATGAGCCGGTCTGGTCAGTTGGGGGAGTCCAGCGGCCACGGTAGTACTTGACCGGGCGTTGAGAGTCAAGTATCTCAAGACCGACCACCTCTGCGGAGCGCGGCTGAGCGGCCAGCTGGCGTCGGAAGCTAGCGACCATGTCGCGCGCGGGCTCGGGACGTGGCTGCCTGAGCCATGCGCCCTCGGAGAGTTCCTGCAATCCGTATTGGTGTAGTTCTTGAGCGATTTTTTCGCCCGGAAGAGGAGCGATCATCCGAGTAAATCCCTCGTGGACTACCCGTTTGGAGAGGGAGTCCGGCAGGTAAGTGTCCTGGTCGGGAACTACTCCGAATAAGAACGCGGAGCCACTCTGGCGAATGACGAAGCCAGGAGGCGCGGGGAACACCCACGTTCCCCTGACCTCGGGGTCGTCCGTGGCGACATCGCTGAGTATCAGGAGGTCGCCGCCGACAATGAGCGCTTCGATGGCATCTTCGATGCGGTCAGTAAGGGAGTCAAGATCGCCGGACAAGTGCTGGGTGCACTCAAGGACGGATGCGCGCAACGTTGCCCGGGAACACGGGCAGTGGAACCCTGCGCTGCGCCTGAGGAGTCCCGCAAGGAGCGGGTCGTCGATGGTCTGGGCGGGTGGCTGTGGCAAGCCAAGCGTCTCGCGGCAATCAGCAAGAACGTCGCGGGGGGAGATACGCTCAATCACGGCTTGACCGCTTTTGACGTGGCGGGCGTGTCCGGACTGCGCAAGATCCCGGTGAGCTGCAGAAAGCGCGCACCACGGAACACCGCGGGGTTGTCGACGAGGGCGGAGAGGAACATCTTGAAAGCGGAATCCCGGATCGTGCCGAAGGGTCGACTGGCGAGCTGGAGGCTAAAGTCGCAGAGTGTCGGATCTTGGCAAACCATTGTGTGGAGGGCCGTGGCCCTGAACCAGCGCTCGAGTTGCCCTGGTTCGACGTGCGGTTGCGGCGGCTGCGACAAGGCGGCGCCGAATCCGGACCGCTTGTCAATGTGGCTGGCGAGCGCCTTAATCGAGGAGTTGGACCGAGGCGTCGCTTTGAAAGTTGCTTCTGCGTCGGCCCAGTTCTTGCCGCACAAGGTTCCTAAGAGGGCGTCGAGGAGTAGCGTGGTGACCTGGCGACGGCGCAGGTCGACCAGGAAACCCGAGAGCCGGCCGTTGCGCCAGGACCCCAGCAGTTGAAAAAGCCTGAATAGCGCCTCGGCGTCCCTGGCCGGCTTGTCCATACGCGGTGTCACTCCCAGGCCACGGAAACCTTGGTCTGTCGATGGCGTGCTGACGACGACGGTATCGGTATGCCGACCGTGACTGGCCACGAATAACCCGCCCGGGGGAGTGACAATCATGCCGGTTCGCGCAGCGTCTGGTTCGATCGGCTCGAACTGGGTGGGGCTCTCGATGCCGTAGAACCGCAGGTCCGTCGCTTGGTCGTCCTGCTCGCTCTCATCAACGAGGCGGATGACAATGGCGCCGCGGTTGGAGCGCATCACCCAGCGCACTGGGAGCGGCTCATGCTCGAACCGTAGCGTGCAGGTGCCCAAGGTGTCTCCGCGGATCGAGAGTTCGCAGATGGCAGCCTCAAGGTACTTCCAGGTGCGCGCGTCGTTTTGGACGAAAGCCTCGAAGTGTTCGCGCCATTGTTGCGGGGTCACGGGTAGATCAACGGGCTCGCCCACGCGCTCGGAGAGCACTATGCGGCCATCGGGCGCCTGGAGGTCTACTGCGAAACTCGCCCGATAACCGACGGGGCCGTGGACCGAAAGGCGGAGTTGATTGGTCCAGAGAGTGTCGAGGTCAGCGTCGTGGGGATCCGCAGTCACGACAAGCCCGGGGTGGGATGTCACCCCCGGCGTCCACGGTTCGGGCTCTCGCACGTCGAGTTCTGCGTAACCTTCGGCGGGCGGAGTCTGTGCGACATCCTCCAGATCGGCACTCCGGCGCGCCTTGACCGTCAGGAGATGCGTTCCCGGGGCTAACGGTGGGAGGCGTACAAACAACGGGCCGTGGTCGGAGTCAGATGGGACAAAGGCGTTGGCGCCGTTGCCGAGGCGGAAGTCGAACCCGTGGACCGGATGGTCGTAGGCGATGCCGAAACAGGGCGTTTCAGTGGTCAGCCACTCGCTACGGCCTTCGCCGTCCCAGTTTCGACCGGGAAGGCCAGCGGGCCATACGTCGATGGTACGGGCGACTTGGAGCCCCAAGGTGGTGAGTTGGGCGGTCATGTCGGCGGATACGTTGGGCGGTACGGTGAGACGAAAAGACTGAGCGCCAACGCACTCAAGGCGACAGGGGTTGGTACATTCGAGGAGACCTTGGGAAGGACTAGTAGCATTGGTTGCGACGATGTAGTCGCTGCCTGGCCGGACGATGCGTCCCGTTATCTCTCGGGCAGTGCCATCGGCGGCGATGCGGAACAGCCACAAGGGTCCGGGGCTGAGTCGGCAATCGGAGTCGAGGACGTGAGTCATGAGGGGGTGGTCCCGCTCGAAGGCGATGAGCGGTCTCGTCTCATCGGGCCAGGAGCGGAGCACGCCCTTGCGATTCCCGGAAAGGAGCCAGCCCGCGGGCTTCATATCGTCTGCGCCATTGAGTCGGCATCGGGTGCGGCGAAGGAACGATTGGAGGTCGGCGCTCAGGGCAGCGAGGCCGCGAAAGGACCTGGTCTCAAGAAACGGTGTCCACGTCTCTGCGCCGTCGTGGCGCAACATCAGCGTTGGTCGCAGGGTCAAGTGCGTGGTGTCAGTGAACGGCTGTGCCGGCGCATCAGGTCGTGGCCTTGGCGGTCGGGGTCCCGGGCCTCGGCCAATCCCCCTGAAGCGGTCGGCGACGACACGTCGTGCTTCCTTCAGCCAATCGCGCGTTCTCTGGACCTTCTCAAGATCGTCGACGATGCGGCGGAGCGTTGGTGGGTGGAGGAGTTCTTCTTCGTCCGTGGGTTTCGTGCCGAGGAGCGCAAGGACGACTTGGCCGGTGAGTTCTTCCTGCTCCAGGAACGCTTGGAAGCGGGTAGACCCGTGCGATGCGTTGACGGCGAGAAGACGACCGATTGTTCGGGCGTCGAAGTCGCGTTCAGAGGCAAAGCGGTAGCGCAGGTCGAACATCGCCTTGGCGAACTGCCGTTGGAGACACTTCGGAACAATGGCGTGGGTGATCGGCCAGGCAATGATGGTGAAGTGGTCTGCCCAGTAGCCGGTGGGTAGAACGCCTCGGTAGTGCTGGTGGAACTTGCGAAACCAGGCCTTGACTTTGTCGCGGTCGTGGAACGTCCACCCCGGCGACTGTTCTTCGAACGACTGCCAGTATTCGTCGCCCTTGTAGCCGTAGCCGACCTCGGCGGCATACACCGCCCAGAGAAGCCAATGGCCTGCCAGGGGTTGTCGGTTCCGTAGGCGACGCCTCAGGAGGAGCTTTACGCGATCCAGTTCATCATGGGTCAAACAGTGCTCCAAGGCGAAGACCGGGAAGCCAGACTGCTCCCTCCTGACGGCGATTGTCTGGAAGTGGTCATGGAGCCGTTTCTGGGTTTGGTCCAGAAAGATAGCGTCGTTGTCCATTCGACTTTGGGCTCCAGCGGTGGCGAGATCAGATAGCGAGGGACGCTTGGCGGGGCGTGTTGAGAGGCCGACGTTTGGCGAGTAGCGATAGGACCTGCTCGCGCTTCCATGAACGGTACTCGGGGCGTCGTTCGGACCGAGGAACTAGCCAGCGGTCGAGGGCTAGCTGGGCGACCTGGGGAACGCCGAGCAGCGAGGCAAGGTCGGGAGTCCCCTTGCCAGTGCGCAGGAGTTCGGTCGCGTTCGCGGCAAGCGTAGAGAAGAAGACTTCCCGTTGAACGCCGTGCCGAAGCAGGTCGTCGCGAAATCCCAGTTCCGCCAGCGCGGCCCGGGTGGTGCGTAGGCGCCAGTTCGGTCCCTGCCCGAATCGGTGCTGGTCGGCGTAGCGGTGCCCGATGCTGCGAAGGTAATCGCGCAACTCGAAGAAGAGATCGTCAGGGATGTGGAAGTGGCCCCAGCCGCCGGTGTAGCCGATGGACCGAAAGTAGGGGGTGCCATCAAGCTTCAGTCGATTGTAGACGGATGAGCGCCCCATGGAGGACGAGGTCGTTACCGCGAGCAGACGCGCCCTCTTTCTCTTGCCGGAAATGATGCCGACGGAGCGGCCGTAGGCGCTCGCGAAGTCGTCGTAGATGTCGCGGGTGCGTACTAGGCACGCGACGAGTTTGCCGCCGAGCAGCGTGTTGTAGGGGGGCAGGGCGCCGAGGACGTACGCATCCATGACGTTGACGAGGCGAGCGGAACGATCATGGACATCCCACCCGACAAGCGTGTCGCGGACGGACAGGTTGAAAACGGGATCGCCGATGGCGATGACTCCGATCACCTTGTCGTTGTGCCCGTCCCACACCAGGTACCGGAGGCGGCGACCGAATCCGCTCGAGACCGGTACGGACCAGGTGAGGGATGCGAAACGGAACAAGTCCGCTTGCCACGTACCGGCGACGACGCGCTCGAGTACGGGCTGAATGGCGGCAGGCTCGACTTCGGTCCCGGACGCGAAGTGCCGGAGTAGATCGGTGGAACGTCGAGCGAGGAAATCCGCGTTGTTGGCTAGCCGCTCGTTCCGCTGGGACGCGTGGAGCGTGCGGATGACATCCTTGTCGTTGCCGTCGACTTCGAGCGCGCCATCGCCGGTCCGACGGAATCCGAGTGTGCGAAGGTGGCGCCTTATCTTCCGCCTGAGCGATGCCTCCGGCGGGTGGATTGGGACGACGGTGTGTCTGGTGCTGGCGATCTGCTGGTCCTTAGAGGCGCGTTCCAGAGTTCCGTCGACACAGTGGCCAGCGGAAGCAAGGACTGACGTCCCGTGGATCGGTCATCACGATGATACTATCGGCGTCGTCCTCGATGAAGGATAGTCGGGAGCGTTCTCGGCAAGGTGTTGCGGACGATAGCCGCAACGCGGCGTTGTCGAGTAGCCCCGCAAACGGGGCTGGAGCCGCCGCGCGCGGACGCCGAATCGCCGGCCAGCGGCATTGTGAGCGCTGAACCCGCTGTTATGTGCTTGGAAACTGCACGTCTGAGATTCCCCGCGGATACGGCCCCACGACATGGGCCGAGCAGAACAATCGCGGTGACCGGGTCGCCTTCCGACCGGCCCAGTAGTTGGTCGTGGAACCCCGCACGGTCGGACGACGCGTTCCGGAACAGCGCCTTATGATTCAGGTGGCGTGGCAAGTCGGAAACGGACTCCGGTTGCCGCCCCTTAGCCAATGCCGAAACACGCCGAGATCACCGAGACTAACCCTAGGGGCGATTGGGCACTCGGGTCGTGCGCGCCGGGTGTTAGATTCGCGCGCCAGCCGTCAGAGCGGATCGTTGGCGCCTCACTGGGTCGAATGGGCGGCGTGGGTGGTGGATCGCCAAAGTCCGGATGTGAGGAGGTGGCGGCATCTTGACTGTCCGTTCGAGTTGCTCGGAGTGAGACTCTCCGCGTTGCCTTTCCGATCGAGCCAATCTAGTGCTTTGCGGTGCTGGGAGACGACCTGGGTCCCCGACGAGATACCGGCGCCGAGCCAAGCGCAAGACTTGATGTGACTGGAGGCTGGTTTGATGTCGGACGGTGACTGGGGCAGCGATACATATGCGAGATTTCGGTATCAAGCGGAGGTGACTCTGCCGTACTGCCTATCGGCGCTTTTGCTACGGAACGATATCGTCGCGGTCCTTCCGGAACACTTGGAGGACATCGCGCTTGAAACTACCACGGGTTGGCGATTCCTCCAGGTAAAGAGCCGGAACCCGGAGCGAGGGTTGTGGAAGGTCTCCGATCTGCTCGTAAAGCACGGGGCTCTGCGCTCACTGTACCGTACGTATCTGCTGACGAACGGGGAAGAACGTTCGCTGGAACTCGTTTTGGAAGGTGCGGTGAGTCCCAAAGACCCGATAGTGAATCTCCGACCAGGTAAAGACCGCTCCGCACTTGTACCGACAGTCGCCAAACACCTTGGGGTGAGCACAGAGTTGGCACAGGACTTCCTGGGCAAAGTGACGCTCAACGAGAGTGCGACCCATCGAACGGAGATTAACGCGACCAACGCTCGGCTACTGCACCATCACGCTCCATCGTTGACGCAACCGGAACTAGAGGCGTTGCACAATGCGTTGCTCGATGAGATCGAAAGTGCGATGCGCAGCGAGCGGATGGGTGCACTTTGGCCCCGCTGCGTCGTGCATCCGCAACGACGTTCGCAAGTGTCTGACGAGCGTCGTTTGGCGAAGAGATTGGACTCGGCACGACTGGCTGGGATCGCGGCATTGTTGTCGGCAGCGGGCCGTCCTCTACTGAGGCGATTTGTTGAGCGGGGCAGCCGCCCGGTGTCGCCGCTCACACAAAAGCTCGTCGTGGGCGGGGCAACGGACGAACTCATTGACCAGGCCCGCAACCTCAAAATCAACGCCGAGCATCAGCGTCTTGCACGTGCCTCACGGAGTCTCGCGAGCGAGGAAGCCCTAGTGATGGATCTGCATGAGCGGATTCGCACATATGCGCATACGGCGGCGGCTATTCATAGAACGACTGCGCAGCCAGCGATAGCGATCTGGGCTTACCTGCTAGAGGCGTTCGGCAACCACGCCGCAACCATCGACCGGAACAACTTGCTTCACAGGGATCCCATGCTTCTAATGGGCGAAGGCTGTGTCCTTTCAGACCAGTGCGAGTTCAACTGGGGTGGAACCTGAGATGGCGTTGAGTAGCTTTCAACCGTCGTTGGAGGGCGAAGCTCGGTTGCTTCTTCTCATCGAGGCGTTCAGCCGTCGAACCAAGGTGCTCGAGGGACGTACGAAGCTCGCGAAACTCGACTTTCTCCTCCGGTATCCAACGTACTATGAGCGCGCGCTCCGAATACGGCGCCCCGAGCTAGCGGATTCAGCACCAGTGACGGAGCCGGACGTTGAGTCTCGGATGGTCCGATACCGATTCGGACCCTGGGATCCAGCCTACTTCGCGTTGCTGGGGCGACTGGTCGGAAAAGGGTTGGTAAGGCCAGTGCCTTACGCTCGTGGTCTCGGATACCGAGCGACGCAGAGTGGCCGCTCGATGGCGGCCGCCCTCAGGGACGAACCCGCGTGGGTAGAGACAGCTGGACGGATCGAGCTTCTTCGACGGCACTTCGATCTTACTGGCGCGACGCTGAAGAAGTTCATTTACGATAACTTCCCTGAAGTGACGCAGGCAAAGTGGGGACAGTCACTGTGAGAGTGCAGGTCAACGAGATCACGCTTGTGGGCGCGGACCGTACGGTGTCCCTCGAGCCGGGCTTGAACATCGTCACCGGACCGATCGCGTCCGGGAAGACGACGCTGATGCGTTACCTCCGTTTTCTGCTCGGAGGCTCGTTAGGGCAGCCGCCGGTCGAAGCGCGCTCGAAGGTGACGGCGGTCTCGGGGTCCGTCGAGCTCGGAGACGAGTCATTCTCGGTCGTGCGGCGCGCCGTGGCGACGGCGGGGGCGCGTGTCGATGTCGCGGGCAGAGACCAGACGTGGAGGTTGCCCGCAACGTCCGCGGCAGACGGCGAGACATATGTTAACTGGTTGCTGAGGCAGTTGGACCTTCCGAGGATCGATGTCCCGTCAGCACCGACGAAGCCAGATTCGGACACTACACCAGTCAGCATCAACGACTACTTCCTATACTCGTATCTGCACCAGGACGAGCTGGGCTTCTCGGTGTTCGGGCATCGGGATGCGTTCAAGAACATAAAGAGGAGATATGTCTTCCAGATCACGTATGGGTTGTACGACTTCAACACAGCGCAGATTCAGGAGCGCCTCCGGGAGGTCCAAAGCCGCCTGAGGGAGCTGCACTCCCGTCGCGAACTCTTTGAGGCCTTCTTTGATGGGACGGCGTTGGAGAGCAGGGCGAGCATTGAGCGAGAGTTGGCAGAGGTGAATGCGGGGCTTGGACAGGTGGAAACTGCTGCGGTGGAACTGGCATCTATGCCGCACGAGGCCGCAGATACCGCGGATCTACAGGCGCATATCCTTGAGGTGGAGCGGCGGGCGGGCCGACTACAGGCAGCTATCGGCGCGGAGCAGCAGGCCCTTAGCAACCTTGGCGATCTCATCAACCAGTTGGAAGCCCAGTCCGGCAAGCTGACACGGTCCATCGTGGCCGGCAAGCACCTTACGGATTTAGAATTTGTCGTCTGCCCGCGCTGTGGGACCGATGTCGGGCCTGACCGGGCGGCGGAGCCCGTTTGTTATCTGTGCCTACAAGAGCCGTCTTTGAAGTTCTCGCGCGAAATCCTGATCGCGGAACAGGGGGGTGTGGAAGAGCAACTAAAGGAAGCCCAGGATCTCTCGGGCGAACGCGAAGCGCGATTGGCAGGACTTCGGGACGATCTCGGTGACGTAGGCCGCGAATTGACGGCGAAGCGGCTGGAACTCGAGTTCCAGACTCGGAGTTTCGTTTCTGAGCAGGCGACGCGGATCGCTTCGACGGCGGCACAAAGAGCGAGACTCGTCGCACGGTCCGAGCAGTTGAAGGAATACCTGAACGTGCTCTCGAAACTCGACGAGGCTGAGCAGCTAGCGGCTAAGCTCACGGAGGAGAAGGAAGCCCTGCAGCAGGAACTTGCTGCCGCCATGGCGGAGTCGAGGGACAGCCAGCGCAAGGTGAGTCACTTGACGAAACGGTTTAACGAGATGCTCGAACGCCTCAGACCGCCGGAGTTTGGGGAACTAGAGTCTTCGCACATCAACCCGCGAACGTACTTGCCGGTTTACCGTGGGAGGGCATTCGGCGAAGTCAGCTCTCCGGGCCTGGCTACGTTGATCAACGTCTCCCATGCACTCGCGCATCACGTCACTGCCATAGAGCTGGAGCTGAAGCTGCCCCAGATTCTGGTCATAGATGGATTGAGCGAGCATCTGGGTCAGGAGGGCTTAGACCCAGACCGGCTGATGGCGGCGTACGACTTGCTCATGGACATATCTACCCAGCGCCCGGAGCTACAAGTGATCGTGGTCGACAACGAGATACCAGAGCAAGCGCGTCGGTTCGTGCGTCTTGAGTTGTCCGAGGAAGAGCGGTTGATCCGCGATCCTGACGCATAGAGCGAGGAGGTAGCGCGCGGCGTGGCCAGCTGAAGTGGTTGGGGTAGGCTGTGGTGTCGACTGTCTAAGCGCAGTGTTTGGTCGAAGAAGGTCCTGGACATCGGGTACGTCGAGGCGGTCGCTGAACACGTTGCCGAATGCCGTAGCCAGGACACAGGCCTGTGGTTTGCATGGCCTCGAGACCGCGTGGTCACGAGGCATGCTTGAGACCCGGATCGGCTGGCGCTACGAGGCGTTTCGGGCGGCGGCTTGAGGGCCTGCTTCCAGCCGCTACACTCGCCGGGTGCCCACCGCCCGCAAGGTCATCCTCACCGCCGTAGCCCTCCTCGCGGCCTTCGCCCTGGTGTCGATCCTCGGCGGTTCGATGATCTGGCTCCTCGGCGGAACGCACGGTCTCGACATCGCCGGCACAGCCTCCGAAACGCCCCGGCCGCCAGACACTGTCGACGTGGGTCACGATTGGCGCCACTACGGCGGGGACCCGGGCGGCCACCGCTACAGTCAGGCAGACCAGATCTCTGAAGCAAACGTAACCCGCCTCGCCCCGTTCTGGGAGTACCGCACCGGCGACATGACCACGCGCGCGGATCACATGAACCAGACCGCCACCCAGGGCACGCCGATCCTCGTGAACGACGCCCTCGTCTTCTGCACGCCATTCAACGACGTCATCGCACTGGACCCGGCCAGCGGCGTTGAGCAGTGGCGCTTCGATCCCGGCATCGACCTCGGCCAGGACCCGGCGAACCAGTTCGTCTGCCGTGGTGTCACCCATTGGCGCGATGCCGGTGCAACGGGAATGTGCGCTGACCGGATCTTCATGGGCACGAACGACGCGCGTCTGATCGCCCTCGACGCGGCGACGGGCAGCCGCTGCACCGGGTTCGGAACGGACGGGGAGGTCCGTGTCGATCCGGGGATGCCGCTGCTGTGGCCGGGCGAGTTCCAGATCACGTCGCCGCCGGTCACCGTTGGAGACACGGTGGTGGTTGGTTCGGCGATCGGGGACAACGCCCGGGTGGTGGCGCCTGTGGGTTCAGTGCGGGCGTTCGATGCCAGGACTGGTGCATCGCGTTGGGAGTGGGATCCGATTCCCCGTAAGGCGAACGATCCGGCGGCGCCGACTTGGCAGGGCGGGCAGCCACCCGCGGAAGGCCACGCCAACGCCTGGGCGCCGATGTCGGTGGACGAGGAACGCGGTCTCGTGTTCGTGCCGACCAGCAGCCCGAGCCCGGACTTCTTCGGCGGTCTGCGACCGGGCGACAACCGGCACGCGAACTCGGTGGTCGCGCTGGCGGCCGCGACGGGTGAGGTGCGCTGGAGCTTCCAGACCGTGCACCACGACATCTGGGACTACGACGTGCCGGCGCAGCCGGGTCTGTACTCGGTGTGGCGCGACGGCGCGCTGCATGACGTGGTGGCCCAGGTGACGAAGACGGGCTTCGTCTTCGTACTGGACCGAGATACCGGAGAGCCGTTCCTGCCCGTGGAGGAACGGCCGGTTCCGCAGACGGGCGCTCCCGGCGAGTGGCTCTCGCCGACGCAGCCGTTCCCGGTCGCGCCGCCGCCCATCGTTCCGAACCGCCTGTCGCCGGGCGACGCGTTCGGCCTGACGTTGTTTGCCCGCCTGAGCTGCCGTTCGTGGATTGCGGAGTCCGTGGCCGATGGACTGTTCACGCCGCCTTCGGAACAAGGAACCGTGCTCTATCCGTTCACCGGCGGGGGCGCGAACTGGGGCGGCGCCGCGTACGACCCGATGCGCAACCTGCTGGTCGTCAACATGAACAACCTCGCGCACCACATCCAGTTGATCCCGGGCGATCTTGTCGAGCATGCGCGCAGGGTGTTCCACGACCAGGAAGTCTCGCCGCAGACGGGGGCGCCGTTCGGGATGAAGCGGGAGCTGCTGCTCTCTCCGCTCGGCCTACCGTGTACGCCGCCGCCATGGGGCGTTCTGGCCGCCGTCGATCTGGCCAGTGGAGAGATCGTCTGGCGCACCGCTCTTGGCGAGGTCTTTGGCGTGCCCCTGGGGCTTCCGAGCGTGGGCGGGCCCATCGTGACGGCGGGTGGTCTCGTGTTCATCGGCGCTACGCCGATGGACGACGTGCTGCGTGCCTTCGACGTGGAGACGGGCGCGTTGCTGTGGCAGGGGCAACTGCCCGCCGGGGGGCAGGCCACGCCGATGACGTACGTGTGGGGAGGGCGGCAGTACGTGGTGATCTATGCGGGGG
>VXPO01000126.1 GCA_009839505.1 Gammaproteobacteria bacterium
GTGGGGCTGGGCCGGAGGCGGCGCGCCGCAAGCGGCGCGACCCGGGGCACAGCGATAGCGAAGGCGCGTCGTTGCCGACGCGGGCCGGCGACGGCTTTGAGGCGCTACGGGAGGTTTTTGGCGTGGCTGTCCAGGAGCGGCAGGACGACGTCCGCGCCTGCGGACGGCACGGACAGGATGGCGCGGTCGATGCCGGCTTCCCGGTAGAGGTCGAGCACGGCGGCATCCGCCGGAGCACCGAAGACGTTGATGGACAAGGTGGACATGTCCCGTTGTGCCTCGTCGGCGACGGCGCGCAGTCGGCCGACACCTTCGTGGGGATCGAATCCACCCCGGGCACGGGGCAACCAGCCGTCGCCGTAGTCGACCACGCGGCGCAGGGTGTGGATCGATTCGCCGCCAATGAGGATCGGCGGGTTCGGTTTCTGCACGGGTTTCGGGTAGGACCACACTGGGTCGAAATCGGTGAACTCACCGTGGAACTCGGGTTCCTCCTCGGCCCAAAGGGTCTTCATCACCTTGGCCCGTTCGCTCATCACCCGAAACCGGGTGGCGAATTCGGTGCCGTGGTTCTCCATCTCTTCCGCGTTCCAACCGGCGCCGATCCCGACTTCGACCCGTCCGTTGGACAACAGGTCGAGGCTGGCGATCTCCTTCGCGGTGACGATCGGGTCGTGTTCCGGCAAGAGGCAGATCCCGGTTCCGACGCGCAGCTTCTCGGTGACTGCGGCAGCCGCGGTGAGTGCCACGAAGGGATCCAGCGTGTGCCAGTACTCCCGCGGCAGGTCCGGTCCTCCCGGCCACGGGCTGCGGCGGCTCGCGGGAATGTGGGTGTGCTCCGGGACGAACAGGGACTCGAAGCCCCTGGCCTCCACTTCCCGGGCAAGGTCGTCGACGCGGATGGCGTAGTCGGTTGCAAACATGCAGATGCCGAGTTTCACGGTTCAATAGGCTCCAGATTGTTGTTGCTGCTCTGCGCTAATGGCGATGAGGGCGATAGTGGCGATCAATGCTCCATCACCGCGCCACCGTCCTGGTTGATGGACTGGCCATGGATCCACGACGCCGCCGCGGTGCAGAGGTAGGCGATGAACTCGCCGACTTCGTCGTCGCTGCCCCAGCGGTTAACGGGATCTCCGGGTCGCTGGCGCTCCGGCCGATCGCCGGGCCGCACGTCGTCCATGCGGGAGGTGGCCACGGCACCCGGACAGACGCAGTTCACGTTCACACCGCGTGGACCGAACTCCCGGGCCATGGACTGCGTCATGCCGATCATGGCGAAGTTGGCAGCATTGTAGGCCAGGGTGTTGGCGCTGCCGCGCTTGCCGGCGATGGATGCGACGTTGACGATCTTGCCGCCCTCGTCCTGGCGGTAGATGTGCCGGATGACCGCCTGCGTGCACAGGAACGTGCCGCGGACCTTGACGTCGACGACGCGTTGGAAAAGGTCTGGATCCAGCGTCTCGACGGTGGTGCGATCCTCGCCCCGGGCGATGGCCGCGTTGTTGATGAGTATGTCGACGCGGCCCAGTTCGCTGACGATGCGATCCACGGCGACGTTCACGTCGTCGCGATCGGCGACGTCGAAGACCAGCGGCAGAGCCCGCCGACCACAGTCGCGGATCTGCTCCGCCACGCTTTCCACGTCGCGCCAGCCGATGGCTTTCTCGTCTTCCGGAAACGTCGCCGGGTCACGACCGGTGCCGCTGATGGCCACATCGGCACCGAGGCGTGCCAGCGCCACCGCCGCCGCGCGCCCGATTCCCCGCAACCTTCCCGCACCTGTGACGAGGGCTACCCTTCCGTGGAGACCCTGGAGGCCCTCAAGTTCCGCCATTGATCAGTTCCTACCGATGATGCCTGCGTCGGCGAGGGCGTCCAGTTCCTCGCCGCCGATGCCGAGATCCTCCGCCACCACCTCGCGCGTGTGTTCGCCAAGGAGCGGCGCGGCTTCGATGGGCACCTTGCTTTCGGACATCCGTGCCGGCCAGCCGAGGAGCTTGATGGTGCCAGCCGCCGGGTGGTCGACCTCGTGCACGAAGCCCCGCTCGACCAGGTGTGGATTGCGGTAGAGGTCGCTGGTGTCCAGCACCGCGCTTGCCGGCACCCCGCCTTCGGCAAGTTGGCGCATGGCGTCGTACTTGTCGCGCGAGCGCGTCCACTTCTCGATTTCCGCCTTGATCTCGGTGCGCCGCTCGTAGCGTTCGCGAGGATCGGCGTAGCGCGGATCGGTGAGCAGGTCTTGGCGATCGATGGCGCGGCAAAGCGCCTCCCACATGCGCGCGGTCACGGCCATGATGTAGACGTAGTCGTTGGGTCCGTCGCCCTTGCACGGGTACAGCGACATGTTGGGCGTGCCGCCGTTGCCGGATCGCCGGGCGGCGCGTTCGCCATAGTTGCCGCCCGAGGTGGCGGTGCGCAGGTAGTAGGTCATCGCCTCCTGCATGGAGAGCTCGATGAGCTGGCCCTTGCCGGTGTTCAGCTTCTGCACATAGGCGGCGGCGATGGCGAGCGCCATCTGCACACCGGTCCCGGCATCGCCGGTTGTGGGTCCCGGGCGCATGGGCGGGCCGTCGGGCTCGCCGGTGATCGAGAACGCGCCAGCCGCGGACTGGGCCACCATGTCGTAGCACTTGTAGTCGGACCAGGGGCCGGAGGTGCCGAAACCCTTGATGCGCGCGTAGATGATGTCCGCCTTGACGGCGCGCATGACGTCGTAGCCGATATCGAGTTTCTCGACGACGCCCGGACCGTAGTTCTCCACGAAGACGTCGTAGTTGGGCAGCATGTCGAGCAGCAACTGCCTGCCTGTCGGTGCCGCGAGGTCGATGGCGACGCTGCGCTTGTTGGAGTTCCACACTACGAAGTACTCCGCGCTGCCGCCGGGACCGCGGCCGGGATCGCCCCGTTCGGGCCGCTCGATCTTCACCACGTCCGCGCCGAGCCAGGCAAGCGCCTGGGTGCAGGACGTGCCCGCCTCGTACTGGGTCATGTCGAGGATGCGCAGTCCTTCCAGCGCCGGACCGGCCATCTGTCCCATCCCCCTCTGTTAGCATCGGTAGCCGGCCGATTATTGCGAAGTGGAGAGGGTTAGCAAGTCATGTCCGCCACCGAACTCACCCTCGACGAGAAACGACGCTTCCTCGAGGACGGCTTCATCGTCATCCGCGAGGCCGTACCGCGGGAACTGACCTTCCGGGCACGCCGCGCCGTCAACATGCACGCCGCGCGGGAAGGCGTGCGACGGCCCTACCACGATCTCGCCGGCGACAGCCCCCTTCCCGACCTCGTCAACAAGAGCCGATTGGGCGAGAT
Source organism: Gammaproteobacteria bacterium (assembly GCA_009839505.1). Lineage (GTDB taxonomy): Bacteria > Pseudomonadota > Gammaproteobacteria > Pseudomonadales > Azotimanducaceae > VXYL01. The sequence goes on from VXPO01000126.1 coordinate 3,316, forward strand.
CATGCGCAATACGATGGGACCCTACGATCCGCCACGCAGCGCCTTCGCGGCGATTCTCCATCCCCAGCCAGCAACCAAAATGCCGAACTACGGCTGGCAACCCCACGTCGACGGCATGTGGTATTCGCCCGACATCCCGAAAACCGCGGACGAAGTCGATTCCTGGGAAGCGCCGCGTACTCGCCACTTCGGCAAGGGCGACGCAACCGAGATGGGCGCCAACAAGACACCGTTTTTCCAGGATCCGGGCTGCACGCTGGCACTCGGTAGCTTCACCGCTTTCGTGGGCGTCGCGCTGAACGATCAGACCGAATTCGGGCGCGGCAACCTCTGCCTCCTGAAGGGTGCCCACGAGGAGGTCGAGGCGTTCTTCCGCATGCAACGCGACGCCGGCGGCAATGTCGGCCCCGAAGGCCCAGGCTGGCCGCGCTTGGCACCACGCAAGGACGGCGGCGTCGGGCTGACTCCCATGCCGCAACCCGTGCGCGAGAAGTTCAACGCCGATGCAGAGGTGGTCGACGGGGTCGCCTGGCCGGCACCGACGCCGATCCTGCTCGACGAGGGGGACGCCGTCATCGCCCTGCACGCCTGTCCCCATGGCGGCAGCGTCAACGCCGGGGCCGATCCGCGCATGAACATCTACTTCCGGCTGCGCCACGAGCGACCCGGTGGCGCCACGGTGCTCGGCGACAGTGACCACCCGGACCGCGGCTGGGAAGGCGAGTTCCTCGAATATCCCGATGACTACGATCCTTGGAAAGTCGCCATCGATGCCATGTGCGATCACTGGAGCGAGTGGGACGGCATGACGGAGATTGTGGCCGAAGCCCGCGCTGGGACCACTACGTGAGCGACAATTTCGCGGTCAGCCTCTTCCACGGCAACTGGTTCCTGCGCAACGAACCCAAGCTGGATCTGACCGCAACGGAACAGGCGTTCATCGTCGCGGCACTAGGGCAGGCGCCGCAGCGCTGGCACGGCCAACCCGACGAGACCCTAATGGCCGAAATGCTCGGCGCGGAGCCGGACCTGCTCGACCGGATCGGCAGCCGTCTGCTCGGCGTGGCCATCGGCATGCGCGGCTGCGGACCAACGGTCAAGCTGTTGCTCGAACGCGGCGTGGCGTTGGCCATCGACCAATCCGCCTACAACGTGCTCCACGAGGCCGCCTGGGCCGGCGCAACGGATACGCTGAGAGCGGTGTTCGAGTCGGGAGCGTCGGATGCGACGCCCGTTTCGGTGAAAAAGCCCCACACGGGTTGGCCCGACAACCTATCGCTCATGTACTGGGTGGCCTGGGGCGGATATCCCGACCTTGCCCGGTTGCTCATCGAGCACGGCGTGGGCGTCCACCACCAACTGCAGATCAGGGGCAACGGCGAACGTGGCACGACGTCGCTCCACGAGGCGGTTGCTCCGGGCCCTTGGGCGGCGGACAAGGTGCTGCGCTCAAACGACGGCAAACTCGAGGTAGCTCGTATTCTCATCGACGACGGTGCCGACTACGACGTCTTCGCCGCCTGCGGACTCGGCGATGTCGAACGGCTGCGAACATTGATCGAAGCCGATGCACAAGTTGCAACCGTCGTCGAAGACTACCGAATGACGCCGCTGCACTGGGCGGCAAGGGCCGGCGCTGGAGCCTGTGCCGAGTTGCTCGTGGTTAATGGCGCGGACGTCGATGCGCTGAACAAGGCGCGCCGCGCGCCCCTGCAGCTGGCTGCCGAAGCGGACCAAGCCGACATCATCCGCCTACTCGCGAAGCACGGCGCCGACCTCGACACCCAGGACCGAAAAGGCCGGACGCCCTTGCATCGTGCAACCTACGAGGGTCGAGTGGCGGCTGCCGAGACCCTGCTCGAAGTCGGCGCGGACCCCAAGGTGCTGAACAAGAGCGGCAAGAACGCCTTCGAAATCGCGCGCAAGGAAGCCAAGTACCTCAAGGCTCGCTGCTGAGCATCCCCGTCCGGGTGCGTCGCCCGACTCCTACCTGGCGGCGTGCCTGTATGATTCGGCGGCCATGGACACGCCGGTGATCGACGCCCAAGTTCACGCCTACGAGCGCGACCGGCCCGAACGTCCGTGGATCGGGTATCTGCACGGTCCGGCGGAAGTCACGGGCGAGAAGATGGTGGCTGCCATGGACGAGGTCGGCGTCGACGGCGCGATCCTGGTCTCGCCGTACAGCATGTACCGCTACGACGCGAGCTACGCGCTGGAAGTCCACGCCGCCCACCCAGGCAGATTCGGCCTGGTCAAGCCGTTCGACCCCGGCGCCGCGGATGTCGCGGAGCAGGTGGCCCAGTGGGCGCGCACAGAAGGCGCCGTGGGCGCGCGGATCATGCTGCCGGACCCGTTCGCGGTGCGCCCCGACGATCCGGGGCTCAACCGGATACTGGCCGCCGGTGCCGAGGCGGGATTGACCGTCAACGTGCTGTGCTGGGGCAATGCGCCCTTGTTGGGCGGTTTGGCCGAGCGCAATCCCGATGCCAGCATCGTCCTCGACCACTTGGGGTTGAGACAGCCTTTCGAACCTCCGCCTCCACCGGATCCCTTCGCCGATCTGCCCAAGGTGCTCGCTCTCGCGCAGTACGACAACGTGGCGATCAAGATCACCGGTGCCTGCACCCTTTCCCACCAGCCGTTTCCGTTCGACGACATCTGGGATCCTCTGCGGCGGATCTTCGACGCGTTCGGCATCGAGCGGTGTCTATGGGGCACGGACTGGACACGGGCCGTGGCGCTCGTGAGCTATGCCGAAGGGGTCGAGGCGTTTCGCGTCGCCGACCACTTAAGCGACGCGGAGCGGTCCGCACTGATGGGCGCCAATGCGCAGCGCATATACGGCTGGGCACCTCAACGCTGACGGTACCTTAGTCCCTTGGGACGCTTTCCCCGACCATCGCGTAGAATCACCATGGGGTTAGATAGGGGGGAGGATCGTGTCCGAAGCACTCACGCTCGAACAAAAGAAGACGCTCTACGATGACGGCTACATCGTTCTGAAGAACGCCGTCGAGCAAAAACTCGTCGATGCCGCCATCGATCGCATCCGTAATCCGGGGGAAGGCGTCTATTCGGGAAGCACGAAGGAAGTCACCGACCTGGTGAACGCCTCCACCGTGACGCCGATCCTGCACGAGGCGATGGGGTACTTCGACCCGCCGATCGTCTGCCAGGTGGGTGCCAATCGCGTGCGCAAGCCCGGCAACCATTTCAACAACCTCGGCTACCGGGAGAAGGATCAACCGTACTACGGCGCGGAATCCCACATGGACGGGCTGTGCACCATCGGCGTGCCGCAGGAGGTGCAGGAAGGCACCCCGGAGGAGATCTACAAGCACTACATCTCCTCGGGTCCCAAGGGCGACATAGGCCGCAGCCCCGAGGTGATGGGGCACAACAGCGTGCCGCTCTTCGAAGACCCCGAGATGACCCTGGGGATGGGTAGCTTCACGTCATTCGTGTTCGTTTGCCTCAACGATCAGACCCGTGAAGGGTGCGGCCAGACCGCGCTGTTGCGGGGTGCGCACCATGTCACCGAGAAGTTCTTCCGCTGGCAGCGCTCCGTGAACGACTGCATCGGTCCCGAGGGACCGGGTTGGCCGCGGCTGAACTACAACGCCGCGAACCGCTGCGGACACGTCTACCTGCCGGAGTCCGTGCGCGAACACTTCCTCGACGACACCTCCGAGGCGACGCCCGACGGCGTGCGCTGGCCGAGGCCCACGCAGGTGCTCATGGAACCGGGGGATGCCTGCATCACGCTGTTCCACATGCCGCACTCGGGCACGCGCAACGAAGGCACGGAGACCCGCATGAACATCATCTTCCGGATTCGCAACAAGAAGCGCCAACCGGACAAGATGGTGAACGGCGTGTCCGACCACCCGGACCGGGGTCAACGCGGCGAGTGGCTGGAGTACGAAGAGGGCAACAACCCCTGGGAGCGCTCGAAGGACGCGCTGTGCGATATGTGGGACGAGTGGCAGGGCATGACCGAGGTCGTCGCCGCCGAACGGGCCCGCGAAGGCGCCACGGCGACGCCTTAGTCGAGCCGCCGTCGGAAAACCAACATGCCGTAGACGCCGGTGGCGCCATTCTCCGATGACGGTGCGGTGGATGGTTCTGCGAGCTCGATCTGACGATGGCTGCTACGACTCCCGACATCCCCAGCGAGCTTCTCGGCCATCCGCGCGGGCTTTTCATCTGCTTCGCCACGGAGATGTGGGAGCGGTTCAGCTTCTACGGCATGCGCGCACTGCTGGTGCTCTACCTCACCGAGCACTTCCTGTTCGACGACAGGTACTCCGCCGGAGTGGTCGCCACGTACGGCTCGCTCGTCTATCTCATGCCGATCATCGGCGGCTTCATCGCCGACCGGTACCTGGGATTCCGGCGCGCAATTACGTGCGGCGCGCTGCTGCTGTGCTGCGGCCACATTCTGATGGCGTTCGAGGGGGAACCCGCCGAGGCGGTGAACGGGTACGTGGTCCGGGACGAGGTTGCGCTCGCCGTAATGCACCTGGCGCTGGCCTTTATCATCGTCGGCGTCGGCTTCCTGAAGCCGAGCATTTCGACCATCGTGGGCCAACTCTACGCCGACGAGGATCCGCGCCGGGATCAGGGATTCACGATCTTCTACATGGGCATCAACCTGGGCGCGCTGGCCGCCATCCTGCTGTGCGGCTGGCTGGGCCAGGCCTACGGGTGGAAGTACGGCTTCGGCCTCGCGGGAATCGGCATGCTTGCTGGGCTGTTCACCTTCCTGCGCGGCCAGCGGCACTTTCACGGTGCGGGAGAAGCGTCGTCGCCCGAACGCCTCGCCAGCCGGGTGATCGGTATCAGCAAGGAGCACTGGATCTACGCCGCGAGCTTCGTGGCCGTCGCCGTCGCCTGGGTGCTCATGCGCTGGCGGGACCTCGTCGGTGGCCTGCTCGCGCTGACCGCGGGGGCCGCGGTGTTGGGTATCGTCTGGTACGCCCTGGCCCGCTGCGAGAAGGTCGAGCGCGACCGCATGCTGGTTGTGCTCCTGCTGACCGGGGTTTCGGTGGTGTTCTGGACGCTTTTCGAACAGGCCGGCACATCCGTGGTGCTGTTCACCGAGCGCAACGTCGAAACCTCGTTGTTCGGCATCGAGATGCAGGCGGCGCAAATGGGGTTCGTCAATCCCGCGTTCATCATCCTCCTGGCACCCGTCTTCGCGATGGTCTGGGATGTCCTGTCGAAGCGGGGAATCGAACCGTCGACGCCCATGAAGTTCGGCCTCGGCGTCCTGCAGGCGGGCCTCGGCTTCCTGGTGCTCGTGGTGGGCGCTTCGTTCGCCGATACGCTCGGCCAGGTCGCCGTCGCCTGGCTGGTGCTGGCGTACCTGCTGCACACCACCGGTGAGCTCTGCCTGTCGCCGGTCGGGCTGTCCATGGTGACCCGGCTGTCGGCCGTGAAGGTGGTGGGCCTGATGATGGGCGTCTGGTTCCTATCGGGGGCAGCGGCGCAGTACCTCGCCGGCTGGATCGCGGGCTTCGCCGCGGTCGACCGAGCACCCGGGGTCGACGTCGATCCACTCGTCTCGTTGCCGATCTACACCGATACCTTCGCCACCTTAGGCTGGGCCGGTGCCGGGATCGGCGTCGCCGTGATGCTCCTCGCGCCGCTGGTCAACCGGCTGGCCCACGACCGCAGGATCGACCCTCCTTCGGCTGCTAGATCCCTAGAGCGGCGCTGATGTTCACACGCAGGTTGCCTATTGCACCACGCTTGAACTTGCTCTTGGTCGCCTCGCAAGAGGCGCACTCGCGTACTCGCGAGGCGCGCTAGCGGTTAAGCAATCGTATGGACCCGCCGGTCGTGCGCAAGGTCATCGTCGGCCCGCCGCTGTTGACCACCGCAAAAAGCGTCGACCGGTCGGTCCTGGTCGATTCCAGGTTGGCGAGTTCGGCGGTTACACGACCGCCGGTGGTTCGCGCGTCGATGTCGAGCGCAACACCTTCGGCGAGACCGAAGGTGATACTCCCGCCTACGGTGTGGAGAGAGGAGTCGCCGTCGGGTTGACCCGCGACAGTCGCCTTGATGGAACCACCGGATGTCCGCGCCTCGACGCTGCCGGCGATGCTCGCGAGTTCGATGGAACCGCCGGACGTGCGGGCGATCGTGGGGCCCTGGGCTCTGCCGATGCGGATCGAGCCGCCCGATGTTCTTGCATCCACCGCTCCGGCAGACGAGCCGATGCGAATGGAACCCCCGGACGTGCGCGCCTTCACCGGGCCACCGGCGGACTCGACGTGGATCGAACCGCCGGAGGTGTGGCCGACGATCCGGCCAGAGACGTTGTCAATCTTGAGTTTTCCGCCTGACGTGCGGGCGTTGGCTTCACCGTCCAGATCGGGAATGTGGATGTTGCCGCCGGCCGTGACCAAATCGAGGTCGAAACGCCGCGGTACGGTCACGTGGAACCGCGGACTGTCCTCCTTGGCGAACCAACGAGCGATGCTCCGTCCCTTGCGTTCAGCGTGGACCGTCACGGCGTCGTCGTGCCGTTGGAATTCGAGCTCCAGCTTGTCGGCGTGCTCGACGACGACATCCACGATCTCTTGGTCCCAGGTCTCGACCTCCACGTGTCCCCAATCGGCGTCGAGTACGAATCGACCACCGGCGGCAGCCTCGAAGGACCGCTCCACGGTCTCGGCCATGGCCATGGACGTCATGAGCGAGGCCACGATGGCGTATGTGCTTCTGGACACTGCATGTCGCATTGATGCCCCTTTCTGGTCAATGTGTTCACGCCCATGCGTGATCAAGATGCGTGCCAGCGCAAAACAGGCGCCGAATCAATGCGTTGACGATTGGATCGTTCAAGACGTGTCGTGCATTCAACCAATCGTCTGGCGAGAATGACCATGCTCAGTTGAACTGCCGCAGCAGGTCGCGGGCAAAGGTGTCGCGGTACGGCCCCGCCGCCAGCCGGTCTCGAAACGCGTCCAGGTTCGTGTCGTCGAAACCCAGCTCGGTGAACGCCTCGTCGAGGAACCGTTCACGTACCGTCTTGTGGCCGGGGTCGTCCACCAGGTTCCTCAGTTCGCGGGGGTCTTCCCGCATGTCGTAAAGTTCCACCGGCACGCGGCCCGCCGAATCGACGGTCATCTTGTAGCGTTCGTCGCGAGCCATCGAATAGTAGGACTCGACCTCGCTGAACGCGTAGTTCCGGTTGTGGCCGGACAGCGCGGGTTCGCCCTCGGCGAAGACCAACGGTCGCCCAAGGCTCTCTGCCAAGGGTGCCGCGCCGGCAGCTTCGAGCAGCGTCGCACACACATCCAGATGGTCGGCCACATCGTCGCGCCGCGCCGGACCTCGGACGCGACCACTCGTGACGCCCCCGGGCGGCCGAACGATCAACGGAACGTTCAGGGCGCCCTCGTAGAACACCTTCTTCTGCTTGAGGCGGTGATCGCCCAGCATTTCGCCGTGATCGGAGGTGTAGACGATCCAGGTGTCGTCCAGGATGCCTTTGTCCGCCAGGGCATCGAGCACCATGCCGACGCCATGGTCGACAAGGCTCACCTTGGCGTAGTAGTGGCTAACCATCATGCGCGCCTGCATCTCGGTCATGGCGTCGAGGCGGCTCGACTTCAGCATCTCAGCCACCTGGGGCGAGACCGGATCAGCGGGCGCATCGAGGATCGGCGGCGCGACGTCCTCCGGGCGGTAGCGGGAGCGGAAATCGGGCGGCGCGTCGAAGGGCGTGTGGGGTCCCGTGAAGCAGACTTGGAGGTAGAACGGCGCTTGGGCGTCGTAGTCTCGGATCCAGGTTGCCGCCTGGGTGGCGCAGTAGAGGTCGATGTGTTCCTCGGTGGGCAGGGGCGACGGCGGATCCTCCCAAGGCTGGGCGCCGCGGAACGCGTTGGTCCACCACAACCGTGTGTAGTCCTGGTAGACGCGCAACCGGCCGCGCTCGGCAAGGAAGTCGGCGTAGTGACAGGAGCAGCGCTCCGAGGGCACCACGTCGCGCAGTTCGTGAATGTCCTGGTAGCCCCAGTCCTCGAGCTTGTGAGCGTGCTCCCGGGTGTGCCCGTCGTTGCGATGGTTGGCGTAGAGGTGCGTCTTGCCGATCATCGCCGTGCGGTAGCCCGCGTCGCGGATGCTGCGCACATGGCTCGGACCAAAGCGGTCCGCCTCCACGAGGTTGTTGCCCCACACGCCGTGGACGTTGACCGGCTGCCCGGTGATGAGCGACGCCCGGGCCGGCATGCACAGCGGCGAACTCGTGCAGCACCAATCGAACAGCACCCCCTCCCCCGCCAGCCGGTCGAGGTTCGGGGTCTGCACCACGGGATTCCCCGAGCACGCCATGGCATCGCCGCGATGCTGGTCGGGGAAGAACAGGACGATGTTCGGCTTCGGCATCGACGTCTCGTGCGGTGAGCCCTCGGGGAATCCTCGACGCACAGGGACGAGGTCGTCAAGGCGCTATTATCCGGACAACAGTCGATCGTCCCGACTTGGGGGAGACATGAGAATCATCTGCATCCTTCTCGCCTGCGCCACCGCGACGGTGGCAAGCGGCGAGGACTGGTACCCGTCGCAACACGGCGAAGGCGACACGCTCGGTGCTATCAACCACCTGTCGCCGGACAAGGTCGTCGAGGCGGCGGGCTTGGTGAAGACGGGTAAGACGTACGCCCTGGGAGTCGTCACCGGCTGGGAGTCGCCGGCATACCCGCCACGCCACTACGCGATCACCGTGATCCAGCCGGGCCAGGATCTCGGCCCCACGATGGGCGCCAACCGGGCGACGGGCAACGACGACCTGCTCTACACCTGGATGGGCATCGGCAGCCAGATCGACGGCCTGGGCCACATGGGCATCGACCACGTCTACTACAACGGCCTGCACGCCAAGGACTTCGTGACTACGAAGGGCTTGACGGCGCTCGCCATCGAGAAGCTGCCGCCCATGGTCGGACGTGGAGTACTGCTCGACATGACGCGCCACTACGGCGAGAGTCCGCTACCTGCAGGCACCGCCTTCAACGAGGCGGAGATCAAGGCCCAGGCTGCCGCCCAGAACGTGGAGATCCGCACAGGCGACATCGTCCTGTTCTACACGGGCTGGCTGAACCTCGCGGGGGTCGACAACGAGCGCTTCATGGGCGGCGAGCCGGGCCTCGGCATGGGCGGCGCCAAGTACCTCGCAAGTCTCGACGTCGTCGCCATCGGTGCCGACACCTGGGGACTGGAAGCCGTGCCCCACGAGAACCCCGAGCTGATGTTCCCGGTTCACCCGGAGTTGCTGGCGAAAAACGGGATCTACATCCTCGAAAACATGGACGTGCGCGAATTGGCGGCGGACGAAAGCTGGGAGTTCCTGTTCGTGCTTGGCCAACCACGATTCGAGGGGGCGGTCCAGGCGGTGATCAACCCGGTGGCCATTCGCTAGGGAAGCTCTGATCAAGAACTTCGCTAGCGCGGCACAGGGATGTGCCGCCAAGCCCATGGACGGGCTTGATCAGAGGTTTCTTAGTACCGGTCTGACGCCGAACGAGGACCGGCGCCGATCAACTAGCCTTGAAAATTCGGACTCGGACTCCGAATTTTCAAGGTAAAATCCGCCGAATGCTTCATCGAGCCGACTACCTTCGCCGACTCGGGACGGCCACGGGCCGGTCACCTGTCACAGCCCTGCTGGGACCTCGCCAGTGCGGCAAGACCACGCTCGCGCGAGCCTTTGCCCAGACACCAGGGTCGACACATTTCGACCTTGAGTCGGAAGCGGACGTGCGCCGACTCGCGAACCCGGAGATGGTGCTGGGTTCGCTCGACGGGCTCGTCGTCCTCGATGAGATCCAGCGCATGCCCCGGCTGTTCGATGTCCTTCGAGTTCTGGTGGACCGGCCGGGGTTCGACACGCGCTTCCTGATTCTCGGCAGTGCCTCCCCCGACATGGTGCGCGGCGTGTCCGAGTCGCTTGCAGGCCGGGTTGAATTTCTCGAGCTGACCGGATTCGGCCTGCACGAGATCGACACCGACGATTGGCGGCGACTCTGGCTGCGAGGTGGTCTGCCCCGGTCGTATCTCTCGGAGTCGAACGAGGACAGTGTCGCCTGGCGGGATGGCTTCGTGCGCACGTTCCTGGAACGCGACATCCCCCAGCTCGGGATTTCGATCCCCGCTGCGGCCATGCGTCGATTCTGGACGATGCTGGCGCACTGGCACGGCCAGACCTGGAACGCGAGCGAACTCGGCAGGTCCATGTCCGCCACCGACAAGACCGTGCGTGGCTACCTGGACGTGCTATCTGGAACCTACATGGTCCGCCAGCTGCAGCCTTGGTTCGAGAATCTGGCAAAACGGCAGGTCAAGGCACCGAAGGTCTATCTCCGGGACAGCGGCCTTCTGCACTTCCTTTTGGGCGCAGGCACCGAAGAGAGCCTCCTTTCCAACCCCCGGGTGGGCTCCTCGTGGGAAGGCTTCGCGATCGAACAGGTGCTCGCCGTGCTCCGACCCGCAAACGCCTGGTTCTGGGGTGCACACGGCGGCGGGGAGATCGACCTGCTGATATTCGACAACGGTCGCCGGCTTGGATTCGAGATGAAGTTCACCGAAGCACCCGAGGCGACGAAGAGCATGTTCAACGTCGTTGACGCGTTGCAGCTGGATCACGTATTCATCGTCGCGCCGTGCAATGTGTCCTTCCCGGTGAATGAGCGCGTCAGCGTGATCTCGGTCTTCGACCTTCCCGACCTCTCGGCACGAATCGAGGAGGTCCGCAACCGATGAGTTCAGACCGGTTGAGCCCCGATCGGGTGTCGCACTATCCTGCACGGTTTGCCAAACCAATGGACGCGAGGTGAGACATGGGCCCCATACCCAAGGGCGGAACGGTTGCGGTAACGGGAGCCGCGGGATTCATCGGCGGCTGGGTGGTGCGCCGTCTGCTCGACAAGGGCTACCGGGTGCGTGCCTGCGTACGCGACGCCAACGACCCCGAACGGACGGATTTCCTACGGGCGATGCCCGGCTACGCCTCCGGTCGGCTCACCGTTCACTCGGCCGATCTTGACGAGGACGGCTGCTTCGACGACGTATTCGCCGGTTGCCACGGCGTCGCCCATGTCTCCCACGTGTCGACCTACAGCGACCACGAGTACGTCAACCGGGTCTGCAACCACATCATCGATAGCATCAACAAGGCCGGCACGGTGCGCCGCGTCGTGGTGACCTCCAGCGTCGCCGCGGTCATGTCCGACGCTGACATGAACGAGTTCGTCCGCCGGCCGGTGTTCTACGAGGACCGTTATCCAGACGAGTTCAACCCGAAGCGCACACCGGAGCGTCAGGGCTACTCCATGGCCAAGGTCATTGCCGAGCGCGCCTTCGCCGATGCGGCGGCGAAGAACGGCGACTGGGAGGCCATCACCTGCTGCCCGGCGGACAACGTCGGACCCATCCAGTCCACGCATCAGAAGGACCGGGGTCCCTGGCAGCACAACATCGAGATGATGCTGCTCGGACAATGCTCCCAGTCGGGCGCCTATCGTCCTTGGATGATCGTGGACGTCCGCGACGACGCCGACTGCCACATCGGTCTCCTCGAGAGCGTCCACGTGAAGAACGGCGAGCGCTACATCGCCTGGTCCACGGACACGGTTAACGTGGAGGATATCTGCGCCGGGATCGACCGACTGCTGCCGGAGCTCGGCCACGACACCCCGGAAGTCACCGACGACTTTCCAGACTACATCAGGGAGCGCGAAACCAAGTACCGCGGCATCTGGGCGGGTTGCGAACTGCGCAACGACCGCATCAAGGCGGTGACCGGCGTCGAGTTCCGGCCCTTCGACGAGTCGCTGCGCGACTGCGTGGAGTCTCTCCTGAGCGTCGCCAAGGTGAAGCCGAAACTGCGCGAAGGGTTCAATCTCCCCGCGTAGAGGCGACCCTCACAAGCGTTAACTTGCCGGGCGATCCATCGCCACAGGACTGACTCGTCGCGCCGCGCCTTTCGGCCTAGGGACTGCCGCCCGGTACCTCCGCCGGATCGATCAACCCGATCCGCCGCCAGCCCTTCGCCAGCAGCCACGTGCGCGGCGCGGCCACCTCGCGGTCGCGGTCGGCGTCCGCGTAGCGGCCGAAAGGCGGCGGCTCCCTTCCCTTCCAGCCGTCGAACCACAACCCCGAACTCGCCCCGTCCAGGACCACCGGCGGCTTCCGGCGGCATCTCTCCCCATAGTGCTTGCGGACGTTCAGCAGCACGTACGCCAGCGCCCGACGGACCTCCGTC
>VXPO01000121.1 GCA_009839505.1 Gammaproteobacteria bacterium
AAGCGAAGGCGCGTCGTCCCGACGCGGCCGGGGACGGCTTTGGGGCGCTACGGGGCGTGGACGAGAACGCCGTCCTTCACCACCCGCCGGTGGTTCGATCGGTCGGCCGCGGCGGCGATGTCCTTTGCCGGGTCGCCGTCGACGACGAGCAGATCCGCGACGGCGCCCTCGGCGATGCGTCCCCGGTCCTCCAGGCCCATGAGGTCGGCGCCGTTGCGCGTGCCGGCGCGGAGCGCGTCCAGATTGGGAAGCCCGACCTCGACCATGAAGCGCAGTTCGTCGGAGTTGCGGCCGTGGAGATTGAACGGCGTCCCGGCGTCCGTACCCATCGCAATGCGCCCACCGGCCTCGTGGAACATCCGCACCGAGCGTTCGTGAGCCTCTGCACACCGTGCCGCCTTGTCCATGACGTAGTCGGGGATACCGGCATCGGCGTTGCCAAGAATGTGCCGAAGGGCCGCCAGGGTGGGCACCAGGAAGGTGCCCCGTTCGAGCATCTCCCGGCAGCATTCGTCGGTCATGAAGATGCCGTGTTCGATGGACGTCACCCCGCCCCGGGTGGCGTTCAGGATGCCTTCCGATCCCTGGGCGTGGCTCGCCGTTCGGCGCCGGAAGCGCTTGGCCTCGGCGATCCCGGCAGCGATTTCACCGGCGCTGAAGTGCGCATCCTCCGGGTCGACGCCGGGGGTCATGACGCCGCCCGTCGCCATGATCTTGACGAAATCCGAACCGGCATGGACCTGCTCCCGAACCGCCTTCACCACCTCGTCGATGCCGTCGGCCACACGACCGATCCGATTGCCGTGCCCACCGGTCATGCAGATCATCTTGCCTGCGGCGCGGACGGTGGGGCCCCGGAACCTGCCCTCGTTGCAGGCATCGCGAACCGCGAACTCCTGGTAGGCGCGACCGCCGCAGTCGCGCACGGAGGTCGTGCCTCCCTGAAGCGTGTCCCGGGCATGCTCGAGGGCGCGGACCACGGCATGTGCCGCATCGAGCTTGTCGAGATCGGCGGCCGGATCCGGCTCGCCGTGGAACAGCAGATGCACATGGCAGTCGATGAGCCCGGGCATGACGGTGCAATCCGTGCAGTCGACCGTCTCGCCGTCGAAGCCCTCGAACTCCGCCTCCGGGGCGACACGGGCAATGCGGTCGCCGTCCACGAGAACGGCGCGGCCGTCGACCATTCCGTCGCCGTCGAAGATCCGACCGTGAAGGTAGAGGCTACTCATCGGCGAGCGGCTCGAACGCCTCCAACTCCTCCGGCGGCCTGACGAACGGCTGCGGCACCGGGTCCTTGGTCATGCCCACCAGTCCCTTGTAGCCGTTGTGGTCCTCTTCGATATGCAACGTCCTCTCGGGGATCACGAACTTCGTGCCCGGGCCACACTCGTGGACCGCGCCCGAGGCCGGATCCTGGAAGCGGAACACGCCGCCTTCGACATAGAAGTGGATACCCACGTCGTGCCAGTGGATCGGGGTACCGCCGCTCGGCGGCGCGTCGACCTCGTGCAGGTGCAGTCCTGCCGCCTCGATCTCCGCGCGGGCTTCACTTTGCTCGGTGAAATAGTCGTGCTCGACTGTGATACCCATAACATCCTTCCCGGAGCCTGTTGGCTCGGAGCTTAACCCATCGCCGCTATGCAGCGAGGATGCAGCGAGGATGCGGCGAGGGGGCATACTTCGCCGACCACACCCGGGGCTCAACCATGAACGTATCCGAGATCAAGACCTTCTGCTGCCACGACGGCGCCAGCAAGTACTTCATCGTCAAGGTGGAAACGGATAGCGGCATCTCGGGCCTCGGCGAGGTCGGCATCGGCAACTGGGGCGGGGCCATCGACCAGGCCGTCAAACACCTGGGCGAGGTGCTGATCGGCGAAGACCCCTTCGCTATCGAACGTCACTGGCAGCGCATGTTCCGCGGCGGCTTCTTCCCCGCGGACAAGGTCTACGGGTGCGCCATCAGCGCCATCGACATCGCCCTTTGGGACATCAAGGGCAAAGCGCTCAACCTGCCGGTCTACCGCCTCCTCGGCGGGCCAGTGCGCGACAAGGTCGTCTGCTATGTCCACGCCCAAGGCCGCGACCTCGACGAGCTTGTTGTCAACTGCCGTACCCATGTTACGGACGGCTGGAAATTCCTGCGCTGGCACCTGACGCCGCGCGGCGGCGACGACGGCGTGCTGGATCCCATACAGGCCGTCCCGGAGGCGGTCCGGCAGATGGCCGCCGTGAGGGATGCTGTTGGCGAGGAACCGCAGCTCTGTCTGGACGTGCATACCCGCCTCGACACCGCCCACACCATCGATCTGTGTCGGCGCCTGGAGCCGTACCACCCGTTCTTCATCGAGGATCCGCTGCGTTCCGAGAACCCCGCCAGCTATCGAACGCTCGCGCGGCACGTCCGGCTGCCCATCGCGGCGGGCGAACAGTGGACGTCGAAGTGGGCGTTCCGGGAGGTCATCGAGGAGGAACTCATCAACTACGCGCGCATCGATCTGTGCATCGTTGGAGGTCTCACGGAGGCGCTCAAGATCGCGCATTGGTGCGAGACCCACTACATCGACATCGTGCCCCACAATCCACTGGGACCGGTGAGCGCCGCGGCCGGCGTCGCACTGTGCATGGCCACCACCAACGTCGGCGTGCAGGAGATGCCGCGCGCCCCGGGCACCTTCGCCAACGACCTGTTCCCGCAGCAGATTCTCTTCGAGGACGGCTACGCCCGGTGCCGTGATGTGCCGGGGCTCGGGGTCGAGTTCGACGAGGCGGTGGCCGAAGCGCACCCCGCACCCTTGAACGGTTGGCTGCCGCAGCTGCGCCGACCGGACGGCGCATTTACCAACTGGTGAGGGGTATGGTCTGGCACGCCCGGTGCGACTCGAACGCACGGCCTTTGGCTCCGGAGGCCAACGCTCTATCCAACTGAGCTACGGGCGCGGATCCGTTGCAGACGGCGTGGAGGCCGCCTGCAGCGGGGTCGATTACCATACCAAACCGACCGGCCACTTTCGCGGAGAAATCCCCTTGAACATCGAGATACGAGACGACCGATTCCTCGACATCGTGCCGCGCGACTTCGCGCTGGAAACCCTGGCCGACGGCTTCGGCTTCACCGAAGGCCCGATCTGGCATCCGCGCGAGAAGCATCTGACGTTCAGCGACATTCCCGGCAACCGGATGCACCGCTGGAGCGAGGCTGACGGCGTCCGCGTGTTCCGCGAGCCGAGCAACATGACGAACGGCAACACGTTCGACCACCAGGGGCGGATTCTCTCCTGCGAGCACGCCACCAGCCGGGTCTCGCGGACCGAGCACGACGGCAGCGTTGCCGTGGTCGCGAGTCACTACGACGGCAAGGAGCTGAACAGCCCCAACGACATCGTCGTGCGCCGCGACGGCATGGTCTACTTCACGGATCCGACTTTTGGACGCGGTGGTGGTCCGGTGGCGGTGGCTCGGGAGACGGAACTCGACTTCACCGGGGTCTACCGCCTCGATCCCGAGTCGCTGGACCTGACGCTGCTGTCGAGCGACTTCACCCAGCCCAACGGGCTCGCCTTCACGCTGGACCACAACGGCCTCTACGTCGCCGACACGCCGCGCATGCACATCCGCCGGTTCGACGTTGGCGAAGACGGTTCGCTAACCGGGGGCGAGGTGTTCGCCGAATCGACGGGCGAAGGCGCGGGAGCGCCGGACGGGCTGAAGATCGACAGCCTGGGCCACGTCTTCTGCGCGGGCCCCGGCGGCGTCCATGTCTACCACCCCGACGACGGCACTTGCCTCGGGGTGATCAAAACGCCCGCGTTCTGCGCCAACTTCACCTGGGGCGACGACGACTTCCTGACGTTCTTCATGACGTCGTCCACATGTCTCTATCGGGGAAGAGTGCTGGTGCCGGGGATGGCTCTGTTCTAGACCTCGGCCAACCAGTTTTCGGTTTCGAGGTCCGGCACCCGCCCGAACTCCTTTTCGTTGTTCGTCACCAGCACGGCGGGGATGCTTCGAGCGTGTGCGGCAATCAAGAGGTCGTTGCCACCAATGGGCGTTCCTTCCCTAGTAAGCGTTTCACGTAGTTGGCCGTAGTGGGTCCCTGCCGTCTGGTCGAAAGAAACGACGTCGAGGTCGCTTAGGAACTCCGTGAGTGCATGCCGGTTCCGCCCGACACGGTTCGAATGCTCCACACCGTAGCAGAGCTCGGCATGTGAAATGGCCGAGATGCATATCGCTTCCGCATGCCGCTGGAAGGTCGTCTGCAACGACCTGTCGCGACGATTGATCAGGTAGATGCACGTGTCCGTATCCAGCATGAATCGGGTCAACGGAAGGCCTCCCGTTCTTCCACTGGCGGCTGTTCCCGTTCCGGCAGCGACCCGCGCGTCGCCGACTCGAAGAACGCTGCCCAGTTCTTGCCGCGCGGCCGCAGTGTCACCGTGTCACCGTTCTTCACGATCTCGACCTCGGAAACATTGAATCGACACGCCGCCGGAAGACGAATCGCCTGACTGCGGCCGCTCCAGAAAACCTTGGCAATGCCTCGATACTCGTCAGCCTCGGCCATTGGCTGGTCTCCCAGCTCAGTCCACACCTGAGTGACCATACTTCAGCCGCCGGTATATCTCAAGGTATATCTCATGCGCCGTGCACCGGCAGCGGCGAGAGGGCGAATGAGCCACCCGGGCCCGGGTTCTCCGGGTTTGGAATCACTTGCTGGGTCTTCGGCACGACCACCAAGTCCATGTCCTCCATAGGGACGACGCCGAGCAGGGGTTGGTCGCCCACGACCAGCGCGCCAGCGAAGCCGATGCGACCGCCGTAGCGAAGTTCGATCGGGCCGACGTAGTCGACGGTCGGACGGGTACCGTCCGCGAGCACCACGGATTTCCCTTCGATCGTTTCGAGTTCCAAGGCATCCCGGATGGCCGGCGTGATGCACAGATGCACAGAGTCCTTGTCCGCCAGCGCCTCAATGCGGACGGGCTCCAAGTCGGTTCTGCGGGGGTTCCCAAGCTCCACCGTCGCGTTGGTCATGTCCATCGCCGTACCTCCAAGCCGCGAACCATCCTGCCGCAGTCAGGCGGAGATTCTGCGCTCCTTGGTTCGGACCCGACAAGAGCCGATGGCCCGCAAGCGCATGGGTCAATGTCCTACGAAGCCTAACGGCGAAGTTAGATCCTGACTCCGTTCAGCGCGAACTCGAAGCCGCCGCCGGAGCACGTGCCCTTGAGCCGGTCGCCCCGCACCGTGCCCTCGAACTCGATGTCCATGTCGACCTCGCCCTTGGGCATGCCGAAGGCGAAGCGGACCTTGTTGCCTTCGATGCGCACGTTGCGGATCTTCCTGGTTTCGCCAAAGGCCTTCATCTCGATCCGACCGGACAGGTCTTCATCGACCTTGAGGATGAGATCGCCCCACTCGAGATCCATCTTCCAGGTACCCGGTAGTCCGCCATCTCCGTCCCCAATGGGCTCCGACTCGTCCTCTTCTTCGGCGGGTGCCAATATTGCCGAGGCCACCCGATGCGTGCGTTCGGCCAGCTCGGAGATCCGGTTGTCGTTGCAGTCGCGTACGCAGGACATCAGCCGGTCATTGAGAACGCCGACCCACTTGTCCGGCAACGCGCCGGCCCCGAATTTCACTCCGAGGATCGATCCGACCGTCGCGCCGGTGCAGTCGGTGTCCCAACCTCCCCTCACGGTGACGACGATTCCTTTCTCAAAGTCGTTCGCGCCGAAATACAGACCCATGACGACTAGGGCCGCGTTGTTGATGGCGTGAACGCCATGGTAATGGCCGTATTTTTCGTGGATTTTCTCCCAGACCTCTTCCCAATCCGACAGCTCTCGACACCATGCAAGCGTGTCCCGCGCTGCCTCGGCAAGTCGGCATTTTCTTGGAATCTCCGAAAGTCCAATGTGGACGATTTTTTCGATGTCGCTTTCCACAAAGGCGGCAGCCAGCATCGCAGCGACGAACATCTCTCCGTAAATGCCGTTCTTCACATGAGAAATGCTGGCATCCCGATAGGCTAGTTCTGCAGCCTTTTCCGGCCAACCGGGCGCCACGTAGCCGAAAATGTCCGCGCGAATCTGTGCGCCAATCCACTCCCGGTACGGATTTCTCCAAACGGCCGACTCCGGTGGCCAGAGACGGTTCACGAAATTTCGGTAGGCAACGGACTCGGCCGTGTAGAGCAAGTGAAACGGCATGCGGCCGAGCCAGGTATTGGCCATGTGGCGCGACGTCAGGTCGGTGCCGTGCTGCTCCAACGCAAGGAGGCCCAGGATCGGATAGTCCATGTCGTCGTCCCGCGCCATGAACTCGATGTTATCGCGGGTACTCGATTTCAGGCGCGGCGAGATGGCGCCCTCGGTGTACGGAATGTAGTCGTCCAATGGCAGCGCGCCAGCGGACTCCAGGTAGTCGTCGATGCGCTTTCGAGGCCAGCCTTCGACCGGCTTGCCGAGCGAACAGCCCGCAGCACGGCCGAGCCAAGCGCCGTGGATGCGCTCCCCAACAGCATCCTCCGCGTCGCCTAAGTACATACGCCGGGGACCGTCGGGACGAAGCGCACGAATGGCCTCCAGCTCGGACGGTTCCTCGTAGGGAAACGTGGTGGCGGGTGCCAAGGCGTCCAAGGCGTCGTAGAGCTCGACGAACACGGCATCGTCCGTGGCATCGTCGGCGAGCGCTTCCTGGACCCGGGACTCGATCGCGGTGACATCGCAACCCTCCTCCCGCCGCTGTACCAACTCCATCCGAATGAGCTGCTTTTCCAGACTGTCCACGAGTTGCATTCCCCCTGTCGAAAACGGGCCAGTGTACTCGACCGCCGGCCTGATCGGTTCTTTACGGGCGTGCCTCGGGGACCACGTGCAAGGTCACGCGTTCCGTTCCGCGCATCACCACGACTTCGACCGGCTCGCCGATCTTCACGGCATCGAGGGCGTAGGTGTAGTCGTAGATGTTCGCGATGGCCTTGCCGGCGAACTCGACGATGATGTCGCCGCTGTGCATGCCGGCCTTGTCCGCCGGGCCTGCGCCGCGGACGCCGGAGATCTTCACGCCGGCAAGGTCCGTCGCGTAGTCCGGGATCGTGCCGAGGTAGGCGCGCAGCGAGTCGCGGTCGCCGCCGGCCGACGTCGTGTTCTCCACCTCGGCATAGTCCGGCCGTTCGGCCGCTGCGAGCACGTCCTTCAAGATCGCCGCACCGAACGCGGCGATTCGTGCCATGCCCGCGTAGTCGAGTGTCTCGGCATCGTCGGTGGGCCGGTTGTAGTCCTCGTGGCTGCCGGTGAAGAAAC
The DNA here is from genome assembly GCA_009839505.1 of Gammaproteobacteria bacterium. GTDB lineage: Bacteria > Pseudomonadota > Gammaproteobacteria > Pseudomonadales > Azotimanducaceae > VXYL01. The sequence goes on from VXPO01000121.1 coordinate 7,311, forward strand.
TCAAGATCGGCACGCCCTTGGGATAGAACGCGGTGCTGTCGGTGGGCAGGTACGGATCGTCCAGCAGCGCGAGGTTGAATCCGGCGGGGATGTTCCGGCGCTCGATGTGCCGACGCCAGACTCCCGACGAACCGACGCCCTGCAGGCTCAGCCTGTTGTCCCGCAATCGCCCGACCATGTCGAAGTTGAGATAGGCGACGATGTCCTCAAGCGCCATCGGCGGCTCGCCGACAAACCGGGATGAGCCGATCAAGCCGAGCTCCTCGCCGGACCAGAAGGCGAACAACACATTGCGCCTCCGCTCCTCGACGTTGGCGAGCGCCCGGGCCAGTTCCAACACAACGGCCACGCCGGATGCGTTGTCGTCGGCACCGTTGTGAATCTCGCCTTCCTCGCCCTGGCGCGCCAGCGAACTCGCACCGCCGCGGCCAATGTGATCGTAGTGGGCACCGACCACGACCGTCTCGGTCGCGCCGGCAACCGTCGCCGGCAACCGCGCGAGCACGTTGCGATCCGTTGCCGTGACGCGCTCCACCCCCGTCTCGATGGAAAGTTCGACGCCTTCCAGGGCGAACTGGCCCAGGAAATGAGGGTTCTCGATGTCGAGGTTGGACTGGACTTCCTCCAAGTCCTTGCCGGCTGCGGCGAACAGGGATGCGGCAACATCCCCGCTGATGGACGCAGCCACGATGCCGGATCCAGACAGGCTGTTGTCGAAGGTCAGCGGGATCAGCTTTCCGGCATTCGGGGAGTTGGGTCCCGCTACCACCAGGATCGCCTTCGCGCCCCTGTCCCGGGCGACCATCGCCTTGTAGCGCAGGCCCGCGTAGCGATTGAGTTCGGCGCGTCGCTCGGCGTCCACCTCTTCGGGTGCGTAGCGCAACACGACGACGATCTTGTCGGACACGTCCACGCCAGCGTACGAGTCGTCGCCCCCGGGGGTGGACAGGCCGTAGCCCGCGAAAGCAACCTCGCCTTCGACCGTGGCATTGGCGCTGAACGACAGCGGCCGGAAATCCGCGTCCACCGCGTAGTCGTGGGCTTCTCCCCCGGCACTCAGGCGCATTGCATTGTCCTCGGGCACTACGCGCCGGTCGGCGGTGAACTCGAACGACTGAAAATAGCTGCCGTCGCCAGCAGCAGGTTCGAGTCCCAGGGTACGCAGCGCTTCGGCAATATGGTCCGCCGCGAGCCTGGCACCCTCGGACCCCGTCATCCGACCCTCGAGCTGGTCCGATGCGAGGTACGCCACCGACGCCGTCAGACGCGCCTCGGCGGTTTCCCCGGACCCTTTCGCGGCCTTTCCTCGCACGAGTGCCGAGGCCAAGGCTTCGACCGCCACCGCGTGGTTCCAGTCGGCCAGGAACAACTGCGACTCACCACTGCCGGTCCGGTTCGAGGTCCAACTGAGCGAGTCGCCGTCGGGCGAGAACACCGGCAGGCCATCGAAGCCGTCGGTGTGGGTGACACGAACGGGTTCCCGCTCCCCGGACGCATCGACCAGGAACAGCTCGAAGTTGGAGAACCCGTGCTTGTTGGAGGCGAAGATCGCGTACGCGCCCGACGGGTGGAGGTACGGCGCCCAAGACATCGAGACGAAATCCGTGAGTCGGCGCACGTCGGAGCCATCCGGGCGCATGGTGTAGATATCGGCGTGCTGTCCTTTCTCGTCGAAGCGGCGCCAGATGATTCGTTCGCCGTCGGCCGAGAAGAACGGGCCGCCGTCGTAGCCGGGTGTTTCGGTCAGCCGCGTCTGGTTGCCGCCGTCGGCGTCCATGATGTAGATCTCGCCAAAGTAGGCGGGATCGGTTTCCAGGCGTTGGCGGTCTTCCTCCGTCAGGCCTTCCGACCGGTAGGCGCTGCGCAGCGATGTGAAGACGATCCGTGTGCCGTCGGGGGAGTAGGAAGCCTCCGCGTCGTAGCCCGGTGCATCGGTCAGGCGCTTGAGACCGGATCCGTCCCGTTCGGCGGAGAACACGTCCATGTACGCGTCGTAGTCCCAGTCGTAGCGGCGCTCCCGGCCCGAAGCGCGGAACTCGATCTCTTCACGCTGCCGGGCTTGCGCCTCGGGATCGAGATGCGTCGACGAGAACAGCACGCGGTTCGTTCCGGGGCGGAAGAACGCGCAGGTGGTCTTGCCGATGCCCGGCGAGACACGGTGGGTGTCCCCGGTGGTGAGATCGAGATGGTAGATCTGGAAGAACGGATTGCCAGGTTCCCGTTCGCTCTGGAAGATGAGCGCCTTGCCGTCGGGGGCGAAGTAGCCCTCACCGGCGCGGCGTCCCTCGAAGGTGATTTGCCGCGTCTCGGCGAGGAACCGGGCTTCGGTGTCGGCCGCAATGGTCGGCGTGGTGGCCAACGCCATCGCTGGAAGCGCCGCCAGGATGGTCATGGTCGGCGGTTTCATTTCAATCGACAATCGCCTGGCGCACGGCGTTCTCGAAGTCGTAGATCGCGGGCCCGTAGGGTTGCTGGAGCATGATGACGCCGGCGATTTCCTCGGCCGGGTCGCTCCAGGACACGGTCCCGAATGCGCCGCCCGCGCCGAATGCCCCGGCACTGCGCCGGCTGTTCGCTGCGACCGGATCGAGAATGACCCCGACGGCATAGCCGAAGCCCCTCCCAGGCCCTCCCTTGTTGCCGGCGACGGGTAGATGGGCGATATGGTTGCTGGTCATCATCGTCACGGTACGCGGGCTGAGCAGCCGACGACCGAAGAGCTCACCGCCGTTCGCGAGCATCTGCTGGAAGTGGAGATAGTCCCTCGCCGTGCTCGACAGGCCGACGGAGCCGGAGAAGTAGGTGGTCTCGCCAAACCAGCCCGACATGTCGCGACCTTCGATGGCGACCCGTCGCGACGCCTTCGACGGCGGCAGGTTGTAGTGCGTGTCGTTCATCTCCAGCGGATCGAGAATCCGGGTCTGCACGAACTCGTCGAACGGTGTGCCGGATACGATCTCGATGATCCGGGCGACGACATCGAGCCCGGTGGTGCCACTGTAGGCCCGTCGGGTCCCAGGCTGGAAATCCAGAGGCACCTCGCCAAGCGTGGGAACGTAGCTGGCCAGCGTGCCGCGCTCTTCCTTGCCCCGCCCGGACACGGCTGCTCCGAGGCCGCCGCTCATGAGCCCGGAGGTGTGGGTCAACAGGTGCTCGATCGTGATCGGCGTGTTCGCGGGGACGAGCCGATGCGCCGGCGCTTTCCCGCGATCGACTTTCCAGGGACTGATGTCCTCGTCCGCCGGGTCCTTCAGCACCGCCACCTGCATGGTGGCCAGTTCGGGAATGTACTTGGCCACCGGATCGCTCGGCCGAATCAGACCCTCTTCGATCATCATCATCGCCGCGACGCCGAGAATCGCCTTCGTCGACGACATCATGATGAAGATCGCGTCCCGAGACATGGGGTGTCCCGCCTCCACGTCCATCAGCCCGTGGGCCTTGAAGTGAACCACCTTGCCCCGGCGCGCCAGGGCGGTCACCGCACCCTGGATCTTCCCGGCGTCGATGTGACGCTGCATCGCCGTGTCGATTCGCTGCAGCCGCGCCGTGGACATGCCGACCGACTCGGCCTCGGCAACCGGGAGCTCGCCACCACAGACAGCGGTCGCCGCCACCGGTCCGAGCACCGCCATGGCTGCTCTCAAACGCATCGATGGTTCTCCTGTCGAAAGGCGGCAGGATTCAGGGCCGGCCTGCCCATGTCAACTTGTCAGACCGGCTCTCCTAGGGCGACAAGGTCGTCCCGAACGCGCCCGATGTCGTCAGCTTCCAGTTCGAGAGTTCCCGCACGTGCATTCTGGATGCCCTGTTCAGCGGTTCGAATGCCGCAGAGCACGTGAGTCGCTCCGTGTTGGGCCGCGGTCCAGGCGATGGTCAGTTGCGCGATCGTACAGTCGTACTTCTCAGTCAGGTCGGCCCAGCCCGCAAACATGTCGAGCAGGCGCTGCCGGTTCTCGAGCCTGAACCAGGGAAGCCAAGCGCCCGCGGTGTTACGGAAATCGTCCTCCCTAAACACGCGGTCCAATCCCACCTTGCCCGTGAGCAGCCCCTGCTCGAGCGACCAGTAGGTCAGGGTTGCTACGTCGTGTTCTGCGCAGTACGGCAGGATGTCCGCCTCGCGATCGCGGAGGATCATGCTGTAGCGAAACTGGTCGCTCGCAAGGTCACCGGCCTCGCGGTACGCATCGAGCTGATCGAGCGACACGTTGGACACGCCGATCGCGCGGATCTTGCCTTGGTCCTTCAGATCCATGAGACAGCCCATGGTCTCGGGAATGGGCGTGTCCTCGGGCGGTATCGCTGGCTTGTGGCACTGCAGCAGGTCGATCGTGTCCACGCCGAGTCGCCTTAGGCTGTTGTCGACCTCGATCGCGATGGTGTCGGGTCGCAGGCTGACGTTGTTCTTCCTGCCGTCTTTTATGCCGTTGTACGAGCCGCGATCATCCTCCCACCACACCCCGCACTTCGTCGCAACGACCACCTGATCGCGCCGGCCCTCGATGGCCTTGCCGACAACCTCCTCGCTGTGCCCCCAGCCGTAGGAAGGCGCGGTGTCGATGAGGGTGACGCCACTGTCGATGGCCGCGCGGATGGCTTCGACGGACTCCTTGTCGTCCGGGGCTTCGAAAGTGTCACCGCCGCCGATTGCCGCGGTGCCAAGTCCGACGATGGAGGCGTCGATTCCCGAGATTCCCAAGGGTCTATGCCGCATCGCATTCTCGATTTAGATCGTCCTTCACCCGCAAGAATATAATGCGTCTAGGGAGGCTCCGGAAAAAGGGCATGAGTGCGCCAAACCATCCAGGCGTCGCCGTTACGGCGTGTTCGCTTATTTTCGCGTTCGCGGCACTCGCCGAGGAGTCGTACTCCCCTCACGTCGACCCGTCCTACGCGACCAACGTCTACTGGGGTGATACGCACGTTCACACCGCCCTGTCGTCGGACGCCTTTATCTTCAGCACCCGGCTCACGCCGGACGACGCCTATCGTTTCGCCAAGGGAGAGAAGATCCGGGCGACCAGCGGCGAGGAAGTTCGTCTGCGCCGACCGCTGGATTTCCTCATGGTGTCGGATCATGCCGAGAACATGGGCGTCATCGCGCGGATCCATGCCGGGGACGAATCCCTGTTGGCGACAGAGGCCGGCAAGCGCACCGCCCAAGCACTTGAGTACCCCGTCTCGCTAGTCGAAGCCCTCAATGCCGACAGCGACGATCTGTTGAACGCCTTCAATGCGGCCACGCTGACGGCCATCAAGGCCGACAAGGGGCCAGCCAAGGGTCTCGGACATGCGGACTACGGGATCGATGCGCGTTTCTACCGTTCGGTCTGGAAACAGGTCATCGCGGCCGCGGAAAGGCACAACGACCCGGGCAGGTTTACAACCTTTTCCGGCTACGAGTGGACCGTCGCTTCCGGTGGCCACCGAAACGTCATCTTCGCCGATGGTCCTGAAAAGACTAGCCAAGTCGTGCCGTTCTCCAGCTTCGACAGCAGTGACCCGGAAGACCTGTGGGCCTACCTGCACGACTACGAGGAACGCACGGGCGGGAGCGCCTTTGCCATCCCTCACAACGGCAATCTAAGCGGCAACAGCATGTTCGCGCTCGCCACCCACCGGGGCGAGCCGCTTACCGATGCGTACGCGAGAACACGTGCGCGGTGGGAGCCGCTCTACGAGGTGACGCAGATCAAGGGGCACGGCGAAACCCACCCGTTGATCTCGCCGAACGATGAGTTCGCCGGTGACGAGATCTTCAGGTGGGGCATCACGCTGAGCCAACCCGACGCGAAGAAGCGAACCACGGGTGCGACCGACACGAAGGAACCCGCCAAGGCCTCGAGCGGACCGCGACAGAATCCCATCCACTCCTATGCCCGTTCCGCCCTGAAGCTGGGCCTTGACCAAGAAGCGGTCGTAGGGGTCAATCCCTTCAAGTTCGGGATGATCGGCAGCACGGATTCCCACACCGCGCTGGCCACCGCCGACCAGGACAACTTCTGGGGCAAGATGCCGGGGAACGAACCTGGCCGGAACCGCGTGGTGACCGGATGGAACTACAGCGCTTCCGGTTACGCCGCGGTGTGGGCGGCACAGAACACGCGGCAAGCCCTCTTTGACGCCATGCAACGCAAGGAAGTCTATGCAACGACTGGCCCGCGCATGACCGTCCGATTCTTCGGCGGCTGGGACTACTCCGCCACCGACGCCGCACGACCGGACCTGGCTCAGGTCGGCTACGCCAAGGGCGTGCCCATGGGTGGCGACCTCGCCGAAGCGCCAACCGGGAGAGCGCCGAATTTTCTGATCCGTGCCGTAAAGGACCCCGCCGGCGCCAACCTAGACCGCGTGCAGGTGATCAAGGGCTGGCGTGACGAGGACGGCGAGTTGCATGAGCGGATCTACAACGTCGCCTTGTCCGGCGGCCGCACGGAGAACGCGAAAGGCGAGGTTGAAACGGTGGGCAGTACGGTCGACGTTCGCGGTGCTTCCTACACCAACAGCATTGGCGATCCCGAGCTGGCCGTGGTGTGGACCGACCCCGACTTCGACCGCGCCGAACTCGCCTTCTACTACCTGCGCGTACTTGAGATCCCGACCCCTCGCTGGACGGCCTACGACGCGAAGTTCTACGGTCTGACGGATCTGCCGGATGGGATACCGATGATCACTCAGGAACGAGCCTACACGTCACCCATCTGGTACACGCCACGGAACTGATGGAAGTGTCGTAGGGGCGAGGCTTGTCCTCGCCTGACAGGCTGCTCAGCTAGGCGACTCGGCCGCCCGTCTTTTCGTCGAAACGCGCCCAGAGCTCCGTCAAGTCGACGACTTGGCCTGAACGTCTCGACTCGTCGATCTTCATGGCCGTGAGGCCGGCCTCCAGGGCATCGACCACGGTTACCGGGAGTGCGGCACCATCCTCCAAGTGGCGAGCCACGTCTTCGGCCATCAGCCGGTCCGAGCCGTAGTGAGCGGACACGCCGTCGTCCTTGTAGGTCGCGTCGAGGACGCACTCGCCGGAAACCGCCCGGTGGGCGCGCAGGTACCCGCGCACGAAGTCGCCTTCCACCATGCCTTCGCTGCCGATCACGCAGAACCGCCTGAAGTTGTCCGGCGTATGCACATTCGTGTGGAAGCACAACCGCGTCTCGTTGGCGTACTCGATGAGCGCCACCTGATGGTCGACGATGTCTGCATCGCCGGAGAAGGCACTGTCCGTGGTGCCCCAGAACGAAGGCCACCGGTGGTATACGCGCTCGTCGTCCCAGTGCCGATGACGCTCCCGGAACACCGAGTTGCCGCCGAAGCTCACGACCCGCCTAGGACGCGAGTCGACTAGTCCCGCGTAGAGATCGAGATCGTGACAGCACTTCTCAAGCAGGAAGCCGCCGCTCAGTTCGCTCTTGCGCCGCCAATCGCGGAAGAAGAACGCGCCGTGAACGGGCGGGATGTGTTCGGATGCTTCGATGCTGACGATCTCGCCCAAGGTTCCGTCTTCCGCCAGGCGCGAGAGATCCCGGTAGAGGGGCGCGTATCGAAGCACCAGTCCAACCATGACCTGGTCGGCCGGATGCGAACGAAGTTCCTCGAGCAGACGGAAAGTCTGCTCCTCCGAGACGACCACGGGCTTCTCGCAGAACGTCTTGAGTCCGGCTCGCAGCGCCGTTGTCAGGTGGTCGTAGTGGAGCGCGTTGGGCGAACCGATCATGACCAGGTCGAGGTCTTCGGCGTCGAGCATCCGATCGAGGTCGGGGTATCCCCGGAGCCGACGGACCACGTCCTCGTCCATTCGCCTGAAGCCCGCAGGGGCCGGGTCCGCGTACGCGACGGGATCGAACCCGGGGTACGCCTGCAGGAATATGTTGACGAGGTAGCCGAGGCGGTCGCCAAGCCCGCAAAGCCCAACCTTCATCGGTACTGCCTCCTGCCCCGGGTCCTGCGAACATCGCGTCCTCGCGACGGATTGGCCCAGGCCATTCGCGTAGCGATCAAATCGCAGTTGGATTGGTTATCGGCAGCTTAACGCAATTCGTCGGCGCGCCCAACAGCCCGCCCGCCTGTGGGGCCCATTAGTAAACACAATTGTTGTTTCAAAACGACCCCGGGCAATTATAAACAAAAACGCGCCCACCAGAC
>VXPO01000146.1 GCA_009839505.1 Gammaproteobacteria bacterium
GGTCGTCGACGCTCCCGCCCTCGAAGACGACGAGGCTGAAGCCGACGCCGACCGCGCCGCGCAGGCAGCTCGCAGACGGGCCCGGCATGCTCACGGCCACGCGGTAGACGCGCTCGCGGCTGCCGTCGGCAGAGGTGACGATGACCACGATCTCGTCGACGCCGACGAGTGCGACCTGGTGGCCATTGGCTTCTGTGTCGGCGTCGGTCGGTTCGATATCGACGCTCGCGCCGTCCTGTACGGCCTGTGCAACGACCGTCGTCTGCATCACACCGTCGCACGCGACACCCTCGTACGCCCTGCGTGCGGGGTCGAACGCGCCGATCTCGAAGGCTTCGAGGGTGAGCGAGGCGAGACGAGCGTCGATGGCGTCGGGGATGTTGTAGGTGTAGACCTTGTCGTCGTTCGCATCGGCGACGTACATGACGTCACCGTCGGACCAGATGCCGCGCGGGCTGTTGTTGCCGACGCGGCCCGGCTCCTCGAAGTCCTCATCCGACGCGCGCTCGAGGGCTGCCACCTCTTCTTGCGGCTCGCCGGGCGGCACCGGCAGGCGGTAGGCGAAGAGCCGTTTCGCGCCGTGGTCGGAGATCCAGACCGTGACGCCGTCCGACCAGATGCCGTGCGGGTCGCTGTTCGCATCGTCGAGGGCGTACTCGGCGATGAAATCTCCGTTCGCGACGTCGTAGGCGAAGAGGACTTCGATTCGGGCAAGGGCTGCAACCGCATCGCGACGGAACTCAACGCCGAGGGAGTGCCGACCCTCGGTGGAAACCAGTGGTACCCGGTGACGATCACGCGGATCCTCAAGAACGAGACATACACCGGCCGCACGGTCTACCGGCGCACGAAGAAGGTGAGGGTGCGACGCCCGGGCACGACGAGGCGTGTGGAGCGGCACATCGAGCGGGATCCGAGCCAGCACATCGTGATCGAGGGCGCCTCTCCGCAGATCGTGTCACGGGATCTCTTCGAGCGCGTGCAGGCGCGATTCGAAGATCCGGAGCGCCTCGCGAGCGCGCCCCTTCGCAGAGCTACCCGTTGCGGGCGCGCAACTGCGCGCGGAGGCCGAGCCCGGGCCCGATCCGGAGTTGCTGCGGGAGCGGATGCCGGAGGTGCTCCGGTTCATCCGCGACTGGGTCACGGAGGCTGACGGGGACGAACTAACGCTGGTGCTTCAGGCCCTCAGGTGCGCGTGGACGTGTCTCCCGAGGAGGCCGATATACGCGTCGAGGTGCCGATGATCGAGGCGGTCGAGGGCGCAGATCTTGTTACCATTGAACGAACATCGGCATCACCGCTCGCCGGTCACTAACGGAGGTTCGGAGCGCCTGCCGTTCCGCCGGACCTTCACGCTGAGCCCGAAGGCCGGCAAGCGAGCGTAGCTAGGAACGGTCACTCGGTCGCCGACGTGGTTGGCTGAGCCTGTGGGCCCGGTGTCGCTGCCTCTCCCTCTGGGACCGGTAGTAGCTAATTCAGGTTGCCGGTCGATAGTTCCGCCTGTCGCAGCACCAGTTGTGTGGCGTCTTCCGCCAGATCAGGGGGATACCCATACCTCGCCAGTAGGCGCCGGACGTTGCGCCGGAGGTCGGCTCGTACTGACTCTCGCTCGGTCCAATCGAGCTTTGGCATCTCCTTCACCATCTCTGTCAGTCGCCGGGCCATGAGCCGCAGCGTGTCGCTTTGCATGGCCTCTCGCGCGGATTCGTTCTCCGCCAAGGCGTCATAGAAGGCCGTTTCCTCCGCGCTCAAGCCGAGTTCCTCGCCGCGGCGGTGCGCGGCGCGCAACTCCTTGGCGAGGTCAATGAGCCGAGCGATCATCTCGGCGGTGGTAATCGCCTTGTTGGTGTAGCTGACCATGGCGTCGGCAAGCGCTTCACGAAACTTCCGGCTCTGTACGATGTTCGACCGCTCGGTGATGCGGATCTGGTCATTCAGTAGCTTCCTCAACGTCTCTAGGGCCAGGTTCTTCTGCTCAAGTGCGGCCACTCGACCAAGAAACTCATCACCGAGAACGTCCAGACTGGCTTCCTCGAGGCCCGCGACTGCGAATAGGTCGATCACCTCATCTGCGTCGACCGCCCCTCCGATGACCTGACGTACCGCCTCGTTGATGTCTCGCTGCCGACCGTAGTCGACGCCGTCAGTGGCATCGTCAGCCAGGCGCTTGTGGATCATTGCTACTGTTCTCTGAAAGAACGCGAGATGTGGGGCGATCTGCTCTGTCTCGGGACGCGGCACTGCCAACGCGAACGCCGCCGACAACTCCTTCACGAGCGTCCGCAGGCGCGTCCAGCCGTCGTTCTGGCCAAACACATGGTCGATTGCGCTGAGATAGAGCGGCAGGAGCTCCTGCCGCTCGGCCCCAAGTGCGCGCTCGTAGTCGCAGCCATGAAAGAACGCGCGCAGCTTCTCGAAGGCGGCCTGCATGGCGGGCACTGCTTCATCCTGCACCCGCCTCACTGCGTCGCCCGTGCCGCCCGCTTGCGTATAGACGGCCACCGCATCAGCCAACTGATCGGCTAGGCCAAGCAGGTCGACGATCAGCCCGCCAGGTTTCTCGCCATGCACGCGGTTGACGCGCGCAATTGCCTGCATAAGGTTGTGCCCGGCCAGCGGCTTGTCGAGGTACATCGTGTGCGCTGGGGGGCAATCGAAGCCGGTCAACCACATCTCGCACACAAGCACGAGGCGCAACTCGTCATCGGGGTCCTTGAAGCGCTCGGCCAGGCGCTTGCGTCCCGCCTTCGTTCGTACGTGGCTACGTAGCGGCTCCTCATCGTTGGGCGCCCCGGTTACGACCACCTTCATCGCACCGCGTTCGTCGTCAGGATGGTGCCACCCTGGACGCTGCAGGCGGATTGCTTCGTAGAGCCGCGCGGCGATGTCGCGACTCATCGTCACGATCATGGCCTTACCCTCCATCGCAGCGCGACGGCTGTCCCAGTGCTCGACGATGAAATCGGCTAGCCTCTCAATGCGCTCCTGCGCGCCAGCGAGAGCTTCCAGCGGCACACTGATGTGCTCAGGGACCTCCGTTCCCGCGGCATCTGCGGCTGTTACTTCCGCCAACTCTGCTTCTGCTTCTGCGGCACCGGCTTCGTCGATCGTTAGTTTGACGATGCGCGACTCGTAATAGAGCGGCTTCGTAGCCCCATCCTCGATCGACTGGCGGATGTCGTACACGTCCGCGTACTCGCCGAAGACGCGGATCGTGCTTCTGTCGTCAAGGTCAAGCGGCGTTCCTGTGAAGCCGACGAAGGTCGCGTTCGGCAATGCGTTGCGCATCCAGCGGGCGCCACCGTCCTCAAGTCCGTACTGGCTGCGGTGCGCTTCGTCCGCCATGACGACGATATTCGAACGCTCCGATATCGTGCCATGCCCCTCGGCGAACTTCTGAATCGTGGAAAAGAACACGCCCCCTGCAGCGCGGTCCAAGAGCTGTTGGAGATGGCTTCGGCTCGTCGCCTGGATGGGGTCGTGTCTCAGGAGTGCACGCCCTGCGGCGAAGGTATCGAAGAGCTGGTCGTCGAGGTCGTTGCGGTCCGTGATCATCACGACGGTCGGGTTGACCATCCGCGGCTCACGGATCAGCGTGCCGGCCAGCATCAGCATGGTCAGCGACTTGCCCGAACCCTGCGTATGCCAAATCACTCCGCCCCGGCCGTCGCCCTCGCCTGAGGGCGGCTTCAGACGCTCGAGCACGCTGGCTCGTGCCTTGCGGATGGCGCGAAACTGGTGGTAGCCCGCTATCTTCTTGGCGACCTCACCACGCTCGTCTTCGTCGAATACGATGCAAGTCCTTAGGTAGTCGACTAGCATCCGGGGGTCGAACAAGCCCCGGATCAATGCCTCGAGCGTCGGCGCACCGCCTTCGGCGGGCCTCCACGGCATGAACCGGCTACGGTCGCTCGTGATTGAACCGACACGCGTCAGCATCCCGTCTGATACGACGAGCGCGAGGTTGGGGACGAACAGGTCAGGTACGGTCTCCATGTAGCGGCCAAGCTGTTCGATAGCAGCGCCGAGGCTAGCCGCGGTGTCGGTTGGGGCCTTGAGTTCGAGCAGCGCAACCGGTAGCCCATTGAGGAAGACCACTAAGTCGGGGCGGATGGACCTACCCGACGGCCCAGTGATGGTCAGCTGGCGAACAACGAGGAGATCGTTCCTGTCTGGGCTTTCGAAGTCGACAAGGCGAACTCGTCCACCTCGCATCTCTGCTGTGGCCGTGTCTTGATGCTCGACCTCGACGCCATCCGTTAACTGGGCATGGAACCAGCGGTTGTTCTGGATCAGTGTCGGATGCGGCGGACGTGTCAGCGTCCGCACTGCCTCCTCGATCGCTTCATGCCCATGGTCCGGATTGAGCCGGCGGAGCGCGGATTCCAAACGGCCTCGAAGAAGAGAGTCCGTCGCCCCGCCTCGCTCGCCGGCGTCATCGATTTCCACTCCCCGCAGGGTGGACATGCCCACAGTGCCAAAGTACACAGAGGCTACATTTTCGACGAGTTGCTCAGCGGTCGATGTCATCGTTCTTCAACCTGCCGCGCTCTTTCTTCACTACTCGCAGCGGATTCTTCTTCGTAGACCAGCCCGTCACGTTCCGCGATAAATTCAAGCAGCGCTGCCCTGTAAGCCTCTGGGTCACCATGGAACAGCACTCGACTGGGAATCAGCTCTAGTTCCCCCAGACGCACCAACTCATTGTCACGGTCGAACGTGTCGTTGAAGTCTGCGTGATCTTCGTAGTGGATGCGCGCTCCTGGGGTCTGCGTGAGCGCATCGCGGTGGATACGGTAGAGAAACGCGACGATCGTATCAGCTGCTTGAGCGACCAGCGTCGCTTGCCGGAGGTCGAGGCGGGCAGCGAAGGCGTCACGACCGTGGGAAGCCATGCCGTACTGATTCCGGAGTTCGCTCAGGCCTTGAATTGTCTGAAGCAGGCCGCGGACGGTCTTCTCCACGGATTCGCGGCCCTTCTGAGGATTCGGATGATCCGAAGGCAGGAGTGTGAAGTGGCTTGTAGTCTCCCTTAACAGCTTCAATGTGCTCCAGGCTGGATCGGCTGGCTGCCCGATGTCTGCGAGCACGGTCTTACAGACAGATTCAACCAGTGTCTTCGAGAGGTCGAAAGCAAAGTCCGGTACGTTCTCGAGCGCGCTCTCAAGAGCATAAATCTGCTGCTCGATGGGCTCGGCGATCGGACCGTCGAGGATCGCGGAGCGAGCGCCTACCATTTGGAAGGCGGGCCGACCGTCCGACGCATCAGCCATCTATTTCCTCTACGCGGACCTTGCCGCTAATCAGGGCCGGCAGCAGCAGGTCTCGCATGGATTCAAGTAGGCGCGACTCATCGTAGGTTTGTCTCAGCAGCGTGAACTGCGGTGAGATGATCTCCTCGAAGGCGGTTACAGTTTGTTGGGGAGGAGTCAAGATAGGCACCGACCTGAGGTTTCGTTGATTCAGTTTCGGCTGGACGGCGCCGGTTACGAACGGTCGGATATTGATGGAATCGAGAAGTAGTCGGAGGTACTCGGTGCTGATGCCGCTTGCGCCAGACAGTACGTGCGCGTGGTTATTGACCCAAAATTGACCCCAGACGTACTGGACTACCGGGCCGTCGCGGTCGTTTATCACGGTTCCATCCTCTCCAACGAGGACGAACCGGCCATCGAACAGGAAGTCATCGATATAGTCGACGATCCCAGTTGCGCCGTAGTACCGAAAGGCGCCCTTGCGTAACTGGCGCTCACGCCTTGAAAGGGGTACACGGCGGAAGTCATGGATGTCGATGACGTCCCCTAGCGAGCCCGACTGCCAGCCCTCCGGCAGAGGGCCGATATCGGAATCGACAAAGCCGATAGGAAGGAGGTCGAAGACCTGTTGAGGCATCGATGGGAAGGAGGAGGCGCCAGCAGCCTTGGCCCTCACGGGCTCGAAGTCCACGAACCACGCTCGGAACACCGTCAGCGCGAGCTGCTCCAGCGCCTGAGCCGTCTCGCGATTCTGCTCCATCTTGTCATCGAGAGCGCCGAGGACGCCGGCAATAGCCCTTTGCTCGTCCAGGGTTGGCAGAGGTACTTCGATCGTTCTCAAATAGGAGGAAGGTCGGGCAATGGACGGGACACCGACAGGAGAGGAGTTCGCTAAGAGCTTATGCTGTCCTTCGCGGCTCCTAAAGTAGTAGGCAATGAACTCAGGCACGGCACGTTCCAAGTCACAGCGAAGATACAGCTGGCTCTGCGAAACGACATATCTTTCGAACTCAGAATCAGCGGGAATAACTGCCACTTGTCCGATAGTTCCCCGGTGCGTAAATATGACATCACCTCGACGAACATTGGCGTTTGAGAGTTTTGCAGCGTGTTCCGGCGTGATGAACTTGTACGTGGTGTCCCTTAGGCGAACTCCGTGAAGGTGCTGCCCACTGATAATCGGTACACCGTCGGAGACAAACGTCTCTACCTTGATAGCCGACCCGAAAGGGCCCATAGCGACCTTCTCTGCAAAGTCATCGACTCGCACAAGAGGCCACTCAACTGGTTCGGAGGGCTCACTGCGCCGCACTTCAGGGCACACCTCTCATTGCTCCCCACCGGTCGCGCTAATCCGGCCGAGACGCTCCCGTACGACCGCAGTCAGCAGCTCTCCCTCGACGAAGGACTCGTCCAGATCCGCCAGCAGCCGCGGGTACCGTTCCGCAAACGGCTCGTCATCCTCTCCCTGTTCCTCCACGCCGACAAAGCGGCCGGGAGTGAGAACGAAATCCTGTCTCTGTATACCCTCGATACTCTCGCTCTTCGAGAACCCGGGGATGTCGCGGTAGGTCCACTCGCCATGCTCAGCTTCGTCCCACCACGGTGGCGCGGGCTCACCGCGCCACTGCCGGAACGCATAGGTGACTCGGCCGATGTCGGAGTCGGCACGAGGGTCACCTAGTCCGTCGGCAAGCAAGGTGTCGCCGTCGTCAGCGCCGGTGAGCACTCGGAGAGTTCGAGTTTCCATCGCACCGAGGTTGCGGGCGTCAATGAAGAGCGTCTGACCACTGCGGTCACGGCCACCAGCTTTGAGATTCCTTCCGGTTTTGTCGCGCGTCAAGAACCAGAGGCAAGCAGGGATGCCGGTCGTGAGGAACAACTGCGGCGGCAGAGCAACGATAGCATCGACAAGGTCGGCCTCGACAATGCGCTGGCGGATCTCGCCCTCGCCCCCGGAGCCCGACGAGAGTGAGCCGTTGGCCATGACGAAGCCGGCGACGCCGCCCCCGCGGCCGTTGGGCGGGGCAAGGTGGTGGATGAAGTGCTGTATCCAGGCATAGTTGGCGTTGGTTGCAGGGGGCGTGCCGTAGCGCCACCGGACATCGTCCTGCAGCAGCCTGCCGGACCAGTCGGAGATGTTGAAGGGCGGATTCGCGATCACGTAGTCGGCCTTGAGATCCGGGTGGAGATCGCGCAGGAAAGAGTCTGCGGGCTGCGCACCGAGGTTAGCTTCAATGCCGCGGATCGCAAGGTTCATGTGGGCGAGGCGCCAAGTCGTCGGGTTCGACTCCTGGCCGAAGATCGAGATGTCGGTCTTTTGCCCGCCATGTGCTTCGACGAAACGCTCGGACTGTACGAACATCCCCGCCGAACCACAGCAGGGGTCGTACACGCGCCCCTCGTAGGGCTCGAGCATTTCCACGAGCAGCCGGACGACGCAACGGGGTGTGAAGAACTCGCCACCGAGCTTGCCCTCCGCTTGGGCGAACTTGCCGAGGAAGTACTCATAAACGCGACCCAGCATGTCACGCGCGTTCGCCCGGTCGGCCTTGAAGCCGATCCCAGCAATCAGGTCGATCAGTCCTTTCATCTTCTCCGACGCGATGCCGCGGCGGGCGTAGTCGCGCGGCAGCTTCCCCTTGAGGTTGGGGTTGTCGCGCTCAACCGCGAGGATCGCGTCGTCGATAAGGCGGGCGATGTCCGGGCGGACCGCCTGGTTCTGGAGGTTGGCCCAACGTGCCTCGGGCGGCACCCAGAAGACACGCTCGGCGGTGTACTCATCGCGGTTTTCTAGCAGGCTCTCAAGTTGAGCGCCGCTGATCTCGTCGGCCTCCAGCTCGGTTCTCAGTTCGTCGCGCCGAGCTTCGAACGAGTCCGAGGTGTACTTGAGAAAGAGCAACCCGAGCACAACGTGCTTGTACTCGGCAGCATCGACCTGACCCCGTAGCGCGTCAGCCGCCCTCCACAGGATCTCGACGTCGGCCAGCTCAGTGTTAGTTGCCCCGTCGTTCGTCATGCCGATTGCACTTGCCTTCGCTTCGGTCTGGAGTCTCCACGGAGTGTCGCCCCCACATGTACCACAAACCGCATTGAAGGGACGGTCCACGCCTCCGCGGTTCCAGTGATCGAGAACCACGGCCCAGTCTCACCGAACGCTCCCCCTGAAGCCACTTCGCCGACAGAAGCGCGGCTAGTGCCGTGAACGCCCGACCAGCGTCCCCCACCACCGGACCCGCAGCGGTCGGAGCGAGAGCACCACGCGGAAACACGCGCACGCCCCTCGCACAGGCCGTCGCCACGCCGAGCTGAAGACTCTTGTGTGGCACCGGGCACATGCGGCCTGTGCAGGCACCGACCGTTCCCGAGTCAGCTGTTCTGGGGGTGTTCAGGGGCAGTCTGTCGTCTTTGGTCAGCGGTCCTGCGCCTTGAGGGCCGCAGCCGAGCGAGCACAACTCCAAGAGCAGGAGTCGGCAACGAGTGCGGTCCCGATCGCCGGATAGTGCATGCTCTCGAGATCTGGAGCGGAACCGCGAAATCGCGACCACACTACGTTCCCGTCGTCGTCCTCTATGGTTTCGTGTTCCGCGAACCACTCCAGCTCTGTCGCCGTCTCGGCGGAGCGCCTATTGGCGAACGACTCGAAGGCCTGCGCGAAGTCACGGTCTGGGAAGTCGGGCACGGACTCCCACCACGGAGCCGCGGCCCCCAGCGCCGGGCGAACCACCTTGTCATCCGGAGCGGGGATCACGAACAGCGGGATGTCGAGTTCGCTCGCAACCGCGACAGCTCTATCCGAGAGGTGGGTCCGCACGACTTCAATGAAGGCTAGCGGCTCCTCGCCCACGTCAAGGATGGTGATGTCCGGCCGGCAGCGCTTGCCGCTCGGCGCAAGCTGCTGCTTCTCTCCGACGACCTGTTGTGCGCCATGGAGCAGGTCGTAGGAGTGCGCGTGCAGTTGCTCGCACTGCCACGTCACCATCTGCCAAGAGGTCGTGGTTCGTGGAACTGGCACGTGACACTGCGAGGGGTGTTCTCGCCGTAGCCCGTGCGCACACCAGACGCAGCCGCTCAGCCGTCGCTCAAGATGGCGAAGGAGACTAAGCTTCCAGCGCTCGTGCTGTTGTGACGGGCTCATCTGGGAGCCTTCATCGAGCGCGGGCGCTCGGGGCTCAAGCGAGCGCCTCCATGTAGGGCCGCATGACTCGCGAGACGCGGCATACGCGAGCGTACTCGGTGAGCTCGTCGGCAGTGCAGCGACGCTGCTCGAGGCAGTCGCGCAGGGCCTCGACAGCGATGTCGGTCCCGATCTTGTTCCTGAATTTGAAGCAGTCCGCAACGGTCTTTGCCACGCCATAGATGCGGACGGGTACGCTCTCGACAACGCGCGTTTCTACGCCGGCGTGACGAGACTCACCCGAGACGCGTACAACCCTCAGGCGAACACCGGCCGGTCTAGGCGCCCGGTCCTTCGGGCCGATCGCCAGCCAGACATCAGGCGGCGTCTGGGTGGTTAGTCCGTGGAAGCTAAGTGCTGAGAGCAGACAGATCACTCCTCGGGGAGTCCGCTTGGAGACCTCAGCGAGCGAACGGTGCTCGCTGGGTGCGGTACCAGGCACCGCATAGAGACCGCGACCCACCCTTTCCAGGAGACCTCTGCGCGCCAGTTGCGACAGAGCACCTCCCGAGACGCCCGCGGACTTGAGGTCACGTGGGCGCACTAGCCCGGCCTCCCGCACGAGGTCAAGAATCTCATCCGCTACGGCCTTGCTCATGTCTCAATTGTCTTGGATACGTCGGAAGATATCAAGAAGTACCGGCACTTGTGTTCAAGGGGAGTGCGAGAGTGCTAGGCGCACAAGATGTCGGCGAATCGCCCTATCCCCGCCCCACCATCTCGCGCCTGTACAGGCTCACCTGTCGAGCCCGAGTGACACAGAAGCAGCTAGCGCGCCGGCCCTGCGTAAAGGGTCCTTCCGGGCCTAGGTTCGCGAGCGGATCGATGTGATAGCGACCGATGAGCCGTGTGTCGATACCGAGTTCTGCCTTGACGAGTTCGGCCGCCAAGAAAACGCCGGCCAGGTACGAGGCGAAGGACACGGACACGAGACGCCGCTCAGAGCCCGGTGCATCGCCGAGAGCTTCGACGGCGCTCAGGAAACCGCAGATGTCCGACCCGAGGTGCTCCTCGGCCAGAGCACGGACGTCCGGCTTCATCCGGTTGACGGTGCTTTCCTCCAAGGGAGACAGCGGCTGAGCGAGAGCTTCCGCGACCTCTGCCACGGACATACCGGTTCGATCGGCCATGGTCTGCTCGTAGGACGGCCCGGAGGCAGCAGGAGCGTGTAGGCACCGCAGGCACGCCGTCTCGGATTCAGCGATGTACCGGAATATCTGCACCATCGAGCCACCCGTTGCTGCATCGAGGGTCACGTCCGGCCAGATTCCTTGGAGCGTGCGCCGATCCTCAGGGCTGTCCAGCGCAGAGGCCACGACCGTGGGCCAGGGAATGCCGCCGTCGTTGATCTTGGCCAATACGGATGACAGTTCTTCAAGGTGAGGAATGACCCTGAGGTCCGAGTCCGCCACCCGACGCGTCGCGAGATCGACCTTGGGAGAGGACGTTGCTAGGTCCTGCTCGAGTGCTAGGACCGAGCGATTCAGGTTGGTCGCGTCGTCAACGTACCCCTTGTCGACGCAGCGAATGGTGCCGGTCGTTCGCAACGAGGCGAGGGTGTCTATTGAGGCTTGGCCGATGGCGCCGACGCCGACGAGTAGTGGAACGGTCCTGAGTTGGGGCGTCCCCACCTCCGGGGCAGCCGACTCGGGAGCGCCGTAGTCGAATACTGAGTACCGGGTAAGGGGTGCGTGCCACTGGAACTCCTCCCTGAGCGGTAGTGCGTGACGAAACACCTCGCTGGCCACGATGGCGGCAGCGGCATGCGCCCCAAGCACGTTGGAGGTGTCGGTAACGGGCGGCAGAGCATCCCCTGTCCCGGATACGATGGCTGTCCAGCCGTCAGCGGAGCCCGAGACGTGACAGTTGGCTGGGCCGCCACCGAGCTGCACCAAGACAGGGTCGATGACGGCCGTCGACATCGGACGCGCGGACGAGTCGATCTGGCGAAGCAGCTCCGCGACCTCGGTCGCGAAGCACGACCGATTCGCGATCCTGATACCCGGGGCGAATCGAACGATCAGGTTCGCGGCTGTCCTTACGAGAGCTCGACCCGCTCGGGTTCGTTCGGCGTCCGTGGCCCAGGCAAGGACAATGTGAGCGGACGTGAGGTACCGAGCTGCGTCCGCTTCAGGTAGGCCGCTTACTTCGGAGACAAGCTCCCTGTGCCTGTCGTCACGTTCGCGCATCAGTGAGTCCTCCCACCGTCACTACGCGGGTCTCGAACCTGGCTGAAGGGTCAAGCTCGACGGCAATGCTCCAGGACGATGCACGCCAGCGACCGTTGGGAAGTCCAACGTAGACCGCCCACTCAGAGTCGGCCTCGGCGAGGTCGGTGACTCCGTAACGCGGCACGACAATGCTTACGAAGTCGGGCGCGTGGAGGAATCCGTCGTTGTCCACCTCGCTGTGGAATGCGGTCCAGGGATGGGAGTGAACGCCCGCGAGCACGACTTGGCCGAGTTCATCGCAAACAGCGCCCAGTGCATCCATCCACTGAACCGAGAGCTGCACGCGCTTCGGCTCGAACGACACGCCGGGGCCTGCCGGGACTACGACCGTTTGCACTCTCAGGTCGGATGTCGAGCCGAGCCATAGCGCCGAGCCTTCAAGGCCGAGCTGGCCGTTGGCGGCGAGTACGCCGAGGGTGGCCTGGACGCAGGCTGGGGCGACGTTCACTAGTGCTGACAAGGCGTCCGTCCCCTGTAGTGCGATCTGGAGTTGAGAATCACCTGCAGCTCGTCGAGGACCCGGAGGAGGACGTTACCGTCTGTACTCCATCGCTTGACCGGATCCGTCCCCCACTCCGGGTGAGCCGCGAAGCCTTCGGCCGACAACGGGAGGCAAAGGTCCGGCTGGCCGGGGCGGAATCCGTCGCAGTCTGGCCATGCGGACTGGACGTCCGGTCTTCCCGTTTCTGGATCGAAGCAGACGATCGACGGAGCTTCGTCGGGGTACTCGGACCAGACGAGCCGAAGGAAGTAGCGCTCATCGTCGACGGTCGACTGCATGCTGACCTCGACCGCCGTCTCGCCCGTCCGGCCGATACGCCACCCTGCTTCGGCGGCGACCCGCTCGGCCTCCGGCAGGTCGTCGTCGAAGCAGAGTTCGCTGAGGCGAGAGCTCATCCCGCCACGAGCCGGCGGACGAGCCGGAGCGCGAGGTTTCCTGAAGTGTCCGCCAGATTCCCGATCGTGACCGAGAGGTCCTCGAAGGTCGTACCGCGATCCATCAGTTCGTAGACTTCACCGTTCCCGGCGCTGTCGACGTGGTCGACGACACCGAAGAAGGCCATCGCTGCGTCGCGAACAACGGAGAGGGGCGTGTCGGCGGAGGCCTTTTCTTCCCATCGTCCCTGCCGGCTGGCGGCGTAGGAGATAGTGACGAGTACCTCGGGCCCACCCTGAACATCGAGCTGCTGGGGTGTCTCTGACTTGACCATTCGAGTCCTCCTGACTCTGAGCCGTCGGCACCAGGGTTCTCCCGGAAGCCGAAACGCTGTACCATAGTTGCTACGCAGGGTACTCCGCCAGGTGACCCAGGCGCAAGTCCAATGGTACACCGTACCAGAGTTAATACGGGAGGCAGCTTGGCCGATGACACTCTCAACTTCGAGGACCTTGGCCCCCTGGTCGCCAACGAGCGGAAGCGGCGCGGACTGAGCCTCCGCGACGCAGCGAAGGACGCGGGCGTCCCGTTCAACACCCTGGCTCGCGTGGAACGAGGCCATCTGCCCGATCTGGTGAAGTTCAAGCGACTCGTTGAGTGGAGCGGGGCAGACGTAGCCCAGTTCTTTGAGCGGCGCGAGCGCACGGTGACGACCCCTGAGGTCGTTGCCCAGCACCTCCAGACCGATCCCAGCCTCTCAGACGATGCAGCCAACCGGATCGCAGGCCTGGTGTCGGACCTGTACCAAGCCCTGGCGCAGCCTCGGCATGTAACGGCTGCCCACCTGAGAGCTGCGCGCACCCTGAGACCCGACGCGGCCCGTTCCGTAGCCTCCTTGGTAGCTGACCTCCAGGATGCCGTGCGAGAGAGGGGGCCCCGTGGCACTCAGGAGGGGGTTTAAGTCCGAGTGCGAGCGGATCGCCGAGCGCATCCGTGCTGAGGCCCACCTGTCGACCGGCGCGCAGGTGACCCCCGAGACCTTGGCGGAACACCTCGACGTCGAGGTACTGGCCGGCGACACACTCCTCCCGCGGAGTCGCTTCGAGGAGTTGCGCGAACTGCAAGACGACGCGTTCTCGGCGTGTACGTTCCCCCCGATCCACGGGCGACATGTGGTCGTCTTTAACCCACTAGCGACAGCCGGCCGCCGGAACAGTGACGTCGCTCATGAACTGGCTCACATCCTGCTCGGGCATGAGTTGAGCCGCGTCGAGACGATCGGCGAGAGCACTTTCCTCTCGTGCGATCCACAGCAGGAAGAGGAGGCCCGCTGGCTCGCCGGGTGCCTTCTTCTCCCACGCGAGCTCCTGCTTCGCGAGGTCCGGCGTGGCAGGAGTGCCAAGGCCATAGCAAAGAAGTACGACGTCTCAGAGGACATGGCGACCTACCGAATCAACGTCACGGGAGTGCTACGACAGACGCGCCGTGGGCGAAGGTCGCGCGCTGCTTCGTAGCGCAGCTTGTCGTAAGGTCCCGCCGCAGCGGCGCGGGCTCAGGTGACCGTGCGGACAGGGTCGCCGTTGGGGTCCAAGGGCGACTCGCATCTCTGGTCCCGCAATCACTGGCGCGCGTTTCGGAACGACAGCTCCACGTAGAACCGGGCGCAGCCCCTTAGCACGAGTGTGCCGTCATGCCGGTGTTCTTGTGGATGGCAGGGATGCCTCGCCGCCAGCAGTCTGTGACCCGCTTAGCGAGCTTCGATGACGACGCGGCCGCCGCTCTCCACTTCCACGTGAAGGTCGTGGCCGGCGAGCAGCCGCATGCCGACGAGTGGCGTGGTCTCGGCCGCGTCCGCCTCGACGTGTCTGGCCTGACCATCCCAATCAACTGTGACCATGTGGATGTCGAAGCTGACCGCGCTGCCGTCTGCGAGGGTCGCCTCACCGCTGGTGACGAAGGGGAGGTCGAGCTCGCCCACGAGCACGGGCGGCAGTGTGAGGAAACCGTTGTAGCCCGTGTCCACCACGGCTTCGATTTCCCGGGCGTGACCTTCCGGGCCTTCTACGGTGAGGGTTAGCGCCGCCTCGTAGGCGGCATTCACCGTGCCCTCGATCACTCAGCTCTCCGCAGGGGCCGACCCCCAAAGTGACGCAGCGCTCGGTGGCCGACCCGGACGCTCCACACGTCGACAACGTCGGGGTACCGCGACCGGAGGTCGCCGGCGGCCGCGAGCAGGTCTTCTGCGACGGCCCAGCATCCGCTGTTGACGTCGATGGCGACGTACTCGCCGTCGTGGTCGGCCTCGACCTGAGCGCGGATGTCGCGCTCGTAGATCGCCTCTCCCAGGCGGGCAGTCTCCTCGGTGGGTCGGCGTACGGCCATGGCAACTCCCCGCAACGAGGATAGCGCCCCCGGCAATCCCATCCAACGCCGATGTGACGCGCCGGCTCTGGGGCGGCCCGCGCAGCGAGCCCCTGTGACGAGTGCCGTGCGGCCTCCTGTGTCGTCCGTTCGCGCGGTGCACTGGTCCATCAGGGGTGTTTACCGACTTCCCTCGGACGGAACTTTGCAGTTATGCAGTGGAATACGGGCTTCCTCACTAATTTCTGCCCGGCACGTCCTGTA
>VXPO01000147.1 GCA_009839505.1 Gammaproteobacteria bacterium
TCTTCTTCCCCCCGCGCCTCCCGCGCGACCTCTTAGCGCGCCCCCGGCGCCCCCGCCCCCCGCGCCGCCCGGGCGTTGTAGTCGCCCTCGAAGGTGAGCCGCTCTTCCAAGTAAGTAGAAAGGTCGATCCGGTACACCTGCGGCTTGCCGCTGCGGTCCGACGTGAAGATGATCCCGCCGTCGTCGGTCCAACTCGGCTCCGTCTCGATGGCGGTGGGCCAGCGCGTGATCCGTTCGAGTTCGCGAGTAGCAAGGTCGAGGACATAGATCTCCGCGTTGCCGTCGCGCGACAGTGACATCGCCAGACGGGTGCCGTCCGGCGAGAACGCCGGTGCGCCGTTGATGCCCCGAAACGCGGCGACCGACTCGCGTTCGCCCGTCTGCAGATCCTGGACGAAGATCGTCGACCGTCCGGTCTCGAAGGAAACGTAGGCCACGCGGCGCGCGTCCGGCGCCCAGGTGGGCGATATGATCGGATGCTCCGACCGGAACACGGTATGAGCCCGCGCGCCGTCGGAATCGGCGATACGGAGCTCGTAGTCGTCGGCGGTCTTCTCCAGGACGTAGAGAATCTTGGTGGAGAACGCGCCCGGGATGCCGGTGATCTGTTCGTAGACATCGTCGGCGATCCGGTGGGCGACGTCGCGCAGGTATTCCGGCGGTGCCGACAGTCGGGAAGACAGGATTTCCCGTTCTGACGTCACGTCGAAGAGGTGATAGACGACCGTCAGATCGCCGGATGCCTCCAGCCACGACCGGCCGATGAGCAGGTAGTCCATGTCGAGAATGCGCCAGTCCCGGTAGTGCACCGCGTCCGGGGCCGTCGGGTAGGAAAGCATGTCGCCGTCCGGCAGCACCCAGAACTGTCCACTGCGTTGGAAGTCGAAGCCGATGATCTCGTCTAAGTCGGCAACCTCGAGAGCCTCGCTTGGCGAAGGACCCGCGAACGGCACTACGGCGATCTTCGTCGGACTGTCCCAACCCTCGGGAATCACGATCTCCAAGGCGTGAACCGTGAGCGTAGTTGAAAGGGCTAGCCCCAGCAGGCAGCGCCATGCCCCATTTGCGGCAGGTGCATTCAACGCAGTAGATCCTCCGGTTTGAACAACAGGGTGAATCGACGGAACTTGTCCTCGAAGAGCTTGCCCGACGGGACTTTGAAGCGTCGGACCTTGCGTACGGCGGCCTCCGCCGAGCGGTCGAAGGCAGCGTTGCCGCTCGACTCAAGCAGGGTCAACGACTTTAGGTCGCCAGACGGCAAGAGGTCCACGCGGAATCGCGCCTGCATGTCGTTGCGTGCGCTCGGAGGTCTCGACCACTCCGCGACGATGGCGCTGTAGATGCCCGCCACGTAGCTCATCGTCTCCCCTTGGTCGGCGCCCTCCTGCAGGTCGTACAACTCCTCGTCGAGGACACGATTGGTGGATTGTTCCTGCAGTTCCCTAAGGCGGCGTTCGCGTTCGCGCTGTTCGCGCTCACGGCGTTCGGCCTCCCGGTCCGGCTGCGGGACGGGTTGGGCGGCGGGTTTGGGCGGCGGTTTGGGCGGCGGCTTGGCCGGCGCCGTTTGCGGTTTCGGTGGGGGAAGCTCGACCTTCGGTGGTGCCGGTCGGGACTTCGGCTGCGCGATCTCGACGATGTCGACGCGCAGGATTGGCATCACCGACTCGTCCGAGTCGGTCGTGCCTTGCCAGTTCTGCATCAGCAACCCGACGACGCCCGCATGCAGCCCAACGGCGAGGATCAGCGGCAGGGCGTAGTCCCGCACGACGTTCACGACTCCTCCTCCGTGGCGGGGCCGTAGGGCGCCCCCCCGGCCGGGCTGAAAACCCCCCCCCCCGCGCCCCCCCTCCCCCCGCTGGGCGTTTCGCTGGGTGTGGTGTTTTGCCTTAAGTTTTTTCAGTACTACACTGCTGGGGCGGGGGTTCGCCCCTCCACCGGGTCCGTAATCAAACCGACGCCCGTCGCGCCAGCTCTCTGCAGCACCGACATGACCCCCATGACGTCACCGTAGGGCACGAGTTTGTCGGCACGGACGTAGACCGGCAGGTCGGGACGGGCACGCAAGATCCGCTCGGCCTGATCGGCCAGGGAGAAGATGGTGGCCCGGGTGCCGGTCTCGCCGGCGGTAGGCATGCCGGTGTTGACATAGATTTCGCCCTCGGCGTTCACCGTTATCACCAACGGGTTTTCCTCTTCTTCGAGGGGCTCGGAGTCGACGTCGGGAAGATCCACCTCGACACCTTGGCTCACCAACGGCGCCGTCACCATGAAGATCACGAGAAGCACGAGCGTGACGTCGATGTAGGGAACGACGTTGATCTCCGACATTGGCCGGCGGCGGGTATTCATGCCGTCACCGCGTCACGATGCAGGATCGAGGTAAGCTCGTCCGCGAAGGCTTCGTAGCGTTTCATCAATGCCTCGACACGGGACGAGAAGCGGTTGTAGCCAATGACCGCCGGTATCGCCGCGAACAGTCCCATGGCGGTGGCCACTAGGGCCTCGGAGATTCCGGGCGCCACCGCGGCGAGCGTCGCCTGGGTCATCGTGGCGACATTGCGGAACGCGTTCATGATCCCCCAAACCGTGCCGAACAGGCCGACATAGGGGCTGGTCGACCCCACCGTGGCAAGGAACGGCAAGTGCCGGCCGAGCCGCTCCTCCTCGTGGGTCAGGGCGACGCGCATAGCCCGTTGCACGAACTGCAGGACGGCGTCCGGATCGGCCCCCTGTCCCGCCAAACGGCGGTACTCGCCAAAGCCCGCCGCGAACAGTGACTCGATGCCGGTCTGGTCCTCCGGGCGCTCGTCGAGTTCGGCCTTCAGGTTCGCCAGATCGATGCCGCTCCAGAACTCCTCTTCGAAGTCGTCGATCTCGCGTTGCACCCGGTTGAGTTCGAACCAGCGTTGAAAAATCATCACCCAGGACGCCACCGAGGCAAGCACCAGGATCACCATTACGGCCTGGACCAGGAAGCTCGCGTTCCTGACCAGTTCGAGAACGGACATGGGTTCCGTCATTCGCGCTCCGTCAAGTCGAGTTGTAGTTGGCCGTCCCGCCGTGCCGGCGCGAGCCCCAGGTGCCGGTACGCCGATTCCGTGGCCACCCGTCCCCGGGGGGTACGCATGACAAGGCCCTCCTGCACGAGGAACGGCTCGATCACGTATTCGATGGTATCGCGTTCCTCACCGATCGCCGCTGACAGCGAATCCACGCCCACCGGACCACCGCCGAACTTGCTGGTGATCGCGTTCAGCACGAGCCGGTCCATGCCGTCGAGACCCCGGTCATCCACCTCCAGCATGCGGAGCGCGGCGTCCGCGGACTCATGGGTCACCCGGCCGTCGCTTCTCACCTCCGCGAAGTCCCGCACACGGCGGAGCAGACGGTTCGCGACCCGTGGCGTACCTCGCGAGCGACGGGCAATCTCGCCGGCTCCCGCGGCGTCGACGGGTATCCGCAGCTTGCCCGCCGAAACGGTGACGATCTCCGCGAGCTCCTCGTGGCTGTAGAACTCGAGGCGCTGGACGATGCCGAAACGATCCCTTAGGGGTGAGGTCAGCAACCCGGCACGCGTGGTTGCCCCGACCAGGGTGAAGCGCTTGAGCTCGAGCTTGATGGATCTGGCGGCGGGACCGTCGCCGATCAGGATGTCCAGCTTGCCGTCCTCCATGGCCGGGTAGAGGATCTCCTCCACAACGGGCGAGAGCCGGTGGATCTCGTCGATGAACAGGACGTCGCCCTCGTCGAGGTTGGTCAACTGCGCGGCGAGATCGCCAGGCTTTTCCAACACCGGTCCCGACGTGGCTCGAAGGGCGACCTCCATCTCGTTGGCGACGATATGCGCGAGCGTCGTCTTGCCCAACCCCGGAGGACCGAAGATGAGCGTGTGATCGAGACTCTCGTGGCGCCGCCGTGCGGCCTCGATGAACACCGCCATCTGTTCCTTGACCTTCGCCTGGCCGACGTAGTCGGCGAGACGCGTCGGCCGCAGTGCCCGCTCGAACGAGTCCTCCTCGTCGCGGGCATCGCCGGAGGTAAGCCGATCCGGCTGGACGCTCATGCCGCCGCCATCCGTTTCAAGGACTCCTTGACGAGATCCTCGACCGACACGGCACCAAGAGCCTCCACCACTTCACCGACCACGCGGGCCGCGGCATTCTCCCGATAGCCGAGCGACACCAGAGCGAGAACAGCCTCACGCGTCTCGGCGTTCAAACCGGCACCCGTTGCCGTCCCTGTCGCCAACTCGCCGACGCGGTCCCGCAATTCGATCACCAGGCGGCTCGCGGTCTTCTTGCCGATTCCAGGCACCCGGCTGATCGCTGCGACATCGCCGCTCGCGATGGCACTGGCGAACCTGTCGGGCGCGACCGACGAGAGCAGTGCCAAGGCGAGTTTCGGACCGATTCCGGAGACCTTGATCAGGGATCGGAAGAGATCTCGCTCAGAGGCGCTCGCGAAGCCGTAGAGAGCCTGCACGTCGTCGCGCGCCGCCATGTGCGTATGGACCACCACCTCCGCCGTGGCGGTGGCCAGCATGGCCGCGGCGCTGGTGGTCATTTCCACCTCGTAGCCCACGCCGCCGACATCGACGACGGCCACCGGGCCATCGAGTTCGACCACCCTGCCGCGTAGGCGACCGATCATTCAACAATCCCTGTCCATCCGCTGAGTATTGACGTGGCAGATCGCGACTGCAAGAGCATCGGCAGCATCGGACGGCGGTGCCGCCGACAGGGACAGCAGCACACGCACCATGTACTGGACCTGCTCCTTGGTCGCCCGCCCGGTGCCCACCACGGCTTGCTTCACCGACCGCGCGGCGTACTCGCTGACAGGCAGGTCGGCATCGACCGCCGCAGCGATGGCCGCACCTCGTGCCTGACCGAGCTTGAGCGCCGATTGGGGATTGCGGGCGACGAACACTTCCTCGATGACGAACTCGTCGGGAGCGTGCTCCGCGATCACCGCCTCCACGCCACGAAAGATATCGGCGAGCCGCCCGGGGACAGCGCCGCGCGTTGTCTCGACGCATCCGCTGGCGACGTAGCGCAGCGTGTCTCCTTCGGCTTCGATCACGCCGTAGCCCGTGGTGCGCGAACCGGGATCGATGCCGAGCACGCGCCTAACCCGCATATCTCACCAAGTCGCTGGTGCCAAGATGCAACTGCTTGGTTCTCCAGTGTTTATCGGACATTCGAGACGGGCTAGCCGACCGTTCTCCGGCCGGGAGTGCGTCACGGGGCTCAGCTATCGAGCACCCCCTCGGGAAACCCGGCGTTGCTGTAGACGTTCTGCACGTCGTCGAGATCGTCCAAGGCATCGATGAGCCGCAGAACCTTGTCGGCGGTGTCTTCGTCGCAAGGATTGGTGACCGACGGCACAAGGCCGACCTCGGCATGCTCGGGTTCCAGTCCACCAGCGCGTAGCGCATCGACCACCGGTCCGAACTGCTCGGGAGATGTGGTAACCGAAATGACGTCGTCGTCCTCGGCGTCTATGTCCTCCGCACCGGCGTCGATGGCCAGCTCCATCACTACGTCCTCATCCGCCCCGACGAGACTGACGACACCCCGCTTGGTGAACAGGTAGGCCACCGAGCCGTCGGTACCGAGCTTGCCGCCATGCTTGCTGAAGGCGTGTCGAACGGCCGCCACGGTGCGATTGCGGTTGTCGGTCATGACCTCGACCAACACCGCGACCCCGCCCGGCCCGTAGCCCTCGTAGACGAGTTCCTCCACGTCGCCGCCTTCGAGACCGCCGACGCCGCGGGCAATGGCCCGGTCCACGGTGTCCCTCGGCATGTTCACGGACAGGGCGTTGTCGAGGGCGGCCCTAAGCCGCGGATTGTCGTCGGGGTCACCGCCTCCGAGACGCGCCGCCACCGTGAGTTCGCGGATCACCTTGGTCCACACCTTTGCTCGCTTGGCGTCCTGTCGGGCCTTGCGGTGTTTGATGTTGGCCCACTTCGAGTGACCCGCCATGGGTTCGTCTACCGTATCCGGAGATGGAGGTCCCGCAGCTGCTGCTCGTCCACGGCGCCCGGTGCGGACGTTAGCAGACATGCCGCCGACTGGGTCTTTGGGAATGCGATCACGTCGCGGATGTTGTCGGTCCCGGCCATCATCATGACTAGCCGGTCGAAGCCGATGGCGATGCCGCCATGGGGCGGGCAACCGAGACTCAGGGCATCGAGCAGGAAACCGAACTTGGACTCCGCCTCCTGGCCGATTCCCAGCACCTCGAACACGGCCCGCTGCATGGCCGGGTCGTGGATGCGGATCGAACCGCCGCCCACCTCGACGCCGTTCAGCACGAAATCGTAGGCCCGGGCCAACGCCGGGCGTGGATCAGCATGCAGCTCCTCCACCGAGCAGGCCGGCTGGGTGAACGGGTGATGCGCCGGAACCAGCGTCTCGCGTCCGGGTTCAAACAGGGGGAACTCCGTCACCCACAGGGGCGCCCAACCATCCTCCGAGAGGTCGAGGTCCCGCGCCAGCTCGATGCGGAATGCGCCCATGGCGTCGTTCACCACCTTGGCGCTGTCGGCACCGAAGAAAACGATGTCGCCGGTCGCTGCACCGACCCGGTCGAGAACCGCCGCGACGGTTACCGGATCGAGGTGTTTCAGGATCGGGGATTGCAGCCCGTCCATGCCGCCTGCCCGGTCGTTCACCTTGATGTAGGCGAGACCCTTGGCGCCGTAGCGACCGACGAAGCCGACGTAGTCGTCGAGCTCACGGCGTGACAGGCGCGTCGCGGCGGCCGGCCCTTTCAGCGCCACCACTCGTCCGCCCGAGTCGTTGGCCGGACCACTGAAAACCTTGAACGCTTCATCGCGCACCAGGTCGGCGATGTCCACCAGTTCGAGGGGATTGCGCAGATCCGGTGCGTCCGAACCAAAGCGCCGGAGCGCTTCCGCGTGGGTTAGCACCGGGAAGTCCGGCAGTTCGACGCCGACGATCTCCTCGAACAGCGACTTGATCAGCCGCTCGCTCCAATCCATCACGTCGCGCTCGTCCACGAACGACGCCTCGATGTCGATCTGGGTGAATTCCGGCTGGCGGTCGGCCCGGAGATCCTCGTCCCGGTAACAACGTGCGATCTGGTAGTACCGGTCGAACGCCGAGATCATCAGCAGCTGCTTGAACAGCTGCGGCGACTGGGGCAGCGCAAAGAACTCCCCCGGGTGCGTGCGGCTCGGCACGAGGTAGTCGCGGGCGCCTTCCGGCGTGCTCTTGGTCAGGGTCGGCGTCTCGATGTCCCAGAACCCTTCGGCTTCCAGGAACCGACGGACGTGGCTCGCCGCACGGGCCCGGAGGTGCAGCCGCTCCTGCATCTCCGGTCGACGCAGGTCGATGAACCGGTACCGCAGCCGCACGTCCTCGCCGGCGTCAGAGTATTCGTCCAACGTGAACGGCGGTGTTCCGGACTCGTTCAGCACGTCCAAGCTGCTTCCGAGCACCTCGATCTCCCCGGTCTTCATGTCCGGATTCACCGTGCCTTCCGGTCGCGGGCGAACCCGGCCATGGACATGGAGCACGTACTCGCTGCGTACGCGATCCGCGACCTCGAAGCTCTCCGGGGTGTCGGGGTCGTAGACCACCTGCACGATGCCGGTGCGGTCGCGGACGTCGAGGAAGATCACACCGCCGTGGTCCCGGCGGCGGTGAACCCAACCGGTCAGTTCGACCGTTTCACCGACATGGGTGGCGCGGACGTCGCCACAGTAATGGGTGCGCATCGACGCGTTTCGCCTGGGTGACGGTGCGGCTCAGCCCGCATCGGGCGCGGAGGCGGAACTCCCGCCCGGCGCCGACGAAGACTTGCCGCCACTCGCCCGACCGGTGCCCTTGCCATTCGTCTTCGTGTTCGTCGAGGACCCGGCGGCCGCAGGCGACGCATCGGAAGACTCCTTCGCCGTGCCCCCATCGGCAGACTTGTCCGCAGACTCACCGTTGCCGGTCGCCTCGGTTTCCTTCCCTGCCTCTTGCTCTTTCCCTTCCGTCACGTTCCGTCGGTCGCCGGTCTTGAAGTCCGTCTCGTACCAGCCGCTGCCCTTCAATCGAAACACGGGCGCGGAAAGCAGCTTCCGGAGCGCCGTTTCGCCGCATGCGGGGCAGTCCTTAAGCGGTTCCTCGCTGGACTTTTGGATCGTCTCGAACTGGTGTTCGCAGGACCGGCAGGCGTACTCGTAGATGGGCACGTTGAGGGGTCTCCACGCGAAAAATGCGGTGGCGAAGCATAATGAAAACCCGGCAAGAATACATGGGCAGGTGCAGTCCCTCCTCTCAGGCGGGTGCTGCTCGCGGCACGAAGCGGCCGGATCAAGGCCGTTTTCCGGGGTATCGGAGACGCTGTCTCGTTCTTGGCTTTGAGTGGTCGATCCGCTATAAAGCGCGCGTGCCGGTGCGAGGGCACGGCATGTCTGTCATCCACAAAGGAATGGGCAATGGCACGCAAGGCAGCACCAAGGAAGACACCCGCCCCGACCAAGAAGCCGCCTGCGATCCGCAACAGGATGAACAAGACGGCGATACTTACGCATATCGCCGCCGAAACGGGCCTCACGCGGCGCCAAGTCACGTCGGTTTTCGAGGAGTTGGAATCGCTGATCGAGCGCCACATCAAAAAGCGCGGCGTGGGTTCCTTCACCCTTTCCGGACTGCTCAGGATCCGCGCCGTGAAGCGTCGGGCGACGAAGAAGCGCATGGGGCGAAACCCAGCCACCGGCGAAGCCGTGGAGATTCCCGCCAAGAAGGCCTCGGTCAAAGTGCGCATCACGCCCCTAAAACGATTGAAGGAAATGGTGCTCTGACGCGGCGCTAGCCTCTTCTCGCGTCCAAGGCATTCCTTAGGACTCGACTCCCGTTCCTGGCCAACCCGCCTCGTTCATTCCGCCCTAGCCGCCATGAGATTCAGCCAACTCATCATTCCAACGCTGCGGGAAGCTCCCGCCGATGCCGAGGTCGTCAGTCACGTCCTGTTGATCCGCGGCGGTTTCATCCGCCGGTTGACCTCCGGGTCCTACAACTGGCTTGCCCTTGGCGTTCGCGTGCTCAGAAACGTCGAGCGGATCGTCCGCGAAGAACTCCAACGCGCCGGCGCCCAGGAGATCCTCATGCCGGTTGTGCAACCCGCCGAACTTTGGCGCGAGAGCGGACGCTGGGATGTCATGGGCCCTGAACTGCTCCGCCTCACCGACCGGCACGATCGGGAATACTGCGTCAGTCCGACCCAGGAGGAGGTGGTGACCGACCTCTTCCGTCGGGTGATCACGAGCTACCGACAGTTGCCCAGCAACCTCTACCACATCCAGACCAAGTTTCGAGACGAGGTTCGTCCCCGCTTCGGATTGATGCGGGCCCGTGAGTTCATCATGAAGGACGGCTACTCGTTCCACCTCGACGAAGACTCCTTCGAGCAAACCTACGCGGCGATGCATCGCTGCTACTCGGCGATCCTGGACCGAATGGGCCTCGACTACCGCGCGGTCGAAGCTGACTCCGGGTCCATCGGCGACGGCGAGTCACACGAGTTCCACGTTCTCGCCGACAGCGGCGAAGATGTCATCGCCTACAGTCCCGCGAGTTCCTACGCGGCCAACGTCGAGCGGGCCGAAGCCGTTGCCATGCCTCGGCAAACCGATTCGCAGGATCTCGAGAAACGCCATACGCCCGCTGCCAAGACAATCGAGTCCGTGGCCAGCTTCCTGGGGGTCGACGCTCGGCAGTGCGTCAAGACGTTGATCGTTCACGCCGAGTCGGAACCGGGTCTCGTCGCCCTGGTGCTGCGCGGCGATCACCAGTTGAACGAAGCCAAGGCGTCGCGCGTCGAAGGTGTCCGCCGCCCACTGGCGTTCGCGTCCGAGGCCGAGATCGAAGCCGCACTGGGTGTGGGCATCGGGTCCATCGGTCCCGTCGGACTTGAACTGCCGATCATCGCGGATGGCTCCGCCCACGCGTTGTCGAGTTTCGTCTGCGGCGCGAACACGGACGACTACCACTATCTAGGCGCCAACTGGACCCGTGACGTCGCGGCCGATGTCCGCGTGGAGGACATTCGCAACGTCGTCGAAGGCGACCCGGCGGCAGACGGCAGCGGACCGCTCAAGTTCATGCGCGGCATCGAGGTCGGGCACATCTTCAAGCTCGGCACCAAGTACACCGAAGCCATGGAGGTGACCGTTCAGGACGCCTCCGGCAACGACGTGGTGCCGCTCATGGGCTGCTACGGCTTCGGCGTTTCCCGCATGGTGGCGGCCATCGTGGAACAGTGTCACGACGACGACGGCATCGTCTGGCCGGATGCGGTGGCGCCGTTCGACGTACACATCGTGGCCGTGAACAACGTCAAGTCGACCGATGTGCAGACGACTGCCGAGGCGCTGCACCGCGACTTGGAGGCGGCCGGCATCGCCGTGCTCCTCGACGACCGTGACGAACGGGCGGGCGTCAAGTTCACCGACGCCGACCTAATCGGCATCCCGACCCGCGTCACCGTCGGCGAACGTGGCCTGAAGGATGGGGTCGTGGAAATTCGACGTCGGAACCAGCCGCATACGGAGAAGCTAACGCCTGCTCTGCTCGTAGAGCGGCTGACCGGAAACCCGGCAAACGCGAGTCAGTGAACGATGGGCTGCGACGATTCGGGTTTGCTCGCTGGCTCCGACTCCGACTGGACCGCGTAGCGTCGGGTGTGAACCTGCCCGGCGAGAACATCGGGCAGCTCGTCTAGGAACACCTTCATGTGTTCGGTTTTCTGATGCCCGGCAAGAGCCTCCATGTTCTCCCATTCCTGAAGCAGGATCAGCGTGTTCGGATCCCTCAAGCCCACGTAGAACTCGTAGGAAATACAGCCGTTCTCGGTTCGGGTGGCATCGGACATCTCACGTGCAAGCGACAGCGCCTTGTCACGTTGGTTCGGTTTGATGGGGATGATGCCGTGAACGATGATCATGGCTCCATGTTCGCCAATTCGCTCGCCGGTGGCAAGACGAAGGTATCGGGTCACCCAACGGCAGTCGCCGGCGGGCAATCAAGACAGCGATCCAGGTTCTCCATGGGCGCTGGACTTGTCCTTGACCACCCCCATCGGATCAGTCATTGTTGAGACATTATCCGACGCGGGCCGCGGGTCTAGGCTTGGTTGAGAGTCTGCGCTAGCCGTATTGCAGCATCTCGGAATCGTCCTGCCCCTCCTCTGCTAGATTCCGTGGCAAACAACATGGACGAGTTCCGGATACGCCTGACGGAAGAGCTAATCCTGTTGATGCTCGACGAATCGAGCGGGTATCTCGAAATGGTCCCGGGTTGGGACTTCTCCTGCGTGATGGCCGGTGCCGTCATCGCCGACCTTGCGCTGGAGAACCGCATAGACACCGATCTCGAGTCGCTGTATCTCCTCGACGCCACGCCAACGGGCGACGTGTTGCTCGACCCGACGCTTGAGGAGATCAGCAACGCCGAAGACCATTCGGATACGCAGTATTGGGTGGAACGGAACGCCGTCCGAGCGGAAGACATCGTCACGCTCACGTTGGAACGACTGGTGGAGAAGGGCGTGCTCGACTACGAGGCGGGCGGATTCTGGACGCTGTCGCGCTCGGTTTCCCGGTCAGGCCTGTATCCGAGCGCAGACGGGGCGATCCAGAAGGAAGCCAAGGCCCGAATCCTCAACATCGTCCTGAACGACGACATCCCCGACCCGAGGGACGTCATCCTCGTGGGGTTGATGCACACCTGCGACGGCTTCAAGACCCTCCTGTCGGAGGAAGACTACGAGGAGAAACGCGAGCGTATCGAGACCGTAGCCGGCATGGATCTGGTCGGCCGATCCGTGGCAACCGCCGTCAAGGACAGCACGGTCAAACCCAAGACCCGACGAGTCATCCCGGCGAAGCCCATCCCGAAGCTCGCGGTGGTCGACATCCTGCGGCAGCGTGATTTCCTCGCCGGCAACATCCCCAAGGCGACGTGCAGCATCTTCGAGGAGCACGGGCCGGTGGTGAGGGTGCCCATCAGCATGAACGGACAACCCGTCGTCGCGCTGATGGGACCGGAATGCAATACCTGGGTCAACAAGCAAGGACGGTTCTACCTTCGTTCCAAGGACTACATCCAAGGACTCGAAGGCGTCTTCGGCGCTTCGCGAACATTGCCGGGCATGGACGGCGCAGAACACCACAAGATGCGCAAATCACTGCGCACCGCCTACTCCCGGGCGACTCTCGCCGAGCGAATGCCCGAGCTGATCTCCCTGTGCAAGGAGTCGGTCTGCGGATGGAACGAGGGCGATGTGTTCGGCGCAACGAAGACCTTCCAGAACCACATGAGCAGACAGGTGTCGCACCTGACGATGGGCGTCGACTGCAGCCACTTCGTCGACGACTTGCTCGCCTACGAGCACCGCGCGCTCGTAACCCACGTTCAAGGCGCACTGCCCAAGTTCATGATGTCGACGCCGAAGATGAGGCGTTCCAGGAAGTATGTGCGCGAGCTGCTCGATGCCATTCACACATCGCACACCCCTGCGCAAAGAAGGGGGAAGCCGCTAGACGTTGCGGATGCCATACTCGAACTGCACCGGAACGATCCCCAGTTCCTGCCGGAAACGGACATCACCTTTCCCTTCGTCGCAGCGATGGTTGCCAGCATCTATCTAGGCAGCGCGCTCGGGTTCGCCGTGTACGCAATGGTCAACGACCCAAACCTGCATGCCCGTGTCCGCGAGGAAGCCGACTCGCTGTTCGGCGGACATCGCGAACCGCAGGCCGAGGATTTCAGCAACCTCGAGAATATCGACGCAACGCATCGACTCTTCCTGGAGTCCGAACGCATGTATCCGGTAATCCCTTGGCAACTACGCACCGTCATGAACCAATGCATGGTCGCGGGATTCGAATTGCCACCCAAGACGCGCCTGTTGATCTGTCATACCGCGACACACTATTCGGAAGACCTGTTTCCGGACCCATTGAAGTTCGACATCGATCGCTACCTGCCGGACCGGTGGGAGCACACGACGCCGGGGGCCTACGCGCCCTACGGGCTGGGCACACACACCTGTTTGGGGCATCGGTGGCTGGAGCTGCAGATGGTGGTCAACCTTCTGGTGATCGCCCACCACTTGGAACTGGAAATGCTGCCTGCGGACTACGCGATGCGCATCAATCCGTTTCCCACCGCGGCCCCGCGCAAGAAGCTAGAGTTCCGCGTTGCCCGGGTTCGACACCCCGTCTGATAGCCCCGCGCGTGTGAACGACCTTTCGGGGGAGCCGGCCGGACCGATCGCCTATATGGCGAGCAACGGCGTCGCCGCCAACCTGCTCATGTTCGCCATCCTGGCGGCGGGGCTCGTGTCGCTCCCGGGACTGGAGCGCCAGTCCTGGCCGACGTTGGCCTTCAACCACATCGAGGTCTCCATCGCCTATCCCGGCGCCACTCCCGAGGAGGCAGAGGAATCGATCATCGCCAAGGTCGAAGAGCAGGTCAGCTCCCTCGACGGTGTTCGCGCAGTCAAGTCCATAGCTGCGCCGGGCATGGCCTCGATCCGGATCCAAGTGAAATCGGGTACCGACATCCCCAAGGCAATAGACGAGATCGAGTCGGCCGTCTCCCGCATCCAGACCCTTCCGGTGGGTGCACGGCGCCCCGAAATTACTGAAATGACCAGCCGCCAGAGCATTATTCGACTGGTGGTCTACGGCGACATTTCCGAACGTTCCCTTAAGGAGCTCGCCTACCAGATCGAAGACGCACTCGCATCGCTTCCAACCGTATCGCTGGTCGAGACCAGTGGCCTCAGAGACTATGAGATCTCCATCGAAGTGCCGTTGAATCGACTGCGCTCGCTTAGGCTTACGCTTGACGACATCGCCGCTGCCGTTCGCCGCAGTTCCCTCGACCTTTCAGCCGGCCGCATCGACACCGTGGACGAGCAGGTGCGGATTCGCTCCCTCGGGCAGCGCTACGTTCAACGGGACTTCGAGGAGATCGTCGTCCTTAGCCGCAGCGACGGCACGACCGTACGGTTGGGCGACATCGCGGACGTTCGCGACGGTTTCGAGGACGTCGATCTGCTCGTCCGTCACCAAGGCAAACCAGCCGCATTCATCGAGGTCTCCCGCGTTGAGGGAGAGCACGTACTGGAGGTTGCGGCCGCCGTGCACGAGCACGTCGCCAACGTCATCGTCCCGTCGCTACCGAAAGGCGTGGAAGTCGACATCCTGAACGACGAGTCCCAAACCTACTCCGAACGCGCCGAGCTTCTGCTCAAGAACGGCGCCCTGGGCCTCGTGTTGGTCCTGGTCGCGCTGGCACTGTTCCTGGAGATCCGGCTCGCGTTATGGGTAGTCGTAGGGTTGGCCACGTCGCTCGTCGGCGTTCTGGCCGTGATGTTGGTCCTCGATGTCGCGCTCGACCTGCACTCTCTATTCGTGTTCATCCTGGCAATCGGCATAATCGTCGACGACGCGATCATCGTGGCAGAACGAATCCACTTCGAACGCCAGCGGGGAACACCCGGTCTCGTCGCCGCCATTCGCGGCGCCCGACGCATCAAGGTGCCGCTGACGTTCGCCGTGTTGACGTCAATCG
>VXPO01000003.1 GCA_009839505.1 Gammaproteobacteria bacterium
CCCTTGCATGGAACAAACGCGACCGGGAGCGTAAGCGACCGGGCGCGGTTGGTCCTTGGGAGGTCGGTGTGGCTGGGCCGAAGGCGAACCGGCACACAGCGAAGCGAAGTGCCGGGCTGGCTATGGGGCGCTACGGTTACCGTGCCTGCTCCCACGCATCGGCACGATGCTGGCCTTCGGCGACCTGTTCGGGGGTCATCCCCGCCGCCGTCCTGTCGCGCAAGTCGATCGCCTCGGCACGCAGTTCCTCGTCCACGCGCGAGACCGTGAGCACGAACCACTTGTAGGCCTCGGCAACGTCCTGCGGCACACCATTGCCGGTGGCATATAGGCGGCCCAGATTGTGCTGGCCCGTGGCGTTGCCCTGTTCGGCGGCCAACCGATACCACTTGGCGGCCTCGCCGTAGTCCTGGGAGACGCCCTGGCCGTATTCGAACATCAGGCCAAGCCATAGTTGCGCCCGATCGAAGCCAAGCTCGGCCGACTTGCGATACCACTTGACCGCCTCGACATGGTCTTTTGCCACGCCCCGGCCTGTTCGGTACAGGTATCCGAGGCCGTGGTGCGCCCTGGGATTGCCCTGCTCCGCCGACAGGCGGTACCACTTCAGGGCTTCGCCATAGTCCGGTTCCATGCCGACGCCGGCCGCGTAGAACGAGCCGAGATTGTTCTGTGCGTCCGGGTGACCCTGTTCGGCGGACAACGTGTACCACTTTCTCGCCTCCACCACGTCCCTCGGAACACCTCGGCCGAAGCCGACCATCCGGGCGAGGTTGTACTGGGCGATACGGTTGCCCTGCTCCGCCGCCAGCCGGTACCACTCAACGGCTTCGCCGAGATCCTCGGGGAGCCCCTGCCCGGTCTCGTACATCATGCCGAGGTTGGTCTGGGCCCCGGCCACCCCCTGTTCGGCGGCAAGTCGATACCAACGCGCGGCTTCGGCGTCGTCCTGGGGTACGCCTCGTCCCATGGCGTACGCCAATCCAAGGTTGAATTGCCCTAGGTCCATGCCCTGGTCCGCCGCGGCGCGGAACCAGAGCACCGCTCGCGAATAGTCCTGCTCC
This sequence comes from Gammaproteobacteria bacterium, assembly GCA_009839505.1. Taxonomy (GTDB): domain Bacteria; phylum Pseudomonadota; class Gammaproteobacteria; order Pseudomonadales; family Azotimanducaceae; genus VXYL01. The sequence continues at coordinate 1,065 of VXPO01000003.1, forward strand.
GGCCCCGGATTCTGATGGTGGAGACCCAGCTCGACCTGGGCGGCGGCGAGGCCGTGGCCGGCGGCGCGGCGGAACAAGCCGATGGCGGCAGCCTCGTCCCGAGCCACGCCTCGGCCATCCCGGTAGAGACTTCCCAGCTTGAGCTGCGCATCTGCGTGGTCCTGTCCCGCCGCCAACCGATACCACCGCGCCGCCTCGCCAGGGTCTTCTGCGGCACCTTCGCCGTGGTCATACATGGCCCCGAGTACGTACTGGGCAGGCGCCATGCCCTGTTTCGCCGCCTGCAGAATCCAATCGTGAGCCTTGGTTGCATCCGCAGGAACACCGCGGCCCGTCAGATAGATGCGTCCCAGCGCGAACTGCGCCTCCGGGTTACCGCCCTCGGCCAGCTCGCGCACCTGGGCAATCGAGACGTCCTCTGCGGAGGATGCATCCCGGACCTTCGAGTCGTCTTCGGCGGCGCCCAACCCCAGCGAAACGCCTGCGCCGAGAATTACCAGATGTAGAGCGCTTGCCCGCATTGGAGTCGCGCCTGCCAATCCTTAGCTGGGCACGTTGGCCCAGCGGCCCGGATCCGTGTTTCTCATGATGGCGATCGTCTTGACCACATCGGGGTTCGCCAAGCCATGGGGCTTGCCCCCCGCCAGCACGAAGATGATGTTCTCCGCCTGCATGACTGCTGTTTCCGCGACGAACACGGAGGACATCGCAGCGACATGCGGTGTTATGTAGCAATTCGGAAGCTTGAGCAGTCGGCTGTCCGACGGTAGCGGTTCGACCTCCGTGACGTCGAGAGCCGCGGCTTCGATCTCGCCACCTTCAAGGGCGTCGGCCAGTGCTTCCTCGTTGATGATGGGTCCGCGCGCCGTGTTGACCAGCAACGCCGTTGACTTCATCCGCTTGAACGTGTCGACGTCGAAGAGGTAGCGGGACTCGTCCGTTGCCGCGGAGTGAATGGTGATGCAGTCCGCCTCGGCGGTGAGCGTCTCGAAGTCCACCATCTGCGCGCCGTACAGGTCGCCGGCGATCTGCCTGACGTAAGGATCGTGGGCGAGAATCCGGCTGACTCCAAATCCCCGCGCGCGCATGGCGAACGCGCGGCCGATGTTGCCGAAGCCGACGATGCCGACGGTCTGACCGGACAACCGGCGCATGGCCGGGGTAAAGGATCCCATCGTCCGTGGGTTGTCCGCCCAATCGCCGGCACGCGTCATCGCGATGGCGTCGTAGAGACGCCGGGTCAGCAACAGCATGAGGGACATGGCATGATCGGCCACTTCCGTGGTGTTCGAACCCGGCACGTTGCACACCATCACGCCGAGCTCGGTGGCGGCATCGAGGTCGATGGAATCCACGCCGACGCCGAAACGGCTGACAGCCTTCAAATTGGGGCACGCCTCCAGGACCCGCCTGGACGTCAGCGGCCAGATCCCCACCTGGGCACCGTCGGCATCGCCGATCAGTTCGATCAACCCGTCTTCATCCCGGCAGCCGCCTTCCCAGAACTCGATCCCCGCCGCCTCGTACAGTTCTCTCTGTCGCCCCTGGGCGCGGCCTTGCAACGCTACTCTCATCTGATGCACCCGATGTCCCCTCGTTCGTGGATAGGGGCGTATCTTGCCTTGATCGGAGGCGTTGGGGATAGCCGCCTGTCCGAATCGGCGCCGTCACGCCACGCTCCAGTCCTTCCAGTGCTCGGGGTTGGCCCAGCGCTGGCCGACGTCGAGGAAGCCCCGGGGTCCGCGTCGGCCATACTCGAAGGGATCGCCCGTCCCCTCCATCCACCGGTGCAGGCGGGTCTCCATCTCCTCGACGACGGGTCGCGCCTCGGACGTGCCGGCAATGTTGCGCATCTCCAGCGGATCCTCTTGCCGATCGAACAGCCAGGATTCGCGCTCGTGATGAAACCAACGCGCGTAGGTATACCGCTCCGTACGGACGCCTCGCCAGCGACCGACCCAGGCCAGCCGATTCGGCCAGCCATTGCCCATGTTCATCAGGTACACGGAGTCGCTGGCGCCCGGAGTTCGTTCGGTATCGGCCGGTGCGGAATCGCCCCGCCAGAGGCCGGAAACGTCCCTGCCCTGCAGACCCTCGGGCAGCGGCACGCCGCAAGCACCCAGAAGGCTTGGCACGAGGTCGATGGCGCCGATGAAATCAGCGCAACGGGATCCTGGCGGCGTGACTCCCGGCCAACGAACCAGCAATGGGATGTGCGCGGACTCGTCGTAGGCCGTGGCCTTGGAGGCCCTCATGGAAGGGTGCATCCAGAAGTCCTTGGGCTTGCCGTAGCCGTGACTCGACAGATGGTCGCCGTGGTCGGAGGAGTAGCAGACGATGGTGTCGTCGGCGAGGCCCATGCGCTTTAGGGCGTCCAGCAATCGCCCCATCTGCGCATCGAGGCCGGTACAGCAGCCGTAGTAGTCGGCGATCTCGCGTCTCGCGAAGTCCGCCATTTGCGCCGGCACGTTTCCCGGCAGATCGACGTCGGCCGGATCGTAGCCCCCGTATTCGTCCGGGTACTGCTCGTACGACCAGTGGGGCGGACGCCACGACACGAACAACGCGAACGGATCGTTCTCCCGCTCCGCCTGGTGCTTCTCGAGGAAGCGTATGGCGAGGTCGGTCTCCACCGCCGGCGTCCAGCCCTCATGGCGCGTGGGCCCGCTCTCGTTCTCGAAGTAGCGTTGGTCGAAGTAGTTGCCTCCGACCCCCTCCACCGCCGCCAGGTAGTCCAATCCATAGCGGTCTTGTGCCGGGTAGGGACCGACGCCGAGGTGCCAGATGCCAATGTGCCCCGTGTGGTAGCCCGCCGACTGGAGGGTGCCGGGCAAGGTCGGAATATCACGAAACGGCTCGTACTCGTTGCAGATCACGCCGTTCTTCCAGCCGTACCGACCGGTCAGCAGAATCGCCCGGAACGGCGAACACAACGGGTGGTTGGAGAACATGTTGTCGCAGACCATGCCCTCGGCCGCCATCCGGTCGAGGTTGGGCGTTCGCACCACCGGATTGCCGTTTGCGCCGACCGCACTGTAGCGCTGCTGATCCGAGAAAACGAAAAGCACGTTCATGGGTCTGTTCCTCGATCAAGAAGGGGTATGTCCAACCCCAAGCATAGTCACAACAAGCGTTTTCCGCCTCACCGCACGTTCGCCGGACGCTAGTATCCGCCCAACGACTGAGTTGACATGCCGGAGGACACAACGATGAACAAGCCCCGACAGGACCAATTCACCGGCGCGCTGATGGGGTGTGCCGTCGGCGATGCCCTGGGGGCTCCCATCGAAGGCAGGTCCCGGGAACAGATCGCCGCGATGAAAGGCATCACCGACGGCTATCGGCCGCTCAGCCATGGCAAGGCCAACTCCTATCCGCCGGGCCAGTACACCGACGACACCCAGCTAACCATGGCCACCGTCAAGAGTCTGATCGCTTGTGGACGTGTCGACGGTGCGGGCATCGCCACGGAATTCGCAAAGCTCTGGCAATCGGGCGAGATCGTCGGTGCGGGCCCGGTCGCGCATCGGGCCGTCAAGCGACTGCTGGAGGGTGTCGGTTGGGAGCATGCGGCTGTCGTCGACGACCTGCCGCTCAACGGCGCGGCCATGCGCATCGCGCCCATCGGGCTGTGGCACTGCGATCGCGCGGACCGCCTGGCGGATGACGTGACGGTCGCGAGCATCGTTACGCACCGTCATCCCCTGGCCGTGGACGCCGCCATCGCCGTCGCAACGGCGGTCGCCCACGTCGTCACCGAAAGCAAAATCAAGACCGCGCATCTTTTGCAGGTCGTGTCCGAGGCGGTCGAGGAGAGGAGCCCCTGCTTCGCCCGCCGCATCGGGCAACTGGAGGCATGGCTTGAACTGGCGGAATCGACGGCGTTGGACGCCATCGCCGACGTCGGCCCGGCGCGAGGCGCCAAGGGCTTCGGCATACCCGCGATGGCTGAGCCGACGGTACTCGCCGCTCTCTACACGTTCCTGAGGTCCCCCGGCGACTTCATGGAAACCGTCGACTGCGCCCTGCATATCGGCGGCGACGTGGATACCATCGCGGCGATCGCCGGCGCCATCAGCGGCGCCCACAGCGGCCTCGACGCCATTCCCGGCAATCTCGTCACCGGTGTCAAAGACAGCGAGGAGATCCTCGAACTCGGCGCAAGCCTGTTTGCTAGTCGCTATCCGTAGGCCGATCCACGGCGGGCGGGGACATTGGCTAGGCGAACGGGCGATCCGATGGACCGCAACGGCTCCGGGCGCGGCTCGCACAAAAGTGTACTAAACTTATTGTTTTTGCTTGGTTTTTTAGTCTCAGGCGTTTCATTCCGCCGGCAACCCCGCTATAGTTCCGACCTCGCTTTCGTGAATCCGGCGGCATGTCGTTTCCCGCAAAGCAACCGTTTCCTCCGACGACCCGCGCGCTGAGCGGCTGCGACCCGGTGCCGGTGTCCTGCGAAGAGATCGCCGACTACGAGGGCCATTACGAGTACTGGGAGGCCGCGACCGAGACCGCCTGGGTGCTCCGCGACGCGAGCCCCAGGCACGAGCACCCGAGCAGCCGCTTGGTGGCGCTGGTCAACGACATCGGCAAGCTGCGCGGGACGCCCATCGGCATGTACGGCACCGCCGACCTCCAGGAACGCGGACCCGACGGCGCGAGGGTGTTCGCGGCGCGGCCGGACCAGATGATCTACCTCGACTGCCCCAACGATCTGCCCCATATGATCGTCGTCGGCGCCTTTCCGCTTCCGGACGTCGTGTTCGAGGTCGACCTGACCACGGACATCCGCGAACGCAAGCTCGACCTGTACGCCTCCTGGGGCGCCCCCGAACTGTGGGTCGAGGTTCCCGACCCGGACATGCCGAGCAAGCGCAAGCGACCGGGGTTGACCATCTACCTGATGGACAACGGCGGGTATCGTCAGAGTGCGGAAAGCGCGGCGTTCCCGACGTGGTCGGCACGGGAGATCCACACCAGCCTGAACGAGCCGTGGACATCCTCCATCACCATCGCCACGTTGCGCCGGGTGGGCGAGACCATGGGGCGGCTGGTCGGCACGAGGCCGGAGGACGATCCGTTCGTCGAAGCCGAACGGCGGGTCGGTCGCCTCGCGGGCGTGCGCGAAGGCAAGACGGAGGGACTCGAAGAGGGCCGTCGCGAGGGTCTGGAGGAGAGCCGAGAAGCTCTACTCCGAGAGCGATTGTCCACCGTAGAACGTGTTCTGACGGCGCGGAACATCCCGGCCGCGGGACAGCTGGGCGATTGGGCCGACCGGATTGCCTCGTTGCCGCACGAGGCCGTGCTAGACGCCGCGTTCGAGAGTCGGAATCTTGCCGACTTCCTGCGCCGCCTCCAGCGGAGTCAACCCTAACCCGCATATCTCACCAAGTCGCTTGTGGCCATGACGCAACTGACTGGTTCTTCATCTTGTTTTCGGGCACTTTGGAGCCAATTGCTCATGAACAGGCTGCGCTGGCCACGTCCTCGCCGCGGCCCTTGGTGAGATATGCGGGCTAAAGAGCTTGCGAAGTCCGCTCCCACAACGCGCAACGCGTCCGTTTCGAGTAGCCAGCGCGGCGTAGAGGTCAGAGCATGCGTTTCGTTTTCTGGCCGAGGCGACCGCAAATGCACGACTTGAGTATCATTCCACCGCGATGAAGGGTGGAGACACATTCCAAGAGCGCACTCTGCGCTTTGCACAGCCCGTCAACCACTACGCCATGATCGCCGGACCCGATGGGCGCTTTCTCGGCGCCGACGCAGACGGTGACACACATACAACCGACGCCATTTCGGACGGTCTCATGTGGCATCGGCGAGGTGCGAGTCTCGAACACGCCCGGTCATCCACCGTAATCCAATCCGACCAAGCGGACGATGGCCGTTGGCGGCTATCCTGCGCTGGCAAACCGTTGGATGCGGACGGCCGCCCGGGCTCCCTCGGCGCGCTGTTTTTCATTACGCGGGGGCCCGAGCGGTTACCCTCAGAGTACCTGGCGCACCTCAAGACCCACGGATGGGCATGCCTGGCCGCGATCCTGCCGCCGGACATAACCGACTCGCTGCAGCGGATCGCCTGCACCGACGGCTACTCCGGGCGGACGCCTGACCGATCCCGCCGCCAAATCTGCCAAGGGAGCGCACTGGCGAAGACAGCCGTGGAACCCATCTCCATCTGGCTCGCGCGCAAGTACATGCAGACCGACGACGTTCGCTTGGCGCACTCACCCGCGATCGGCGTGATGACGCCGGACGACGGCCAACGCACCGTGCAGGGCTGGCACTCCGACTATCCCTACCACTGGGGAATCAACGCTGCCGGCAAGGTGCCGACACCGAGCGGTGCGACCGTCATGGGCGTGCAGCGGATCATCTGCGTGTCGGAGTTCACCAAGCACCGGGGCGCGACGGCTTTCAAACTCGGCTCCCACGCCCTCGAGCGGGGACCGCCCGAGGATTGGGGCGTTGCCGCCGCGGTCTACCACCCGGACTACCGCGCCGCCAACGGACTGCCGTACAACGGGCCCGATGCCGATGTCATCGAGGCTCCAGCGGGAAGCATGATCCTGTTCGACACCCGCACGTGGCACCGGGCCGGCATCAATCAGAGCGACGAGAACCGCGCGGCCATCCTCACGGACATAACGCCCGCCTACATCGTGCCCTATTCGGACACCACCGGCGACTACCGCGCCTTGGTGAACAGCGATGCCTACGGCGATCTCAACGAGCGCGAACGCCAGGAGTTCCAGCGGTTGATGATCCACCGGTTTCTCGGACCCGCCGGACCACGCTCCGTGATCGGCACCGACACGGAGCTGACCGAACGCCTCCCGCTACGGCGAACGAGGTAGCCCGCAGCGCGGTCGAACGCACCACGGATCACCGCAGGATCACGACCGACGTTCGAAACGGTCGGCGTTCACCACGAAGGTGTTCCAGGGGCCCGTCGGTTTCGTCCGCTCGGCGTCCTCGAACTCCCGCGCCAGGACCCAGAGCGTGTGCAGCACGCCGTCGTGCAGGCGGCCGGTGAAGTTCGACACCGAGTGGAGGTTGTCGCCGTCCTCCCGAAAGTCGACGGCAAAGGCGACAAGCTCTCCGTTGACGATCCCCCGCACCGGATAGGCCCGGCCTGCGGCCGCACGTCCCTTGGTGGAGACGAACGTGCCCTCGAAGGCTCCGTCCTCGACGGGTCCGATCGTCAGAACCGAGCCGTTCTGGTTGACCCAGACGCCGCTGACACCCATGACCAAACCCGCTGTCAGTAATCCCAACCGACGTACGGCTGGGGTAGGTCCAGTGCGTGATCCAGGCCGCACAGGAGATCGGCGTCGCCCCGAAGGTCGTCGGTGCGGGCCAGGACCGAAGCGCTGCGGACACCGAGCCACACCCGGGTGAACGCGCCCACGGAGGCGCACAGGGTGGGCAGCGAGGCCACGGTGCCGTGACGCGCGGAGGATTGCCGTCCCAGCGTCACCACGTAGTCGCCCGCGACGCCGCGCCACGCATTGCCGTCCTCGAGGTGCTCTTCGATGGGGTCGGACAACTGCAGATTGAAGGTGAAGTCGTCGGTGTCGAGCCGCGTCTTGGCGAGGCACTTCGGCACGTCCAGCATGCGCGCCTGCCACCACGCCATGGTCCGGTGGTCGCTCGTCAACTTCGAACCCCGGGTCACGCGCCGGTTGCGGAACGGCTGGGCGAGGACGTCCTGGAACTGGATCTCGGGGGGCTCGGCCATGCGCACGGATACGACCTGATCGCCCAGGGAGCGGATCAGCGCGAGCAGTTCGAAGAGCTGTTCGGGAGTCCGGTAGGCGTACCAGAAGATGTTGTACGGGCCGTTCTCCCCCTCGGCCTCGCCCCAGAAAAAGTGCGACAGGGTTCCGCCGGGGCCATCGTAGTAGCCGAGGCCAACGGGCTTTTCGGAAAACGCCAACTCGCCGCGAATGATCTCGGGCTGGTGTAGCACGCAGCCGCCATGCCCACGCAGGCGCTCGCAAAGGGCGTGATGCACGTCCCGCCAGTTGTCCTTGGTGAGCCGCTTCGGGGGGCGGAAACGACGTTCTACCGTCAGGGTCGCGGGATCGAACGTCATCCAGTTCGAGTACGCACCGCTGCCGAATCCCAGGCGGTCGTAGAAGCCCTGTTCAAACATGCCGAGCGCCGACAACTCGCTACCCGCCTCGGCCCGTCGGGCAATCGCCGCCGCCGTCGCGCGCTTGGCGGCGCCGAGCTTGCGCGCTACCCGGCTGGTCGTGACGCCGGTGACCACCGCCAGTTCGACATCCGTGTCGAGATGTTTCATGGCCCCAAGCGAGGTCAACGCAGCACACTCGGCCTCGCCGTCCAAGCGAAACACGATGCCTTCGTACACCGCGGCCGCCAGGTGCTCGTGTTTCTTCGTCGCGTCGTCCGAACCGTCGATCCAGCCCACTTCGGAATAGATGCGGTCCACCGCCCGGAAGTCACGCTCGTGGTCGTAGTCGTCGAGTTCGATCCTCATGCCCGGTTCCATACGCCGTCGACCCATGGGGCGCGCATGGTACACGCGCCATCACAGGGAATAGTGGAGATTCACTCGACGACGTCGGGTTCCTCCTGCCCGACATCCAGGCGCGCAGCCCATGCGGCCGCCGCGTCCGCCATCGCGGCGGCGTCTTCGGGCAGCACCATGCCTTGCTCCACAGCGCGGTCGAGCGCCGCTCGCCAAGCTGTGAGGTAATCAGCGCTGCCCGGATACAGATCAGCGAGTTTCGCACTGTCGAAATCCGTCGCCTCGCCGTAGAGGAAGCCGAACCGCATGCCCGGCCGCTGTACTCCGAAGCCGCTGTGCGACGCTGTCGGCACCTCGATGTCCGGCAGACGTATGCCGCCCATAGCGTTGCCGTGCGCGTCGCGCACGACTTGGGGTCTCGCCGCCACGCCGGTTTCACCACCGCCGGGTTGGACGTCGACGCGCGGCATCCGGGGCGGTTCGACACCGTCCGCGATCCAACGATGCAGATGCCGGATCGAGGCGTCGTAGACCGGGCCGTAGGACAGCCAGTTGCCGCCGGTGTCCGGTTCTTCGGGTCTCGGCACGGTCACGTGGGCCGTACCCGCGACCTCCCAGAGGCGAAAGCGTTCGGAGTCCTCCTCCCGTACGCCGTAGTAGCTGGTCACCTCGGTCTCCGAGTTCACGACGATGACCGGGACGTCGAGATCGGCACGGATGGACGACCCGCCACCGCCCCGCCCACCGGTAAGATCCGACGCGAAAGCAACGCCGCGGCCGAAGTCGATGAACGGGATGTAGCCGTCGAATACGCCCGTGTGTTGGTGCACGCCGTTGATGTACGTTCGTAAGCGACCGGCGGATTGCGAGGCGCCCACCGCGATCAACCGCTCGACATCGAGTCCGCCTAAGGGATCCAGATCATCTGTGTCGCGTTCGGGACCGACGGCGCGGGCGGCCTGCGTGAAGATGTCGTACGAGTAGGCGTCGCCCGGGTGGACGAGCGAACCGTAACGCTCCGAATCCCAAGCCTTGAGACCCTGGGGATCCTGCGGGAACCCGTCGATGCCGATCTTCTGCGCCGAGACCCCGACCCAGGCGTAGCCGCGCAGGGCTTCGCCGCTCGCGGAGCCTAGTTCGAAGCCGGCGGTGACGTTTAGCCAGAAGACGATCACCGTGCCGTTGAACATCTCCGAGTCCTCCGGACGGACCACCAACAGGCGGGTCTTGAAGTCCGCCTTGTCCGCTGCGGGGCGCGTCTTCCAGAGGCCGTCCGGCGTGTGCTCTCCTTCCGCCAGTTCGTAGGCCGTCGCGCTGCCCGCCAGGAAATACTCTTCGGTCAGGTAGCCCCGGTCGGCAACATCCACGGCGCCGAACGGGCTGCCGCGCTCGCCACCGGTCACCGGTCCGGTCAGGGATTCGCCAGCGGCACTCAGCGCGAAGCCCGCCGCAATCACAAAGATGGTCTTCAACGACATCGGCCCTCTCCCTCAGATTGGACAGCGAGTGTAGCAACTCGCTACGGTCACCTCCGGGAGCGAGTCAATGGGGAGGTGGATGACCGCGTTCCGACACAACGGCCGCTTGGTCGAGGTCGACGACGCCGAGCGCGACACACCCTTGGTGTACGTCCTGCGTGGTCCCCCAATTGGCGATATGACGTCGAAACTCGGTTGCGGCAGCGAACAGTGCGGCGCTTGTCGGGTGCTTGTCGACGGCACACCCACTTACGCGTGCACGATCCCCGCCCGCGACGTCGAGAACCGCCACGTGGAGACCGCCGCCGGTCTCGACTCGCCCGTCCGGCAAGCGTTGATCGAGGCCAACGCCACCCAGTGCGGCTATTGCCTGCCGGGGATCATCGTCGCGGCAGAAGCCTTGTTTCGCGTCGATCCCCATCCCTCTCGGAACGCCATCGTCGCCGCCTTGGATGCGCAACTGTGCCGCTGCGGCAGTCATCCCCGCGTGTTGGCCGCGCTGACGGCGCTCGCCGAGGGATGAAGCCCCTACCCTTCAGCCTCGCAGCCACGCCGGAACTCAAGCGCTGGATCCGTCTGACCGACGACGGACGCGTGGTGGCCTTCACCGGCAAGGTGGAAATCGGCCAGGGACTGATGACGGCCTTGCGCACCATCGTCGCCGAGGAACTCGACGTTGCGCCGGTTCGGGTGGAGGTGGTGTCGGCACGAACCGGCGCAACACCCGACGAAGGCACGACCGCCGGTTCGATGTCCATCGAGACCAGTGGCGCCGCACTCCGCCAGGCGTCCGCCTGGGCGCGCCGAGTGCTGCTCGAGCGGGCGTCCGCGCGGCTCGGCGTCCCCCGGACGGAATTGACGGTGGAGGACGGTCGAGTCACTGCACCCGGTGTCAACGAGGTAGTCGACTACTGGCAGTTCGCCAACACACCCTTCGATTTCGAGGTCCGTGAATGGACCCCGGAGAAACCGTCCGGGGAATACCGCATCGTCGGGTGCGAGGGGCAGCGGCGCAGCGATGTTCCTGCCAAGGCGACGGGTGCCGCGTTCGTCCACGATGCCGTGCCCGAGCTACACGCACGACTCGTGCGACCGCCGTCGATCCATCACCGCTTGGTGGAACTCGATGCCAAGGCGTCTCCCCCCGGCGAGCTGGTCGTCGATGGCAGCTTCGTGGCGGTGGCACACCCACGCGAGTTCGATGCCGTCCGCCTTGCTGAGCGCATCGCCCAACAGGCGCAGTGGACCCTCCTGTCCCCGCCCACTGGTTTCGAGATCGACGAGGCTCGCCGAAACGCCGCGCGGGCGTTTCCCATTCGCGGCGGTCGACCGACCGACACCGAGCGCAGGAGGGTCGCGACATCGCACGAGGCATGCTATTCGCGACCGTTCCTGATGCACGGCTCCCTCGGCCCATCGGCTGCCACGGCGGTCTGGCGAGACGGTCGGCTCACGATGGAAAGCGCCAGCCAGGGTATCGAACCCTTGCGTCACGTCATCGCCCGGGTCGTGGGGCTCGACGCGGATCGAGTCGAAATCCGCCACGTCCCCGGAGCGGGCTGCTACGGCCACAACGGCGCAGACGATGCGACCCTTGACGCGGCCCTCGTCGCACGGGCGCTGCCGGACCGCAGAATCCTGCTCAAGTGGACCCGTGAGGACGAACACGCCTTCGAGCCACTAGGGCCACCAATGCACATCCGTCTCGGTGCCCGCCTCGCCGACGATGGTCACGTCACGGCTTGGACCCACGATGTCTACGGCTTCACCCACGTCGCCCGCCCCTCGCCCCGCGTGCGAGGTGTCGACCTGCTTGCGGCACGGTTCCTGGATCCGCCGTTCGAGCCATCGGTTCGGGGACCGGCGCTCGGTCCGGAAGTCGGCATCCACCGCAACGCGTTGCCGATCTACCGATTCGCCGCACAGGAGGTGACCAAGCACTTCATCGCCGACGCTCCCGTGCGGACATCGGCACTGCGCGGCCTCGGCGCCCAAGGCAACGTGTTCGCCATCGAGTCGTTCATGGACGAACTCGCGTACGCCGCCGGCACCCACCCGGGAGAATTCCGTCGCCGGCATCTGCACCACGATCCACGCGCCGTGGCGGTCCTGAACGCGGCCTTGGCGTCGTGCGGTGGTTTGAACGGAAGCCGCGGGATCGGACTGGCGCGCTACAAGAACCGCCAGTGCTGCGCGGCGGTCGTCGCGGAAGTGTCGGTGGACGAGGCGACGGCCGAAGTTCGTGTCCCGAAGCTGTGGATCGCCGCCGACGCCGGACGCGTGATCGATCCGGACGGGCTGCGAAACCAACTGGAAGGCGGCGCCGTGCAAGCGCTGTCGTGGTGCCTGAAGGAGGCCGTCGTGTTCGACGGCGCCGGCGCCCTCGCCACCCCCGGAAGGGGCCCCCGACCCCGACGGCACTATTTTGGAACGACCCGAGGAAGACAC
>VXPO01000067.1 GCA_009839505.1 Gammaproteobacteria bacterium
ACAACCCCCCCGTTTGGCGCTCCTCTGTTTTGCCGACTGGGGGGGGGGGCTCCCGTCCCCCCCCCCCCGCGGGGGGGGGTGGTGGGTGGGGCGGGGGGGGGGCCCCCCCCCCCACTCGTCTATCTCCCGCACGTGATCTCCTTTGTGGGGCTACCCAGGTGCCACGCGGCGGGGTAGGAGATGCCGAGGTCTCTGTGCAACTTCATGGCCGAGACGCCCTTGAGATTCATAACCATCTGGTAGAAGGCGATGGCCCACTTATGCAACGGAATCTTGGACGGCTCCATGACCGTTCCCACCTTCACGGAGAAATAGGAGCGGCAGTCCGTGCACCAGTAGGGCATCCGCTTGTGGGATGCTTCGACGGTACGTTCGCTGTGACAGCGGGCGCACGTGCGCTCCTGAACGAACTCATCCGTAAGTAGGTGAAAAAGGAGGCATCGACGTTCAAGCAGCCGAGGTGATGCAGCCGACTTTGACATCGCCCATATTCCAGTGCTTTGGACGCTCGTTGGGGTAGTGGAACGCAGGTGGCCGTTCCCATAAACTTCCTCGGAGCTCAACAGCGAGAACGGAGGTAGTCGAATGGTTCCAGCGGAAGACGAGCGCGCCACAATCTACCGGGAGCAAGGGGGCAGTTGCATGTATTGTGGCTGTGGGCTGCCTCCGGATGGATTCGAGGTAGACCACAAGGTGCCGGCTTCGTGTGGAGGCAGCGACGAACGTGAAAACCTGCAGATGCTCTGTCCGGCGTGCAGCAGACGTAAGGGGAACATGACCGACGAGGAGCACCGGAGGCGATACCGCCTCGGGTTGTCCGTCGATGCACATCCGCCAGTGTGGCCGATTCCCCAGACCTACTTCGGCAACATCGACCGGGAATTGGAGAGGCGGGAGTCGTACCGCAGCATCTCTTGACGGGCGCGGCCTTGGCCAAGGGGTGCCCCTGATTCCTTAGCTCTGAACGCTCATCGGTTGCGGAAGGTGTCATTCGCTAGCGCGATTGCGCCGAGTGCCCCGGCCTCCGATCCCAGCGCAGGCGGGACGACGGGCGTCAGCCTCCCGATACCAGCGAACGACTGCTCGCGCATGAGGGCGACGGCGGGGGCAATATAGGCGTCCCACTCACTCGCTAGCCCTCCGCCGACGATGATTGTCTCCGGGTTGAAGAGGTTCACGACATTCGTGAGCCCCGCACCGAGGTAAACGACAGCGTCGGTGATGATTGACTGTGCAAGTGCATCGCCAGAGTGGTGGGCAGCGAACACTTCGCGGGCCGTCAACCCCTTTCGGTTGGTGTTGCTAAGGACGCTAGTCATGGAGGAGTACTCACCGGCAGTGATCCGCTCAGTAGCGACGCGCGCTAGCGCCGTACCCGAGCAGAGTGACTCCAACGCGCCCGGCATCGTGCTCAGTCCGTACGGGCCGTGGGCGTCGATGGTCATGTGACCGACCTCCCCGGCGAAACCTGCTGAGCCGGTGAAGAGTTCGCCGCCGATTATGATGCCAGCCCCTATGCCGGTGCTGACGGCGAGGAAGACTAGGTCCTGGACGCGCCTGCCCGCGCCGTAGCGATGCTCGCCGAGCGCGGCGAGGTTGGCGTCGTTACCGACGACCGCTGACATGCCAAGTCGTTGCCTGAGCATGGAGGCGAGGGGCGTGTTGGACATCGTCGGGAGCTGCGGGGCATGGACGAGCGTTCCCGTGCCAGCGTCTATAGCGCCCGCCGAGGCCACGCCGACTGCAGCGACGGCAGTCGCGTCCAGTTCTGCTTGGGACATGACCGCGCGTGCAGTCTCGGTCATGACGGCGACGACGCGCTCGGCACTCTCCCGCGACGGGGTTTCCGCAGCGACCGAGGCAAGCGTCGTACCGTCGGGTCGGGCGGCAAGCGCGAGTATCTTGGTGCCGCCGAGGTCTATGCCGAGGAATGCATCGCAGGTGCTCATCGATCCCACTCCCGCCCTACAACAGCGGTGTGCGCTACGGCGCGGTTGGTCCGTCACGCCAGCCTTGCGGGGCCTGCCACGTCAACCGCCCTACTGTGCCGGGGAGCAGGCCACCTTCCCGGAGCGACGGACCTCCAGGCTCCCGCCCAACGCCTCCGCCGCCGCGCTCAACCGGCGCCGGACCGCCCGGGGGTGTCTCTTCCCTCTCCGGCGGTCAGCACACCAGCCTCCCGGCGCCCACCCGCTCGATGTAGCGGACGTATTCTCTCGGCAGTTCCATGCGTTCTCGTTCACGATGCTTGGGCACGCCTCGCTGGCCATGACGCTACTGAATATGGGCATGCCCATCACCTCCCGATGGTCTGGGAGACTCTATCAGCAAGTGCCGCTCTTCCGCCCGTCGGAAGCAGTATATTTCGCAGATTGCCGCCATCGATTCGGAACCTGCGACCGATGCACGCGGACACTGAATCGCCAACAACGATGTCGGAACCCTCTGGGCTCTGAGGAATCCATGCCGAGTACCTGGGACTCGGAAGACCAATCTTCAGGAGCATTACCGTGTCCAACGACACCAACGAGCAGCCGCTCCCTGCATGGCAATCAGGAGGTGCTTCGGCTGACTGTTTGGCGGCAGGATATCCTGTGGCCACCACCGACGACGCGGGCGAGGCCGACGGTACTTCCTCGGGGCAGTGGGCGGCGAGCGTTCCGCTGTTCGTCTCCCAACGGAAACTGCTGAAGCGGGTGGGGTCGCTCGGACGCACATGGCACACGCCCGGAGTGTCGTGAACCCTCTTACGCCTGGATGAGGGAGCGATGCAGGGTCTGAATACATCTGCAACTGGAGCGTGGCCGATGGCAGCCATCCTACAGCGACAGCCTCCTCCCACTTGGTCGTCCCGGGCGCACCATCACGGAGGAGGCCCGTCCATTGCATCAAGGGCCTTCCCCGTTTCATCTTCCGCTGCCCCTCATGCCGTGGGATACGACAATAGCAATCACAAAGTAGCTAGCTAGGTCAAGTCGACGGAGAGTGGCGAACTGCAGGCCAATAGCCTGCCACGGAGAAGGCTTCGTCGTGTCCAGGCCAAGGCGGCATGGTCACGATGACGAACCTCAGTGGATGGTCGCTGATTGTCTTGAACTGGAAGTGGGCACCAGCAGGGATCGACAGGCTTGTCCCTGGGGTCACGTTCACGACCCGCTCCTCGCCCTTGTGCCTCCTCCACACTTGGCCTGTTCCTTCAAGGAAGTACCAGACCTCCTCGACCGTTCTGTGCGCCACAGGCGACGATACCTCTCCCGGATTCAGGCTGCAATGAACCATGCTCCCCCGGCTTGTTTCTGCCAGCAGTCGAATCTCCGAGCCGTCCGGAGCAAGGGCCTCGCAGTCCTCGGCGAGCTCCTTATAATCCACCAGCTCACGTTCCATGCCTTCTGGCCTCCTGCGTTAGAGAATCATACCGCACCAGTGACCCGCCGCCGTACTACTGTGCTCTCATCCCTTCCTGCTCGGAGTCCTGCTCGCGGTGCTGGCATTGTGATGACCGACGCTGCGATTCTGCCGTCGTCGGGGCTGGTCTGCCACGCACGCTAGCGGTAGCGTCGACGCTCTGTAGGGAGATGCTCGGCCGCGAGCCATCCCATTCACCAAGCGATACCCGCGAGCATCACTCGCGTACGACGCCGTCCCCATCTCCGTCGGGGGTCAGCTTTGGTGAAAAAGTCCTAGGCAGCCCAGGGTTCTGCATCAAGGGCGGTTCCTGATGCAAAGTCCCGGGGCGAACACTGAAGCCGACTGGGGAGAACACGTTCAGTGGGTCACGTCAGTGAGCTCCGTTCGGGGCGAATACTGGGAAGCCAACACGGCATGCCTTGCTTGGGGACCTCCGTAGGGTTGTAGCCGTGTTGACCTCTGCTGAAGGCCGGGCATGAATCGCTCAGACCTCCTCGCGCTGGCGAGCAGGTAAGGAGCTTTTGCATCAGCATCGGAGGTTATGCATCAGATAGGGGTTTTTCACCAAAAGCCGTCGGGGGTCAACCTGCGTCGCGGACGCAACCTGGCCAGACGTCGGGTCCGCACTGATGGGAGCCTGCATCAGAGGTGGAGAATAAGTGAGAGTGTCGCGCCCGTGATGGGCGTCGCAGTTGTAGCCTGAACCAAGTCGGAGGCTGACGCGGTTTGGGCTGTGCCGCCTTCGGATGTGGCCGACCCGTGCCGCACGCCGCGGTCACTGTGGCCTGCAGCAGGAGGGAGGACAGGAGAACCACCGCACCTACACCGTATCGGCTCATGATTGACACCAGAACTAGGAGATACTTCTCGTTCAGGGGCTGGCGGAAGTAAGCAACTACCGCCAAGAGGCACATTCCTCACACTCAGATCCGGATCTAGGGAACCAGCCGAAATCATGTTCAGTATAGCCGTCTGCGGTTAGCCTCATCCTCCTCGGCGTCGATTTGAGAAGCGTCCGCTCCCGCTATCTGGTCGGCCAGCACCTGCCCGTAGGTAGGATACGATGACCGGTCGATCCGGGCCCCTGGGTCCCAGAGGCTGCTGCGAATCAGCGCCCGGCCACAGTGCAGGAAGGCCCCCTCTACCGTCACCCTGAGGCCGGAAACCGGAGCCCGGCGACCGATGGCCAACGGGGCGAGTAGTTCCGAATCGGTAACGATCTCCCCTCTGCCCTTCACCCGCAGTGTTTCGTTCATTCCAGGGACGAAAAACAGAAGGCCCACACCGGGATTCGCCACGATGTTCTGCAACGAGTCCACCTGGTTGTTCCCGGGGCGGTCAGGCAGCAGCAAAGTCTTTTCGTCCAGCACCTGCACGAACCCGGGCGGGTCACCCCGTGGCGAGGCGTCGGGCTGACCTCGGGCATTGCTGGTGCTCAGGACGCAGAGCGGCGACAGCGCAATGAAGTTCCGGCAGTGAACGTCAAGATGATCCAACACCTTCTGTCCCGCCCGTGGCGCAGGAGGACGATACACCTCCCTCAACTCTTCGTGATTGGCAACGGTCATGACTCACTACACTCCTTCACTAGAAGCCACTTCGACCCAGCGAACTAGCCCCAGCTTACCTTCTGCCTAGCGTGGTGGGTAGTGGCTCAGTTTGAAATCAGTGCTGCACACGGGGGAGGTAAGGCGCTGGGCGGTTCGGCTTCGGCTGCGCCGCGTCCACCATGTCAACGATGTCTCCCACTTCCCATATCCGGTCTGTGACGCCTGCCGCCATTGCGGGCGTCGTCCCAATGCTACCGTGCAGGCGGCAGAAGTTGTAGTGCATGAAGTGCAAGGCCAGCGCGTGGACGTGGAACTCCAACTTCTTCGAGAAGGCGTTGGTGAGGCGGGTGAACCGTCTCATGCTCATCCGCATCGTGAGGTTCTGCCGCTCCACGTAGGACGTGCTGATGAAGTCCGGGTTCGGGTTGCCCATGACCGGCTCCTTGTGCGCCCCGATGCAGTCTGCAGGGCTGTAGCGGCGTCCGTCCTCGCCCGTTGCAGGCCCGTACAGCTTCACCAGCATCGCGTAGTCCACGTATGCGCCGAACGCTCCCTCCACGGCCTCCAGGTACGCCTTGTGGCCGTCGCTGGTGAGTTGGACGCGGTTGGCGAGGCGGGAGCGGAGATCGTCCATGAAGTCGATGGCCGTCATGCCGGAGCGGTCGCCCACGCGCCACGACGGAATCAACTTCGTGTCGGCATCGATGGCCGTCCACGTCCAGACGTCTCCGGCCTCCGGCGGCGCACTCACGGCGCGGGGAACGTTCTTGGCCTTCGCGTAGACGAACGCCCATATCTCGTCCACCTGGATGCGCTGGCAGTTGAGGTCCCGGAGCGCGTCGTCCTGGTAGGCGGCGCAGACCTTGCCCGCGTCCATGAGGAGTTTGGAGACGGTGTTGCGGGAGACGCCAGCGATGCGAGCGGTAGCGCGGAGGCTGTTGCCGTCGGCAAGGCATTTGAGAATGAGAATCTTCTGGTGTCGAGCGAACCAGCACCGGTTCAGGTCGGGGGCTCACTCCGCCGCGTCCTTGCTGCCCTTCTGCAAGCGGTTCACCGCCGGGCTGGCCAACGTTAGGGTCAGCAGGTCTGAGGAGAACCGCCGCTTCGTGGCGGCATCCGCAGCGGAGAGGCCGCTGTCGTGGGCCTCGGATCGCGCGTCGATATGTCGACGTAGGTGTCCGACGTGCTGGCGAACCCCACGAGCCGGTGTAAGGGCCTTAGACGATGCCGTCCATGCCAGCGGCGATGCGCGGCTCGACGGACCGGGGGGTAGCGGTAGTCGTCCGGGTCGTATGAGGAGCAGCGGCGCTCCGGCGCGACCGAGAGTCCCCGCCGGGTCCCGGGCCGGCCTGCGTCGAGAGCGGGCCCTGCCCGGGCCGGATGGCTGAGGTTTCCATCTCAGCGAGTAGACGAGAACGCCAAACGATCTTCACACTTGGCGTCATGCGTCGGCATTCAGAATGGGCTAATCACCTCGGCGAAAGGTACGGGGATGATTTCGTTGCTCGTGGGAGAGATGCCGATGCCGCCCACGAGCAGCACGCTGCCGTCCTGCAGTACTGTCGCAGAGTGACCCATGCGCGGCTCCTGCACGTCAGGACCGGGACTCCAAGCACCGGTGCGGGGATCGAATATCTCGGTTGAGGCCAGCAGGTCATCAGGCAGGAAGCCGTTTGCCCCAGGCTCTCCCTCCAACGCCTGACCGCCTGAGACGAGCAGCCTGCCGTCAGGCAGCGGCGTGAGCGCGGGTAGGTTGCGTCCTACGACCATCGGGGAAGTGTATGTCCATGTATCCGCGATTGGGTCGTACGTCTCCGCGTGTGCTCTCTGCCACTTCTCAGCCTCTTCGAAGAAAAGGGCATCCAGTTCACGCTCGGACATATTCTCCTGATGAGACGGGCTGATATAGCGCGACTGATCGAAATCGCCGAGGGCGGACGAATCGCGGCCCACCACAAGCACGCGTCCATCGGGGAGCAGTGCTGCGCGAGGGTCACCGCGCTTGTGGTGCATGGGAGAGGCCATCGTCCACGTATCAGTGAGCGGATCATAGACCTGCGTCTCGTTGAGCGACTCCCTACCGCCGATGCTCCTACCGCCTATAACTAGGAGACGGCCATCGTACAACGTGACCAAAGCAGCATCGAGCGCCGGCTCTGGCAGTGGGGCACCATCTGCCCAAGATTGCGTCGACGGATCGAACAGCTGAACGGCACCTGCCACCTCTAGGGCATTCAGGAGAGCACTGAAGTCGCCCTCCGGTTCGTGAATCTCCTCACCGAAGCCACCCACCAGCATGATCCTTCCATCCTGCAGCGACGCCAAGCCCGCGAGCAGCCGGGGCCTTGGTGGACTCGGGATGGCCGCCGTAGAGCCGGACACGAGGTCATAGGTACTGACCACCGTCACCGGTTCGTCCTCTCCGCCTATTCCCGCAACCAGCAGGCACGCTTCACCCACTTCGGTGGCGTGTGGCAAGACACCGAAAGGAGTTGAGTAGGCTGCCTCCGCACTACCAGTCTGGATCCCTTGCGCGAGTTGAGCGTCGATGCTCCAAAAACCAGTGGCCGGGTCGTAGGTCTGACTAAGGATGTTCGGAAAAGAGATGATGACATTGTTATTACCCCCGCCCGTATATCCACCCAAAGCCAGCACGCGTCCATCGGGAAGAAGGAACGACTGGTGGCCAAAGAGGCCAAGGAGCATGTCGGGGGTTCCGAACTCCACGTCCCGGCCAAAGTCCGACAACTCCGCTGCCAGCTCCACACGTACGGTCTGTCTCCCTGTCTCAGCGTCCCTGTCGACGACTTCCCCGAATATCTCGAGATCTCGGTATATCTGAGCAACGCTGACCTCCCCGGCAGCCGACACCTGCCGCAAGAGGCCATCCCCCGTGCCGACACGGTATGTGACGTCGAGCGAACCGCTCGCCTCACGGAAACCGTAGTGCACCCGCCCGGAGATAACATGCACCTCAGTGCCGCCGAACTCTTCGCGTCCTTCGAGCGTCGAGTTGGAGATGGTTCCGGTGTTGTGAGGGAGGAGAATACCGCCGATGTCCACCACGTAGGGGTGACGGTCCTCCCACAGGCGCATCCATGACGACGCTCTAGGCTCCCGGACGTACAACTGGCCCATGGCCGTGATCACCTCCGCCTCGAACATGCGGTCCGGCGAGGCAGCGGCAACGTTCAACCTCGTGTACGGCTGCCCGTCCTGCGACACCCCATCCAGGGTTGCCTCGTAGCGAACCCAGGCGCCGTCCACCAGTCCGCTGAGCGTCATCTCCGCATCGAACGCGAATCCGCCGCCGGCGGCAGAAGCGCTCGTGAGCGCGTCCCATAGGACGTCGAAAGCGGCAGGGTCCCAGTCCGGGGGTGGCGTGCGTGTCGGCTCGACTTCGGGAGTAGGAGAGGGCATAGGGGTAGACGGCAGGGGCGCCGCCACGGACGGGACTATGTTGCAGTAATCCTCAGAGGACGGCTGTGCCGTCGGCGTGGCGGTCGGATTTTCGGGTGCAGAGACAACTACAGGTGTCGGTGTGGCTGTAGAGGTCGGGATGCGTGTCGCCGCGGTTGCCGTTGAGGACGGCGCGGAATCGTTGTTGCACGCCAGTAGCAACAGCAGTGCCAGCCCAATCAGGCCTACCGGTACAGGGAGCACACTCACCTCGCACGAGGAACGTCTTGGGGATGCTACCACGCGGGTAGATCAGCTCAGGCCCTGTTGCACAGCCCGGATACTGCCTTCTCAGAGTCCGGCTGCAGCCTTGTTGGCGGTGTACACGCTGGGTGGTACGGGGAGATAGCCCTCTCCGACGACCAGGTCGTAGGCGTGGTCCATGTAGTGCTCGACGAAGGCCCGAACCGCGGGCCTCTCAAGGCTGGCGACATTGACGTAGATGAAGAGGGGGCGCGCAAGCGGCTTGTAGGAGCCATCCTCGATGGAGGCGGGGTCAGGGACGACACAGCCTTCCCCGGCGTCAATGGCTATGGCCTTGAGCGTGTCCTCGTTCTCCAGGTAAAAGTCATAGCCGAAGAAGCCAAGACTGCCCTGATTGTCAACGATCCCTTGGACGAGGACGCTGACGTCGTTTGAGGCGATGTAGTCGGAACGAGACGACTGGATGCCATTGATCTCCTCCATGAAGTAGTCGTATGTGCCGGAGTAGGAGTCGGGGCCGTAGAGTCGTACATCCAGGTCGGGGAATCCCTGCCGGACATCCTTCCAGCTATTGATGGTGGAATCGCGAGCCCAGATCGTGTTGAGTTCCGCTACGGTGAGGCAGTCGACGAAGCCGTTCTCAGGGTGGGCAACAACGACGAGTCCTTCGGTGCCGATGCGCATCTCGATATACTCGATGCCGTTGGCGACAGCAATCTCGGCTTCGGAATCCCTGATCGGCCGGGAGGCATTGGAGATATCGACCTCGCCGGTAGTGAATCCTTTGAAGCCGCCACCAGTGCCTGAGACGAAGAGACGGATATCAATGTCAGGCTGCTCCTTGCGGAACTCCTCCGCAGCGGCATGCGTCACGTGGAAGACTACTCCCGAACCGTCGGCGATGATTGGTTGACGCCTAGGAGATTGCACGGACTGCACCTCGCCGGACGGCGTAGGCGTAGGGCAAACCACTGATTGTATCGCAGGTACGGTGTACGTTCTCAGCGGTTGAGTCTCTCCGTCATGCGTGAGAGTGTAGGTCTTCACACGGAAGAGGAGTGGCGAAGCCCGCACGTACTCACCCACGGTGAGTACGTCGCGTAGCCCCTCAGGCACCGCACGCAAGTCACGCCGTAAATAACCCACCGCCGGTTGTCCGTACAACTCCGTCTCGCCTCCGTAGAACCGCGCGTTGACCACTCCTTCGGGGAAATGTCGGCTCTCAGCTTCTTCTATGTGTTCACCGACCCCGGCGATGGACGCGCGCAACTTAAGCATACCGACGGCAGACTCTCCTGCCAGGAGTTCTGTCCTCGTTGCCTGCTCTGCCTCACGTAGTCCCTCAGTAGACAGCGCGAGTGCGCAACCCGACTCGACCCGCGCCAAGAATTCCTCCTTTGTCGCCGCAACTCGCGTCCTGATCTCTCGAGTTACTGCTTCCGCTTCACCTCCACCGTCGTCGGTCCCGCACAGCTCCGCCTGGAACTCGCTCACGTACCACTGGCGTTCCAAGTGTTCAATACCGCCCGGGAGCAACAGGTACTGCTCTTCTCCTCTGATGAACGGGTTGACCTTATCGAAGTACCAGACGAGCAATGTCTCAGCAGAGCCGTCATCCACCCCGCCGGGACGCTCCATGCGCACCTCGTAGCGGAGGGCGGGTCGACCTAGGAATGACGCTGGCCCGGTGTATTCTCCTCCGCGCAGCATGTCGGTCATTCCGCCCACTTGACTATCTAAGTACGCATCAAAATCCAGAGGGCTGTGAAACTCCCTTTCGATCGCGCCGCTTCCGATGGCGCTGCTGATTGAACTTGCCACGACCTCAACGTTGCCACTCGTGGTGCGTTCGATGGCGACAGTCCTCACCTCGCCGGAAGGGTCTCCAGAGATTCTCCCATGCGGAAGGGTCCGGAAAGCACTGTACCTGCCTTCCGTTCGTACAAACGTGCAACCGTCCTCAACAACGGCGAGGATGATCCGGCTGCGAACTTCCGTCGCGGTGCGCAGCAGCGCAGGTGATTCGTCATCGGTCTGGGGTGTGACTACAGGAGTTGGCGTGGGCGTTGCGACCGGAGGAGGCATCATCGAGGTTGCCCTCGGAGCGGGGTCCATCGTTGGGGTAGGAGTTGCCATTGAGGTTGCCGTCGGAATTGGCGAAGCGCAAGCGGCCAATGCCGTCAGCAACGACGTCACGACTGGCAGAGTAGTGACGAACACACTCAGAACACTCAGGACGCGCGAGTGGATTCTGGATTGCTCGGGGACGAGGAGTGCGGGCCAGCGGAATCCCACCCTGATCAGCCCCCTAGGTTGATGATGATGGTCACCACGACTGCAATCACGAAGGCGGCGATAATCAGTTTCTTCATGGGCTGCCTCTGGCTTAGGCAAGTTGGAGCGATCCTATAGGACACTGAGCGTCTCTACCATCGCACCCTCAGGGGTGGTCATGGGTCTCTGGGCACTGCACGCCGGGTCAACTGACCCGGAACTAGCCTGTTCCTGGAGAGATGGAGCTGCCAGGAACGCCTGCGGCGCGCTCGTATTGAGCAGAGCATGTGCGAGGCTCTCACGGGTTTGCTTTTCCTGATCGTGCGCCGAGTCGTGCTCACCTGGCGTGGCTGTCGCTGTCGGCTGCCCAGTTGCCGTTGGCGTGGAGGTGGGTTCAACCGTGGGTGTCGGGCTGCGGAGCCGGTTCCTCGCCCGAGCAAGCAGATATCGCCAACTCCGTGCAGGACACCATCATAACGCAGGCCAACGCCAACACGAGAAGACGAAGAACCATATGGAACACCCCAGCAAAACGGATACACGGCAGGCGCAGTGGGGTCAGTCCTGATCAGGCACGGATGCGGCGGCGCGCCCCATGGAGCCGTGCCAGTCCCGCGGACAGCTGGGCCGCCCCCAGCATGAACAGGACGATGGCCCACACAAGAACCTGCTGCATATCGGGCATGGCGTCGACCTCGATACGTTGGAACCCGCCCGCCGCCGTCGTCCCCTGGCGGCGGGCGGGAACCCTGAAGGGGCGTGAGAAAACCCCTCCGTGTGCCCATGCTGTCACACCGGACAGGCAAGAGACCATTCGATAGGGCCGCAGGGTTGGAGCAGTTCCGAACTTCGTCCCGCCCGTTCCCGTTCACAATGTTCGTCGTCGACGGGGAGGATGCCGAAGAGACCTACATGCGGACCATGGCGATGATGAGGCTGATGGTGCTTCCGCCCCATATGCATCGTCGATGCCAGCCAGCAAGCCCTCCCCAGGGGATTTTTCAGGTCAGCGCTCGATCCCGCCCACGCTGCCGAAATCGGCCTGCGGAACGCGCTGGAAGAGGTGCTCCCTCACGATCCGAGCCATGCCCAGCGCTTCGCCATCCCCATGACGACGTGATACGTCACCACCCTCATCCCGGCTTCATCCCAGCCTCTGGCAAGACCCAGCGAAGTTCGTCCTCACCTTTCATCCACCGGGTGCCATTTTGTCATGCCCACTCATAGCGATTGTCCCCTGACCCCGTCCCCGCTGATTGCCACCGACAATCTCCAGGAGTGGCCCGGCAACCCCTCCCCCGCCACAGCGGGTAAACCCCGAACTGCTGACTGTGTTGTTCCCGCGCACGCGCGGATTCAGATAGGGGCCTTGCCCACGACGCTGGGCTTGCCGCTCCATCCAGTGGATATCCTGACGGGTAACATCATCCATGACGTTGGCGACCTCAGCGAGCGTCATGGGTTCGCCCGTGTCGAAGCCGTAGCGGAGCCTGAGCATCTGGACGTGACGTCGGTGCAGGGTCGGCTTCATCCGTCACCATGCAGCATATAGCCCCTCCTTCGGCTCCGCCGCCGTGCGAGACAGCACAGCAGGATGAGGATGATGAGCAGCAGGAGGATGAGCAGGGCGAGGCACCACGGGAAGTGGGACCCATCGTCGATTTGAACGGGAGGAATCGGTGGCGGGAGTGGGGTTGGAGTCGCGGTTGGTGTTGGTTCAGGCTCACCCAACGCGATGGCAGAGAGGTGGGGGACTTCCAGCGTCGGAACAGGCAAAAAGGGCGTTGGTGTTGGCGTGTGAGTCGGCGTCGCCGTAGCGGTCGGCGTAGGCGTGGGGGTGTGCGTCGGCGTTGGCGTAGCGGTCGGTGTAGGCGTGGGCGTCGCCGTCGGCGTGGGGGTGTGCGTCGGTGTCGGCGTAGCGGTTGCCGTGGGTGTCGGCGTCGGGGTGTTGGTCGGGGGAGGAGCACCGCTGTGGCGTGCCCGCAGTGGTGTGGGCAGGCTGCACCGCTGCGACCGCACCTCGACGAGATACGCCATGCTGGTGTCGAAGGCGTCCACCTGGTGCGAACAGG
>VXPO01000057.1:0-6691 GCA_009839505.1 Gammaproteobacteria bacterium
CGGTGGAGGCGGCCGGCGTCCGTCTCAGGGGACGGGGGCGCGTCCGCCAGGGCGTCTGCCCTTTCCACGACGAGGTCGAAGGAAGCTTCACGGTGTACGAAGACTCGCAGAAGTTCTGGTGCTTCGGCTGCGGCGAGGGCGGCGACGTGCTGGACTTCCTCCAGCGGTCGGAGGGCCTGTCGCTGCCGGAGGCCATCGCGCGGCTGGACGGCAGCCCAGGGCTTGCGCCCCGGTCTGCCATTCGTCCAGCCCGGACGCGGCGTCCTGCGTCCGCCGCGCTGGCTCCCCGCGACCCCGCCCTGCTGACGGCGGCGGCACGCTTCTACGCCGGTTGTCTCCGGCGTTCCCCAGAAGCGCGGGGGTACCTGGCCTCGCGGGGCATAGGCCAAGTCGCCGCAGCCCGCCTCTCTCTCGGCTACTCGCCGGGCGTTGGGCTGCGGCAGACCCTAGAGTCCCTCGGCTTCTCCGAGAAGCGCATCAGGGACTCGGGGCTGTTCACCGAGCGTGGCGCGGAGCGGTTCGCCGGCATGGTCGTCGTCCCCGACGCCTCCGGCGGCCTCGTCCGCTGGCTGAAGGGCCGGGCGGTCTCCCCTGACCGTACTCCCCGCTTCCAGGCGCTCCCCGGCCCGAAGCCGGTGCTCGGACTCGGCAGGATCGGCCCCACACCGCCCTGGGCGGTCGTCACGGAGGGCGTCTTCGACTGGCTCCTCCTCACAGGCTGGGGCCTCCCCGCCTGCGCTGCCCTGGGCACCCAGGGTGTTGACCGCATCGCCTCGGCCCTCCGGGGCTGCCCCCGCGTCTTCCTCGCCTTCGACAACGACGACGCGGGCCGCGAGGCGACGGACGGGCTCCTGACCCTGCTCGGACGCAGGGCCGCCGCTGTCACCCTTCCCCCAGGCGTCGGCGACGTGGCCGAGCTTGCGGCTCTGCCCCAGGGCCGCGCCGTCTTCGGCCGCCTGCTCTCGCAGGCCGCCCGCTCAGCCCGCTAACGGCTCCCCGCCGCTCTCCCGCGGGCTGCGCTCCCGCTTCATCCCCACCCCCAATCCCACTGCCCAGGAGGTCCTATGCCCAATTCACGACGGGCCTTGACCGCCCACGGATTCCCGTAGAGGGAACCCGCCCATCGCTCATTCGCTACAGGAACGAACACACGGAAGGAGATTCACCATGTTCAACAGGAACGGCAACAACAGCAACGGCGCCGTCCACGTCAACGGGGCGGCCAAGAACGGCAACGGGCACAAGCCCGACGCCGCCATCGTCTCCGAGCACGACCTGCTCTGGGACGCGCTCTCCCCCTCGGTCACCCAGGCCCTCGACCAGCCCATCGACCCCTCACTGGTCTCCCAGCGCAAGGGGCGCGGCGGGAAGTTCTTCGACTACCTCGAAGGCCACGCCGTCATCACCCAGGCCAACCGCATCTTCGGCTACGGAGGGTGGGGATACGAGCTGGTCGGAGACGTGACCCTGCGCCGGGTCGAGACCGTCGATTCGCAGACCGGCGAGGTGAAGGTCTCGCTCGGCTACAGCGCCCCGGTGCGGGTCACCGTGGCGGGGGCTATTCCCCGGACCGACGTCGGCATCCACCCGGTCACGGAGGACAACTTCGACGGACACGACACCGCGATGAAGGGAGCGGTCACGGACGGCATGAAGCGGGCGTTCCGCAGCTTCGGCGTGCAGTTCGGCAACGCCTTCTACGGCGACCAGCCGCAGGCGACCACTCCCCAGCCGGAGCGGGTTCCCGCGCCGTCACAGGCCAAGTCCAACGGCAACGGCAGGCAGTCTCAGGCTCCCGGCCCGACGCGGCAGTCCCAGCCTGCAGGCGGCGACGACGCCCAGGCCGCGAAGCTGCGCAAGAAGCTCATCGAGATCGCCCTGAAGCAGGGATTCGATGAAGACAAGGTGCGGGCGGAAGTCCTGAGACGCACCGGCAAGAGCATCGACGACCTGGAGGTCTCGAAACTCGGGGAGCTGGTGGAGGCCGCCCACAAGAAGCTGCGGGAGAGGCAGCAGGCCCAGGCCGCGTAGACCGTCCGGTCAATCGGCAACTCGAAACGAGCGGGGTGGTCTCCGAATGGGGGCTGCCCCGCTCCTTCATTACAGGAACGGAGGACACGACCGATGACAACGGAGACTCTGATAAGCACACCCTGGGGCTGGACCCACGACGTGGAGGAACTGGCGGAGGGCATCCAGAGGGTCACCACGCCCTCGCACGGCGGGCTGAAGCTCAGCAGCGAGCGGTGGAACGAGCTTCCCGCCGCGGTGCGGGCCACGATGCTAAACCCCACCTTCGCCGAGGAGGACTGCGAGGAGCCCATCGTCAGGACGCTCCTGGGGATCGGCGACGCCCGGGACCGGGAGATGGCCCTGAAAATGGCCGGCTACTTCGACCGCTACGCTCCGGCCCTCCCGCACCTCCGGGACCGCTCGCCCCACTATCACGTCGTCGCCCACCTGGGCGGCTACGCAACGGACCCCATCGGGCGCTTCGACACCACGGAGGAGGCCGAGGCTTTCGCCGACACCGGGCGGTGGGAGGCCGTCCCGTGCGAGCGCGCTCTCCCGCTCTGCCGGGGGGAGGGGTGCAGGCCATGACCACCAAGACACGGGACAGGCCCCGCAGCCTGCCCAGCACGACCACCAAGCTGAAGACCGAGTTCGGCAGCCTCTTCGTCACCGTCTCGACGGACGAGGACGGCGAGCCCTTCGAGGTCTTCGGCTTCCTCGGCAAGGGCGGCAGCTTCCAACACGGCGTGACCGAGTTGGCCTGCCGCCTTATCTCCCTGCACCTGCGCCGGGGCACCCCTCTTGAAGAGGTGATCCACCAGTGCCAGGGGATACAGGAGATGCAGCCCTTCTGGAACAAGCTGGACGACGGCAGGAGCGTCCCGGTACACGGCCT
Source organism: Gammaproteobacteria bacterium (assembly GCA_009839505.1). Lineage (GTDB taxonomy): Bacteria > Pseudomonadota > Gammaproteobacteria > Pseudomonadales > Azotimanducaceae > VXYL01. The sequence continues at coordinate 2,909 of VXPO01000057.1, forward strand.
AGGCGACGGCATCGCCCACATCCTCAAGGCCCATCTCACGGCCAGAGAGGAGAGGGAAGCGGAGCAGGAGCCGGACATCAAGGCTGCCGCATGACCATCCATCTACAGGACACAAGGAGGCAAGACGATGACAACGATGACTGACGACAGGGCGGAGGTCTTCTCCCGCCCTGCTGCACGGTTCGACGGCGACGGCAACATCGAGGTGCGGGCATCGGCGGCCCTGGGCTGCCGCCGCGCCCTCTGGTACGCCGCGACCGGCTACGAACCCACGAATCCCCCCAGCGACGACTCGCTGACGGCGATGGAGGCGGGCAACGCCCTGGAGCCGGTGGTGGTGCGGGCGATGGAGCGGGCGGGCTGGAAGGTGGATGCACCCGACCCCCGCAACCCGAAGCAGGTGGCGGTGAGTGTCGGCCCGAACATGCTGGTGACCGGCCACCCGGACGGGACGGCGCGGCTTCCCCTTACGGGGGACGAGGCCCCGCCGCAGATCTTCCTCTTCGAGGGGGAGCCGGAGATGCCAGCCTACGGCGACCCGATGGTCGTCGAGATCAAGACGCGAGGGCCGGAGGCGTTCAAGCGCTGGCAGACGCTGGGGGCCGAGCGCAGCCATCCGGCAGCGGTGGCCCAGGCCGCCTTCTACACCCTCGGCGAGTTCGGGGACCTGCGGGAGACCGTGATCGCCACGATGGACACGGGCAACCGCACCTGGGACTACGAGCGGATACCCGCCGAGCGCCTGGACAAGGCGCTCCAGGACGCCTGCGCCTGGCTCGGCGAGCTGGGAGCGCACCACGTCAAGAACGGGCCTGACCCTGACGCCCTGCCGGAGCGGGATTTTTCGTCCAGTAGCTGGCAGTGCCGCTCCTGCCCCTTCCTCGCCGTCTGCCTACCGGGTTTGGCGGAAGAGGACGGGATCGACGAGACGACAGAGACCGAAGGAAAGGAGGTGACGGACGAGGAGGCGCGGGACGCGGTGGCGGCCTACGCCGAGGCCCAGGAGTCCATCCGGGAGCCCGAAAAGGCCAAGCGCGCCGCGCTGGACACCCTGAAGACGTGGATGCGCCGCCAGGGGGACTCCAAGGCGACGGTGGGAGACCGGACGGTCACGCTGGTCAGCTCGACCAGGTACTCGGTCAACCACCGCAGGCTCAACGAGGCGCTCGACCCTGAGACCAGGGCCGAGATCGTAACGGAGAGCGAGTCGGAGTACGTCAGAGTCAGCTAGACGCTCCTTCATTGGAGCGCAGGACGGGGCCGTCTTCCCTTCTACAGGGGGCGTCCCCGCCTTCGTTCAAGACGGGCGCGGGAGGCCGCGCCACACCATCCACAAGGAGGAAATCGAAATGGCACGCACAATCAACAAGGTAACGCTTTTGGGCAGGGTCGGGACCGACCCGGAGATGACCTACACCCCCAACGGCATCGCCCTCACCAAGCTGCGGCTGGCGACTGACCGCTACCGCAGGGACGGCGAGGATTCGACCGACTGGCACAACATCGTCGTCTGGGACAAGTCCGCCGAGGCGGTGAACCAGTACGTCCAGAAGGGCCAGCGCATCTGCGTCGAGGGCCGCCTGGTGCAGAACACCTGGCAGACGGAGGACGGTCAGCCCCGCAGCCGCACCGAGGTCCACACCCAGGAGGTCGTGTTCCTCGACTCCAACGGCAACGGGCACGAGGAGGACTCCCCCTTCTAGCCCGCCAACGCCTCAACCGAAAGGCGACGCCTTCCCGAAGGCGCACCACCACGGGGCCGCTTCCAATCTACAGGAGGCGGCCCGCTTCTGTTGTAACCGCTGAGCAAGGAGGCCGACATGACCCGCAAGAAATCCCTCGACAAGGACGCCGTTCTGCTGAACGCGCTGCGCATCAACCTGAGCCTGCTGGGGGAGATCGCCATGCGCTACGAGGTGGAAACCCAGCCGGGACGCCCGGACCACCCGCCCTCGATCACCACCCCCGGCGACGTTCACAAGCTGCTCGCGCCGGAGATGTCCGGGCTCGCCCAGGAGCAGTTGAGGGTACTGCTTCTCGACATCAAGAACAACGTGGTGGGCCAGCGGGTTATCTACCAGGGCAACGTCAACTCGGCTGAGGTCAGACCTGCCGAGGTGCTGCGCCCCGCCGTCGTCGAGGCCGTTCCCAACATCATCGTCAGCCACAACCACCCAAGCAAAGACCCGACGCCGAGCCCGCAGGACCTGGCTTGCACCAGGGAGCTATCCCAGGCCGCGAAGCTGCTGGGCGTCGAGCTTCTGGACCACATCGTCATCGGCGGGAACCGCTACGTCAGCCTCAAGGAGCAGGGCCTGATGGCCTGACTCCTCCCCTCCAGACCGGGTGCCGTCCGGCCTCTCACGCGGGGACACGCTCTCCGTGCATCGTTCTCAACTCACACATCGAAAGGAGACCCCTCATGCTCCAGACCCACACCATAGACCCCGAGGACCTGTTCACCATCTCGGCGGGCGGCTTCTCGGCCACCGCCGACGCCTTCGCCCGCGACGAGGCCACCGACGGCCTCTGGTTCGTCTCGATGGTCGGCTCCCAGACGGCGCTCAAGGCGATCTGGGCCTCGCTCCTCAAGCAGCCCCCGGACACCGCCCACATCATCAGGGGCGCGGACGGGATGGCCCTCACGGGCGGCTACCAGCGGTGCGTCATTCCCTACGAGACCATCGGCACCTGGACGACGAAGATCGCCCGCCTGCCCGCCACCGGGGGTTGGCACGCGCTGGTCTACACCAAGACCGCCGAGTACGCCCACGAGAAGGACAGCTTTCTCCTCCTAGCGCAGTCGGCGGAGGCGGCCCCGGCCCTCCATCACCGTTTCCTCGACAGGCGCAGCCCGCTTCCGCTCCACGACTCCTGGGCCGGATGGCTCTGGGAGCGGGGCATCTTCGAGGGGGAGATAGTCCCCCTCCAATCGGTCGGTGTCTTCGGCTACCGGTGCTCCCCCAACGCCAGGAAACTCCGAGACGACCTCTCCCACGCCGTTGCGTCGGGCAGCCTCACCCTTCCCAGGGAGGAGGCCCCGGCGGTGGGGACGACGCCATGATCGGCTATCGCTACGACGACGGCGGACGGGCGGCGGCGGGATTCATGGGCGAGACCGGCGACTGCGTCGTCCGCGCCATCGCCATCTGCGCTGGTGAGGACTACCTCGCCGTCTACCGGACGATGGCCGAGCACATGAAGGCCAACGGCTACGCCGCCAGCGGCAACGCCTACGCCACACGGGAGCGCACCCGCAAAGCGCCCCGCCGCAGGGGTCAGCTCAGCGCCCGGCGCGTCCAGGACCGCGTCCTCGAAGCCTACGGCTTCAGGAAGGTCCTCCTGCCTGCGGGAGAGCGGCCCACATACGCCGAGGCACACCGCCGGTACGGCGACTGCATCGTCGGCACCACCAAGCATGTGGCGGCCATCGTGGACGGCGCCCTCCGGGACACCTTCGACGGGCGCACCTACGAGTGGGACATCGAGACGCGGGAGCGCAAGGCCCAGTCCGTCTGGGTCCGGCTCCAGACGACACAAGGGTAAGAGAGAAAGGAGAGACGACATGAGACTGGCTGCACAGGCGAAAGGCGGCTACTACCCGACTCCCGAGCGGGTGGTCGACCTGATCGCCGAACTGATACACACCCCCTCCGGCTACTACCACCGGGCGCGGGAGACCATCCGCATCCTCGACCCCTGCTGCGGGGGCGGGGACGCGCTCCAGAGGCTGGCCGAGAACCTCGACCGGCCCAACTCGATGTCCATCGAGACCTACGGCGT
>VXPO01000057.1:6791-9326 GCA_009839505.1 Gammaproteobacteria bacterium
TGCTGGGCCTTCCCGCAACCCGAAAGGGAGGCTTTCGACCAGGTGGTTCTGATGGGCTACCGCAAGGAGGATCCCGTTCCCGACGCGGCGGCTGAGAGCATGGTCGTCGAGTGGTCGATCGGGGAGCCGGAACCCCTGCGCTCCAAGCGCGACCCCTACGCCTACGGGGAGTACACCCCACCCACGTTGCCCAGCGGCGACGTGCTGTTCACCACCCGCACCGTCGATCCCGTCGCCGCGGCGACCGAGGCCAGGCGGTCGGGGCTATGGACGAACACGGACATCACCGACACCCTCTGGCCCGCCGGTGACGCCCGCACCCGCCCGCTGATGCCTCTCAGAAGGGGCCATATAGCGATGCTGGTGGCGGCGGGCTTCCTCAACAACCTCGTCCTCGAAGGCGACGGCAGACGCATCCTGGTCAAGGGAAGGACCGCGAAGGAGATGGAGCTGGTGGAGGACTCTCCCGAAAAGGAGGTCCACCGCGAGAAGCTCAGGACAACGGTGGTCGCCCTCGACCTCGACGACGGGGTGATCGAGGACATCGCCGCCTAGATCGGAAGCAACCCAACACACCCCTCTATAAGGGAAGGAAGGTGAACCAATGCAGACGCAGACCATCATGGTCATGGAACCCTGCTCGCGGTGCGGGCAGCCCATAGCTCCCGGCGAGCCCGCCATGCAGACCGCCTCGGTGGACATCGACGACTACGGCAGGGCCTTCTCCTCGCCGGTGAGGGCATACCACCTCAGCGGACGCTGCTACGAGGACCACCGAGCCGCGGAGAAGGCCCGCAGGGAGTCTCTGAAAGCCGCATAGACCCGCTTCGAGCCCTGCCTCCCCTGCGCTGCCTCTTCTTCACGTCGCGTGAGGCAGCGCGGGGCTACTCGCAGAATCACCAACCGCATCAACGGAAGGAGTTGAACCATGCCACGACCAACTAAGTGGGACCGTGAGGTAGCCGACGCCGTGTGGGTCAAGCTCCAAGAGCTGGCCGACGCCAACGGACAGACATCGCCACGTGCATTCGTGGCAGCCGTCCGGAAGGACGCCACCGCCCTCGTTGAGGCACTCATCGAGGACGCCATCAAGCACCACGAAGCGAGCGCCGACGACGAACCCTGGGACGACGACGCTGTGCTGCCGCCGGAAGTTGAGCGGCAGATCGCCGAAGCCCACCGGAACGACGACCTGGCGCTCCGCGACAGCGGGTACTAGCCATGCTCATCAAGCAATGGCTCCTGTCCGCACACGCCGACCACGAGGACGACGATATCACGGAAGGCGTCGACGACCTCGCATCGCAGCTCGAGGAACTCTGCTCCCACTACGCAGCTGAGTACGGCCTGCGCATCTACTACGAGGACCTCGGCGAGACGGCCGCAACACACCTTAAGGAAGGAGACACGGAATGAACCTCGGAGAGTTCATCGACAAGTTCAAGGAGGCCATCGCCCGTCGGGTGGTGGAGTCCTACCCGCCGCTCTACCGACCCTCGGAGAACGGCGGCATCCTCCCCCGCCTGCTGCGCAGGCCCCTGGGAGCGCAGGCCGACGCCATCAGGGGCGCGGCCCTCTCCCTCGAAGCCCATCGGGGCACGATGATCGTGGGAGAGATGGGCACAGGCAAGACCTTCATCGGCGCCAGCGCGGCGCACATGGCGGGCTTCAAGAGGGTGCTCGTGCTCTGCCCGCCCCATCTCGTGTCCAAGTGGAAGCGGGAGGTGGAGATGACGGTGCCCGGCGCGCGTGGCGTCATCGTCACGTCCATCACCGACCTGGAGAGGCTGCGCTTCTCCATCGGGACGGGGCCATTGTTCGCGGTGATGAGCCGGGAGCGGGCCAAGCTGTCCTACCGCTGGATGCCCGCCGTCAACCACCGGTGGGCCACGTCCAAGGGGAGGCTGATACGGGAGGAGGAGACGGGGGAGCCCTTCAAGGTCCCGTGCTGCCCCACCTGCACGGCGCAGATCGTGGACAAGGACGGGGTGCCCCTGACGGACAGGGACCTGAACCGGCGGAAGCACGTCTGCGACGCCTGCGGCTCACCCCTCTGGCAGGCCGACAGGTCGGGCCCGGCCCGCTACCCGCTGGCCGACTACGTGAAGCACCGGATGAAGGGCTTCTTCGACCTGCTGGTCGGAGACGAGGTCCACGAGTACAAGGCTCGCGGCTCGGCCCAGGGCATCGCCGCCGGCACCCTCGCGGAGGCCTGCGGCAAGTCCCTGAGCCTGACGGGAACAATGATGGGAGGGTACAGCTCGACGCTGTTCCACCTTCTCTACCGGTTCTCGCCGGAGATTCGCACCGAGTTCGGGCGTTCCGACGAGCACCGCTGGATTCAGCGGTACGGCTTCGAGGAGGTCTCCATGGGCAAGCCCGACGACGACGCCCTGGAGGACGGGCGCAACAGCAGGCGGCGCAGCTACCGGAAGGTGGTCAGGGAGAAGCCGGGGCTCGTTCCCTCGGCGTTGTTCCACATCATCGGGAACACCATCTTCCTCAAGCTGGCCGATGTCGCCTCGGGCCTGCCGG
>VXPO01000057.1:9426-12750 GCA_009839505.1 Gammaproteobacteria bacterium
GCGGAGCGCATGGCGGGACGCCGGGTGCTGGTCTACGTCACCCACACGGGGACGCGGGACATCACCGGGCGCATGGACGACATCCTGACCCGTCACGGCTTCCGCGTGGCGGTGATGAAGGCCGACGCCGTTGCCCCCGACAAGCGGGAGGCGTGGGTCGCCGAGAAGGTCAAGCAGGGTATCGACGTGCTGGTCTGCCACCCCAGGCTGGTGCAGACGGGTCTCGACCTCATCGACTTTCCGACCCTCTGTTGGTTCGAGACGGACTACAGCACCTACGTCATGAGGCAGGCGTCCCGCCGCTCGTGGCGCATCGGGCAGACCCGGCCGGTCAAGGTCGTGTTCATGTCCTACCGGAACACCCTCCAGGCCGACGCCCTGAAGCTGGTGGCTCAGAAGCTGCAAAGCTCCCTCGCCGTTGAGGGAGAGTTGCCCGAAGACGGGCTGGCGGCATACGGGGACGACGGCGACGACGTGATGATGGCCCTGGCCCGCAGGATCGTCAGCGACGACGAGGGGGAGGCCGACGACGCGGCGATGGAGGAGGTGTTCGCCCAGGCCAGGGACGCCGAAGCACAGGCCGAGGAGTACCTGGTGGACGACGGCTGGAAGGCCGTCGAGGTCGAGCCGGAGACCGTAGAGGTCAACGGCAACGGTCACCATGCCAACGGCCACGGGTCCGACATCTTCGGGCCGACGGTCGAGCTGGCCCCGGCCAAGGGCCACACCGCCAACGGGAACGGCCACGCTCCGATCCCGGTCAACGGCAACGGAGTGAACGGCCACCACGACGACGGTGAGGCCGAAGAGCCGCAGCAGTCGCTGTTCTCCTGGGCCGAGTTCATGGCCGAGCCGGTCAAGCCGAAGCGCCGCAACGGGAAGCCCCAGCCCGCCACCAAGTCCCTGTTTGAGTGGGGCATGGAGCTGGAACAGGAGAGGGAGACGGTCAGCGCGGGGCACTAGACCGCAGTTTACGGGGAGGGGCCGTCGCATCGGAGCGGCGGCCTCCCCCGCATGGCAACGCAGCAAGTAGCAGCACCGAAAGGAGACAGACCAATGGCACGCGTGTTTGTGTACGACGACAGAGAGTTCCCGGACCCCGACCCCGAGATGACCGTCGACCAGGTGAAGGGGACCCTCGCCGACTTCTACGGCGAGATCGCCAACGCCTCGGTCAAGGAGACCAAGCGGGGCGACGACACCATCTACGAGTTCCAGCGCAGGGTGGGCACCAAAGGGACCTTCACCCCGGCACGGAGCTAGAGAGGGGGCATCCGATGGACACCCCGACCTTCGCGGGTCTGCTGGCGGCAACGCTGCCGGCGGACCTGCGCATCATCGAGCTCACGGCGGAGCTCACACGGCCCGACGGCTCCCTCGACCTGGAAGCCGCGGCCGCACGACAGCCGGAGGTGGAGGCGGCTTGCACCCAGGCGCAGGACTACGCCTCGACCACCGGACGGCTCCTGGAGGCCATGCGATGGAAGCTGCGGCCCCGCCGCTCCTGAGCGTGCTTCCGGGGCTGCTCCTGCGGCGTCCGCCGTCGCTGCTGGAGCTGGTCACCATCATCGGCTACGCCGACGACTACGCATGGTTCGGGGGACTGGTGCGCCGACTCTTCCCCGATGAGGGGGAGGCGGTCCTCTCGGCCCCCGACGTGCGCACAAGGATGGAGCGGTTCGCCAACCTCTTCGCGGAGCGGCACTTCCCCCTCCACGGCTCCGTCATCGAGTTCTACTTCGACTTCGGGGATGAACCTCCCTGGAGCTGGCTTCGCAGGGGCATCCCCTTCGAGCTGATGGGCATCGGCTACGACGGCCTCCACGAGATGTGGGACGGCTACAGGGAGGGCATCTCCGCCCTGGCCCTGCTGGTCAGGGTCTCCGATTCCTACTACGACGGCCCTGACGGGCTGCGGACGGCCTGGCTTGAATCCGCCTCCGGGCGCATCCCGAAGGAGACCCTTCAGAGGATTCCCGAAGGCGGCATACCGGTCGAAACCCTCGCCGAGGCGGTGAAGGATACCCGCTTCGAGGGGGCGGCAAAGGCCGCCTCATGGCTTCTGGCCGAGACCGGCAACTGGTTCCTCGATCACAACTACGAGGACGGCTGCTACGACGGCTTCGCCGACCCCTGGGACGACGACATCATCGCTGAGGGCACAGCGGAGTGGCAGAGGGCCAGCGCCCTCATGGACTCGGTGAGCAACCTAACCGGCTGGCTGGAGGAGGACCTCGCTGGCCGCTTCGCCGAGATGCTGGATTTCATCCTGCCCCGGCTGCCGGAGCAGGAACAAGGAAAGGAGGACGACGACAATGACGACTGACGTTGAAAAGACCGAGTGGTCCCTGCCGGGCGCGGAGGAGATGCCCAGGGACGAACTCCAGCTCCAGATGGAGGTCTACAAGGAGACCGTCCTGCTCAGGGGCTTCGAGGGGGACACCGACTGGGTGAAGACCGTCTCGGCGGACGAGGTCGCCAACGTGTTCATCCAGCACCTGGGGGCTTCCTCGGGGCTGCTGCCCCAGGAGGCTCTCTGGTGGAACCAGGGCGAGACCGGGCAGGTGGTGGCCCTCTGGAGGCCGCCGCAGGTGTGGCCGGTTGCCCTGCAACGGGAGGCGTTCAAGCCCCCCGCCCGGCTCCGGCTCCCCATGCCGGGGCTGGTCTTCGTCTGCTCGCCGGGCCGCGCCCCCTGGGTCTACGCCGCCCGGGAGCGACCGACGGACTCCGAGCAGATGCTCTACAAGATGCCCGCCTTCAACGTCTTCCGTGACGGGCGGGTCTGCCCCGGAAGCCACAAGTTCCCGGAGGAAGTGGAATTGACACCTGAATCCTTCTTCCAGTCCTTCTTCTCGGGCACCGGGGACAGCAAGGAGCGGTCGAAGAAGCACCCCGACAACCTGCACGCGCTATGGGAGGAGTTGGATGGAAAGACTGACTACCCGGTTGAGGACCTTGTTCCCCAGTGCACGGTGGCCCAGGTCATCGCGGCCTCCCAGGGGAGGCGGCTTGGCTACCGCTAGCGGTGGACCCGCCGCTAGCGCCCGCCCGAAGCCGGTCGGCTACCTCGTCAACCGCAAGGAGGGGCTGACCGGGGCGCACGGCGTCGGGTTCGACTACGTGCTCGGAGCGGGCGGCATCTACGTCCAGTCCGAGAGCGCAAACCTGACGGCGCGGGTGCTCGTCGCTCCCTGCGAGGTGCGGGGGCTCGCTCCCGTGACAGAGAAGGTGGAGCTTTCCCACGGCCCCATCCCGGCCCGGCTCTTCGAGGTCGGGCTGCGCTGGTTCCAGGACGACCCCACCACCGAGCGGTTCTTCGCCGTG
>VXPO01000037.1 GCA_009839505.1 Gammaproteobacteria bacterium
CTGGACGCTTGTGGACGCGCAGATACGTCATTTCAAGTGTGTTCGACCACTAGTCCACGGCCTGCTTCGCAAGACGAGCCTGCTCACGCTTCCAGTCGCGCTCGCGGACGGCCGCGCGCTTGTCCTGGGTGCGCTTGCCCTTGCCGAGCGCCACTTCGCACTTGACGCGACGTCCCTTCCAGTAGAGTGCCGTGGCCACGCAGGACTGGCCCTTGGTCTGTACCGCCATGAAGATCCGCGAAATCTCCTCGGCGTGAAGCAGCAGCTTGCGTGTACGTTGAGGGTCGGCTTCAACGTGTGTCGATGCGCTGGGCAGGGGCGCGATGTGAGCGCCGAGCAGCCACGCCTCGCCGTCGCGCACCAGGACATAGCTGTCGGTGAGCTGCGCCTGATTGGCACGGATGCTCTTCAACTCCCAACCCTCGAGGGCGATCCCGGCCTCGTAGCGCTGGCCGAGTTCATAGTCGAAACGGGCCCGCCGGTTGACCGCGATGGTTGTGGGTTGCTGTGCTGTTTTAGCCATTGTGGACGCGACTGCTACGCGATCGCCCCGAGATTTCGCTTCGCGAAATCTCCCGAAGGGACCGTCTGCGCTGCCGACGCGCAACAACCGGGCGTTTGTTCCATGCTGGGAGTATATTGACCATCGGCACGTTGACGAAGGGGACGGTGGTGGCGGACGACGTTTCGAGACACGGCATGTGGTCGAGCCGCTTGCTGTTCGTGCTCGCGGCAACCGGCTCGGCGGTCGGGCTGGGTAACATCTGGAAGTTCCCCTACATCACGGGCGAGAACGGCGGCGGGGCGTTCGTGCTCGTCTATCTCCTCTGTATCGCCGCCATCGGCATCCCCGTGATGATGGCAGAGGTAATGATCGGCCGCGCGGGGCGGCAGAGTCCCATCAACACGCTGCGAACGTTGGTTCGGGACAGTAACGCGAATCGGTCCTGGACCATCATCGGCTGGATGGGCGTCGCCGCCGGTTTTCTCATCCTGTCCTACTACGCGGTCATCGCCGGCTGGGCGGTGTCGTACACCTTCCGGCTTGGCAGCGGCGTGTTCGACGGTGCGACCGGCGCTCACACGTCGCAGATCTTCGACGGTTTCCTGGGTAGCCCCGGCTCGCTGCTGTTCTGGCACACGGTCTTCATGGCGGCGACGATCTTCATCGTTGCACGAGGCGTAGCGCGCGGTCTGGAAGTCGCTGTGCGCTACCTGATGCCGATATTGCTGATTCTTCTCCTCGGCCTCGTCGGCTACGCCGCGATCTACGGCGACTTCGCCCGGGGCTTCGAGTTCCTGTTCAGCTTCGATTTCAGCAAACTGAGTTGGGGCGGCACACTGACCGCGATGGGACATGCGTTCTTCACCCTGAGCCTAGGCATGGGTGCGATCATGGCATACGGCGCCTACGTGCCGTCGAAGGCGTCAATCTCGACCACGGTGTTCACGATCGGAGCCTTGGACACCGCTGTTGCCTTGGCCGCCGGGCTCGCGATCTTCCCCATCGTCTTCGCGGTCGCCGGACTGGAACCGGGAGACGGTCCCGGGCTCATGTTCGTGACTCTGCCCATCGCCTTCGGCAATCTCCCCCTGGGCGCCGCGCTGGGCTGCGTCTTCTTCCTGCTGGTCAGCTTCGCGGCCATCACCTCGGCGATCTCACTGACGGAGCCGGTGCTGACCTACCTGGTCGAACGATACGACGCCAAGCGCTGGATCGTGGCCGTGGTTGTGGGCCTGTTCTGCTGGCTGCTCGGCATCGGCACGGTGCTGTCGTTCAACGAGTGGTCCGGGGCGACGCTCTTCGGCCTGACGTTCTTCGAGGTGGTCGACTATCTCTCCTACAAGATCATGCTGCCCCTGGGCGGCCTGCTGATCGCATTGTTTGCGGGTTGGGTGTTGGCCAAGAGGATCGTCGTCGAGCAGCTGGGATTCGGCGAGGGGACGAAGTGGCAACTGTGGAATGCCGCGATCTGCGTCATCGCACCGGCGGGGATTCTGATCGTATTCGCGTATTCGCTCTACGAAACGTTCGCCAGTTGACGTCATGCCGAGCATCAAGCGCTCGGTACTGCTGGCCCATCCGGTTGGCGACGTCTTCGCGCTGGTCAACCGGGTCGAGGACTACCCGGAGTTCCTTCCCGGCTGCACCCGCGCCGAGATCCTCTCGCACACGGAGTCGGAAGTCGTTGCCCGCCTCGTGGTGGCGGTGCGAGGGCACAGGGAGACTCTCGTGACGCGCAATCGGCTGACGCCGGATCGCGCCATCGCGCTGGAGATGATCGAGGGGCCGTTCCGGCGATTTGCAGGACACTGGCGGTTCACCGAACTGGGCGATGCCGGCTGCCGCGTCGATCTCGAGCTGTCGTTCGAGTTGTCGAACCGCCTGGTAGGCGCCTTTGCGGCGCCTTTCGTCAACCGCATCGCCGACCGGGTGGTCGATGCGTTCGCGGCGCGAGCCCGGGCGGAGCTCGGAGGATGAAGATCGAACTCGTTCACACCGATGCGGATGGCACCCGCACGGCGTGCGTCGACGTGCCGGTCGGCACGACGGTGGCTGATGCTGTCGCGGTCTCGCGCTTCGCCGGCAAGGGTGCAGCGGCGTTCGCCGTCTATGGTCGTCCGGTGCGGCACGACCGGATTCTTGAGGAAGGCGACCGCGTGGAACTGTTGAGCGAACTGCTGGTCGATCCCAAGGACGCCCGGCGCATGCGCGCCGTGCACCAGGGTTCCGGGAAGGAAACACCGATGAAACGTGGAGCGAAGTGATGATGTCGAACGGCTTTCCGAGCGCTTGCCTCGTTCTCGCCACGTGGTTCGCATCCGCGACCGCTCTAGCGCAGGAACCCTCGGAGCAGAGCGCTTTCGACCCCGTCCGGTTGTTCGCCGCGACCGGCCTCGATGACTGGATCCGAAGCTGCACGGACTCGTCTGTTGATCCAAGACCCACCGAGGGATGGATCGCCTACTCGATCAACTCGGGATCCGAGACGGTGTCCGTGCTCCGCTGTCTGCTTGCGACGGTCGATGACGTTCCCGATGTGAAGGCGTCCGATGGGTGGCTTGCGGTTCCGTTTCGTTCCGCACTCGACGGACGGTTGGCTGAAAATCCCGAAGGATGGACGGGCATTGTCATCGGAACAGCCACGAGGGCGATCGTGATTGCGGAAACACAAAGCGACTGGGGCATATCGGAAGTCGACCACGTCTCGGGAGACCTCCTGTTGATCACGACCCCTCATCTGACCGGCATAGGGGTCCACCAGCTGGATCCCAATAGTGGAACGGTCGAGTACCTGACCAATGGGATGGTCGAAGTCGTGGACGAGGACACCCCGTTGTTCAAGGTCCGTGGTCGAAAACACTACTTCAAAGGGGGCGGCGCGTTCTGGATCGACGCACTGATCGATTCCGAAGGCAACATCCTGGACGTGACGACGCAAGGTGGTCTGTGTATGAGCGTAGATGAGTTGAGCGAACGCTCGGGTCTCGACCTCACCCGGGTTGTTCGGCCAGAGGTCTGCGTGGAGCGCTAACTGTCTCAGCGACCATCCGAGTAGCCAAGCCGTAGGTACACGAACCGTCCGCCGGGAATGTCGTAGACGGAGGCGTCGTAGCCGTTCAGCGTCGCGCTTTGGCTTACGGGTGGATCCCGGTTGAGCAGATTGTTCACGCCGGCGGTCAACGTCAGCCGTCCCCAGTGGGCCGTCAACGGATAGCTGAGCCGCACATCGTGCACCGTCGTGCTGGCCAGGCGGTTGCCGGACGAGCTGTTGTCGTCGCGGTCCGGCAACGAGCACAGGCCGAGGTTCGTCAGGCTGTCCGGGGAGCCGTCCAGGAAATCCGTGCAGCGTTCGGTCATGGCGTGGACGTAGCGCATCGTCCACGACGCCAACCATCCCTTGATGCGGCGGTCGATCGTGATTGTGGACTTCCATTGGGGTTTGCCGCGGTCCGACTGGGTCCGGCCCTCGAGTGACCGCGACTCCACGACCAGGCCGGTGATGTCCTTGAGCCGCTCGGTGTACTCGGCCAGATGCGTGGTCCGCCAGTTCACCCGCCAGCCCGTTCCCGATATCGCCACGCCGAAGTCCCAGCCTGCCGTTTCGATGGACCCGACGTTGAACAGCGTGTTGCGAAACCGGGCAATGCCGCCACGGTCGTTGCGCCGGACGAGGTCGCACAGCACGGCCACGCGGTCCCGATAGCAGCCGTCGAGCACGGCCTGCGCGTCATAGCCGGTGATGGCGTTGTCGACGTCGTGGACGTAACGGGACAGCTCGATGTGCGCATCCTCGAGCCACGGCCTCGCCACGACCCAGGCCGGCGTCCACGCCAGTGCCAGGGTCTGGCTGGTCGATGTCTCGGGTTCGAGCAGCTCGTTGCCGCCGGTGACCACGCTGAGCTGACTGCCGAACTGCGTGTAGCTGCCGTCAGCGGGTACGCCATCGGCGATGCAGTTGTCGATGACGGTCTGGTCGACATTGGTCGCGAGGAAGCTGGCGCATGGATCGGTGACCACCGCATCGAAACGCGTCGTGCCGCCGAACAACTCCCCGATGTTGGGTGCGCGAAACCCTTGGGCCCAGGACGCACGAAGGCGGAACCCCGTGGAAGGACGCCAGCGCAGTCCCGCCTTGGCCGTGGTGCCGCTGTCGAAGGTGCTGTAGTCGAAGCGGCGGAATGCGGCGGAGGCATCGAGCTTGCCGATCCTCCTTGTGTCCAACAGGTCCGCTTGGAGTTCGCCATAGACTGCGGTGACCGTGTATCCGCCGCGCGTCGGCCCCGCCGGAAGCCCCGCCGTGTCTCCTGCCGCGACAATCGGGTCCGGGTCGAAGCTGCCGCTTTGATCGCGGCGCTCGAAACCGACCGCGAAGTCCACCGAGCCAGCCGTGACGGGCATCAGTTCGCCTGTAACGTTCACGACCAGACCTTCGAGCGACTGCGAGCTCGAGTCCTGCTGGACGAAGCCGATCCAGTCCAGCATGGCGGAGGTTATGGTGCCGCCGCCATCGGCTTGGCCGCCGAGCAGGTTGAGCGGCACGCAGCCCGGTATGGCGGCACACGCCTCGGGCGGTCCGAGGGCCTGCAGCATCCGCCGTGCATTGTGTGCGCCGTGTTTCGTCTGGTCGGCCGTGTTGCGTGCCCAAACCAGATTGGCGTCCCAGAAGAACGTTCTCGGTGAAACCGTCCAAGACCCCTCCATGCCCACCGCGGCATAGCGGGTGAGGACATCCTGTTGGAAAACCCGCGGGCCGCTCTCGAGGGGGCGTCGGGTGACGAACGCGCCGGGACCGATGTCGAAGCCGAACGGGTTGTAGGGATTGTCGGCGTCGATGACGATCTCGTCCATGAGGCTCCCGCTCTCGGCCAGGGTTCCCGCCCAAACCGGCTCGGGCGCCCCTTGGTTGACGGATTCGCGGCGGTTGAAGAGCGCACGCAGGTGGATCGTGAGGCGATCGCCGACGCGATGGCCGATCCGGCCGAAGAAGCCCGTGCGTGTAGACGGCGTAAGCGTCAGGTTGTAGGGCGAGTAGTTGAACCGGTCGGCGTTGCTCCAGGGGTGATAGTCGTCCCCCGGTCCGCAAGGGTCGGCTGGATCGTAGACGGGCACACCGACGACGCCGTCGTTCAGCGCGCAGTTGACGGAGTTGCCCGTGTTCGGATCGGAGAAGATCACCCGCCCCTGGGGCGTGAACGTGCTCCCGTGTGTCACGCCCGTCCCGGGTTTCGGCCAGCGGGTCTGATCGTGGTCGTCGGCGCTGACACGTCGTTGTTCGGTGAAGGTCAGATGCGCGGATGCTGCCGTACCCCCGCCGTTCCTGCCGAGAGCCAGTTCGATGTCCGAGGCCGCGCCACCGTTCTCGTGAGTGCCTAGCTGAACGTTCGCCGCAACGCCTTCGGTACGCTTGGTGATGACGTTGACCACCCCGGCTATGGCATCCGAACCGTAGACGGCCGATGCGCCGTCGAGCAGTACCTCCACGCGTTCCACGACGCTTGCGGGGATCGTATTGAGATCCGTGGCGCCCGACACGCCACTGCCAGACGAGCCGTTGATCCAGCGCAGACCGTCCACCAGGACCAGCACGCGCTTGGCGCCGAGATGGCGCAGGTCGACCTGGGATGTCCCCGCCGCCACGCCGCCGCCATCGGCGGGGAAGCCGAAGTTGCCGCTGCTGTTGAAGCGTGTCGACAGCGACGAACCGGAGACCGGCAGACGTGCGAGCACGTCGCCGAGGGAGCCTAGGCCGGTCCGCGTTCGGTCCGCCTCGAGCACGTGGAGCACCGACTCACGCGCGGTCGAGGTGTCGCGACGGATGCGCGATCCGGTCACGAGAACCTCCTCGATCACCGTGGAGTCGTCCAAATCGGCGGACGCGCTCGGGCCGAGGTCAGTCTCAGGTTCCGCCGCGGCGGCTGCGAGAGCGACCCAAGCTCCGAGCGCGACCACGACGGCGCGGATCATGTCGATGGGCGTGGTCGTCTGTCTCCTCGTTCGGACACTTTAGGCCACGATGGACTGTCAGTGCAGCAATCCTCGCAGACCCGCCGTCTGGATTTTGGCTCCAGGCACCTCGGCAAACCTCTCGTCCGCCTCGTCGAGCAGGTCTGAGACCCGCCGGGTCTGATCGGATGACAACCGCCCTCCCGACTTCAGGAACTGGATGGTGCCGCCGAAGAGGGTCGCCCACGCGGTAAATGGCGACCGACCCGTTTCGCCTCGACTTCGATGCTCCTGAATCACCCTGTCAAGATGATCGAAGGCTTCGCCGAAGTACGCCTGCACTTCCAGCGGATTGTCCAACGACGTCATGCGGTACAGCAGTAGCCGGCCCAACTCCATCACAACTCCCTTGTCGGCACCACGGGACACCGCCTGGCGCCCTCTCTCGATCATGCCGTCGAGTTCTTCCGGACGACTGGTCTTGGTGCCGTTTTCGATGATCTCCACGCACAGCTCGACGCACTCGTTGCAGATGTTGTCGGCGCTGGACTGGACGAACGTCCGAACCTCGCGAGCGCGTTTGCGGCAAAAGCTGCATTGCAGCGCCTCGTCCCCGCCCCGGATGCCGGTGGTCTTGTCGCTGGCGACGACTTCGGAACATACGCGGACGCAGGCGTCGCAGATGAAGACCCCGGTTCCGGCGATGAACTTGTACGCCTCGTCCTGGGGTTTGAAGCAGAAGCTGCAGTATCTTGTCGACTGGTCCCCTCGAAACCTCTCCACCAGGGCGGCGGCCATGCGGCGTGCGAGGCCGAAGCGGTGCTCCGCCTGGTGTTCCAATTGCCGAACACGCTCGGCATCGGGAAACGGACTCGCCAGCATCTCGTCGCGCGCCTCGAGAAAGGCCTTCGTCTTGCGCCAACTGCCGAACCCGTGCTCGCGGGCGATGACGAGCTGCGCGCGCTGCAGGGTCAGCGACGAAGCATCGTCGAAGTAGGGCTTGATTCGCTCGAGGGCCTCGGGCTCGCCGGCACCGACCGCTTTGAGAAGCGTCTTGGCGTCGTCCTTGAGACCATCCAGGCTGACCGTACTCGGGAGCCCGGTGGGAAACGTTTTGATGGCCATGATGGACCTCCTTTCGTTCACGTCCAGTATCCGCGCCCTTGGACTGAAAGAAGGCTATGTCGTCGAATAGCGTCAGATGGGCCTACGGCCCTTCCCGCGGATCGGTAGCGATCTGACTCGCAGTGGGGAAGCTACCACGAGGAGCGGCATCGAGCCACCCGGGATTCGGCAAGCCCGACGCTATTCGGAGGAGGCCAGCTCCGGGGTGTCCGGCTCGACAAGCTGGTCGGACGGTGCCATGTCGCCGATGAAGTGCGAAAGCACGCCATCGGTGAAGAACAGCGACATCGTGATCTGCCGTTCCACCCTGCCCGGAACCCGCAGCGTGTACACGTAGTCCCAGCGGTTCTCGTCGAAGGGGTTGCGCATCACCGGCTCGCCCATGATGAAGGCGACCTGCTCCGGGGTCATGCCGGGCTTCAGGTCGTCGACCATCTTCTGGGTGATGACGTTGCCCTGCTGGATGGTGACCTTGTACACCCGCGGCAATGCGCACGACGAGACGGCAACCGCCAGGCCAAGCGCGACGAGATAAACGAGTGTTCGCGACACAGGTTGTGCCCCCACTGCAAGCGCGCGGGATACTAGCTGTCGCATGCCTCGGCAAGCAACGTCTGTGCGTAGTCCCGCGTCGCGTCGGTAACCGTTCGACCGCCGAGCATGCGTGCGAGTTCCTCCGTCCGGTTGGCGCCTGTCAGAACCTCGATGACAGTGTCCTGATCGCTGGTCTTCAACACGCGCATATGGGCGTCCCCCAAGGCCGCGATCTGCGGGGCATGGGTAATGGCGATCACCTGCGTGCGCTTCGACAGACGCCTGAGCAGCCGGCCGAGCACGTCGGCGGCAACGCCGCCAACACCGATGTCGGCCTCGTCGAGGATCAGGCAGGGCAGCCGCGAGCGTTCGGCGGCCACCACTTGGATGGCAAGACTGATGCGCGACAGCTCGCCACCGGAGGCGATGTCGGCCAGCGTGCCGGACGGGTACTTGGGATTGGTTGCGACCCGGAACTCGACGGTCTCAAGCCCCGCGGCTGACTCGGCGGGTTCGAACTCCACCGTCAACGAGGCGTCCTTGAGTCCGAGTTCGGCGAAGGCGGACGTCACGGCCTTGGAGAACGCCGACGACGCCCTCCGCCTGGCTTTGGACAGCGCCGCTCCGGCCGCACGGAACCGCGCCCGTGCCGACGCGGCCCGTTCGCCGAGTTCCTCGACCCTTGCCTCGTCCACGGCGAGAGCATCGAACTCGCGTTTGAGTTCGTCGAAATGCTGGCGCAGGTCGGAGGCGCGGATCCGGTGCTTGCGCGCCACGTCGTGCAGACGGGTGAGGGTGTCGTCGATGCCATCGAGTTCCGAATCGTCCTCGGGAAACGAGCCGAGGTAGCTCTGCAGTTCCACTGCGGCCTCGGCGAGATGGGCATGGGCGCTTGCGGCGAGGTCGACCGCCGCGCGCAGCCTGGGGTGGGGATCGTCGGTCCGTTCGAGTAGGTCGAGCAGCCGCGCCAGCCGTCCCGTAAGGTCCTCGTCGAGCTCGTGGGTGGCGGATCCCACGGAGGCGATGAGTCCCCGCGCCCGGGAGAGTCGCTTGTGAAGCTCGGTCAACTCGTCGAAGCGGTCGACGTCTTCGCCGAGTTCGGTGAGCTCGTCGATCTGGTAACCGAGCAGGACCTGGCGGTCGCGGGCCTGGGCCACCGTGAGCCGGGTCTCGTCCAACTCGCGCTCGAGATCGATCCGCTCCCGGTAGCTGGTGGCGACCTCGTCGAGGAGCGCGGCGTCGACGCCGAAGTCGTCGAGCAGCCGGCGTTGCACGTCGGCCTTGAGCAACTGCCGATGTTCGTCCTGGCCGTGGATGTCGACCAGCGGTTCGGTGACCGCCTGCAGTGTCGTCAGGGTGCCCGGCACGCCGTTGACGAAGGCCCGGGATCTGCGCTCGCTCGCGGTGCGCCGGACCAGGCAGGTAGGGTCGTCGGCAGTCTGCACGGCGAGATCGTCCAGGGTCTCGCGAACATGGGGATGCGCGCCGAGGTCGAACTCGGCACTGACATCGCAACCGGGCGTGTCCGGCCTTAGTGCGGAGCGTCGCAGGCGGGCGCCGAGTACCAGCGAAAGCGCATCGAGCAGGATCGACTTGCCGGCACCCGATTCCCCCGTGATGACTGTCAGGCCGCCCCCGAACTCGATATCAAGCTCTTCGACCAGGGCGAAGTTGCGGATGGTGAGCGCTTTCAGCACCTTGACGAGCTCTTGGGTTGCGTTGTGGCGGCGGCGGGCGCAGGGCGCGCGAGGGGTGTAGAGTAGCCAACAGCGAGGCCGATTTCGAAGGTTGCGTAACGCAACACAACGCCATGGCAACGATTCGCGGTGCCAGTAGGTCGGTCGCCGGCAAGGTTCGGCGGGCGGCACGGGGTACGCGGGTTCCCCAGGTCGACGTGGGGGATCGCGCTCAACGCCTGTTCAAGATGCTCGTCGAGCACTACCTGGCCGAAGGAGGTCCCGTTGCCTCCAAGACCCTGGCGTCATCGACGGATGTCGCGGTCAGCCCCGCGACGGTGCGCAACATCATGGCGGACCTCGAGGCGCGCGGACTCGTCGCGAGCCCGCATACGTCCGCGGGCAAAGTGCCGACGCACCAGGGGCTCAGGTTCTTCGTGGACAGCCTGATCTCGGTTCAGCCCATGGACGCTCGTTCGGTGGGACGGCTGCGCGGCAGCCTGAATCCGGACATGACGCCCAACCAGCTCGTCGCCGCCGCGTCGCAACTGCTTTCCCAGGTGACTCACATGGCTGGCCTCGTGACCGTACCCCGGCCGGAACAGGTGTCGCTCCGCCAGGTGGAGTTCCTGCCGTTGTCGGGGCGGCGGGTGCTGGCGATCCTGGTGGTGAACGAACGCGAGGTGCAGAACCGCGTCATCCATACCGACCGCGAGTACGACGAGACCGAACTCAACCAGTCGGCGAACTACATCAACCGGGAGTTCGCCGGTCGGTCCCTGATGGCGGTTCGCGCCGGTGTTCTGGACAGTATGCAAAACGACAAGGACCGCTTGGACTCGCTGATGCAGACGGCCCTCGACGTGGCGTCGAAGACGTTCACAGACGAGGATGCCGAGGATCACGACTACGTGGTGACGGGGGAGTCCAACCTGGTCGATTCCCTGGCAAGCGTCGACGATGTGCGCGAACTGTTCGATGCCTTCACCCGCAAGGGCGCCATCGTCCACCTGCTCGACCGCTGCCTCGAGACCGAAGGCATCCAGCTGTTCATCGGCGAGGAGTCCGGCTACCGCCCCTTGGACGACTACAGCCTGATAACCGCCCGCTACGAGGTGAGCGGCGAGGTGGCCGGTGTGCTCGGTGTCATCGGTCCGACGCGCATGGCCTACGAGAAAGTGATTCCCGTGGTCGATGTCACCGCCCGGCTCTTGGGTTCGGCCATCGACTACGACCACGCCCGCCCGGGTTGAATTCCGCTGCCGGTGGCGCCATTAACGTGCGCTGTGACCACGGGCGACGGGAAGGGGTCGAACCAAATGCCGAAGGAGACCGACGCGGACAGCGCCGAGATGCCGGCCAGCGAGCCGGCGGAACAACCGGCATCGGCTGAGGAGTCTGCCGAGCGGGACGGGGACGACTCGCTGCACGACGACGCAGTAGCCGCGGACGAGGCCGTCGCGTCGGAAACGCGCACCGCTTTGATGGAGGCCGAGACAGCCCTGGAAGCAGCCCGTGCTGAGATCGAGTCCTTGAAGGATCAGGCATTGCGCGCCGCGGCGGAGACCGAGAACGTCCGCAAGCGTGCCGATCGCAGCATCGAAAACGCCCACAAGTACGCCTTGGAGCGGTTCGTGGGAGACCTGCTTCCCGCCGTGGACAGCTTCGAGCGTGCCGTGACCGCCGCGGGCGAGGTGAAGTCGACGGCCGGGGAGGCGGTGGATGCCCTGGCCGAGGGTGTCGAGCTGTCGCTCAAGCTGCTCCTCGAGGCGATGGAGCGCCAGGGCATCGAGGTCGTCGATCCCATCGGCGCGCCCTTCGACCCGAAACTCCACGAGGCCATGAGCATGGTGGAGAACGCCGAGGCCGAACCGGGTTCCGTGGTGGAGGTGTTCCAGAAGGGCTACACGGTGAACGGCCGCCTGACCCGGCCCGCCAGGGTCATCGTCGCCCGCGAACCCGCGCCGGAACCCGAAGCGGCGGACGAAGCGGCCGAAGCGTCCGACCAGGAAACCACGCCGGAGCCTTGAATCCGGGGCCTCGCGCCACCACAAAACGGATAGTGCTGCTGGGCCGCCCGCAGGTGTCACCCGTGGGCAGCGGCAACCGGACAGCGAAACGAGCAACAGAGAGAACGTCATGGGCAAGATCATCGGCATCGACCTCGGCACGACCAACTCGTGCGTGTCGGTCATGGAAGGACGCGACCCGCGCGTCATCGAGAACTCCGAGGGTGACCGCACCACGCCCTCCATCGTCGCCTTCACCGACGGTGAGGTCCTCGTGGGCCAGAGCGCCAAGCGCCAGGCGGTGACCAACCCGGCGAACACGCTGTTTGCGGTCAAGCGGCTGATCGGCCGCAAGTACGCCGACGACGTGGTCCAGCGCGACCTGTCCATGGTCCCCTACAAGATCGTCAAGGCGAACAACGGCGATGCTTGGGTGGAGGGCAACGGCGAACAGCTCGCGCCGCCCCAGGTCTCAGCCGAAGTGCTGAAGAAGATGAAGCGCACCGCCGAAGAGTATCTCGGCGAGGACGTCGCCGAGGCGGTGATCACCGTGCCGGCCTACTTCGACGATTCCCAGCGCCAGGCCACCAAGGACGCGGGCCGGATCGCCGGCCTCGACGTCAAGCGGATCATCAACGAACCAACCGCCGCGGCACTCGCCTACGGCATGGACAAGCAGCGCGGCGACTCCAAGATCGCCGTGTTCGACTTGGGCGGCGGCACCTTCGACATCTCGATCATCGAGATCGCCGAGGTGGACGGCGAGCACCAGTTCGAGGTGCT
>VXPO01000005.1:0-45000 GCA_009839505.1 Gammaproteobacteria bacterium
CCACGTGGCCATCGGTTTGCCCACGTCGCCCACGACCGTGGTCTGATTGATGAGCGATGCCTCCAAGGCCATGTTGTCGCTGATGTCCCATCTGGCGCGGAGGCGGTAGCCGTCTGTTTCTTCCGTGTCGGCATCGTCTCGGGGCTGCACGCCGACGACGTCGATGAATCCGGGCAAATCGTAGCGGTACGCCGCCAAGCGGACGGCGAACGAATCCGACAGCGGAACGTTGACAACCCCTTCGATCGAGTTGCCGGTGCCGCCACCCGCAACCGTGTCAAGGGATGCGCTGATGTTCGCCGAGAACGCTTCCGCGTCCGGCTTGTTGCTGACGAAGCGCACCAGGCCCGCCATCGCGCTCTTGCCGAACAGCGTGCCCTGCGGTCCTTTCAGTACCTCCATGCGCTCGAGGTCGACCATCTTCAGCGGCGTGATGCCCGGGAACAGCACGACATCGTCTAGGTAGCTGGTGTTCGTCTGCTGACGCCAGATTTCCGCCCGGTGATAGCCGCGACCGTTGTTGGACATGCTGCGGATGATGAGGATGGACTCCGTCGGCACCGACTCGGCCATGTCGACACCCGGGATCGCGGCGGCGATGTCGGTCACCTCCCGAATGCCGCGGGTGTCGAGTTGCTCGCCGGTATAGGCGGTGATGGCGAGGCTCGAGTCCTGGAGGTTCACCTCGCGCTTGGAGGCAGTGACGACGACCTCCTCGATATAGCTGCTTTCGTCCTCGGCGGCGTCAGAGTCGTCCTCGGCGGCAGTTGCCGTCAAGGCGGTACCGGTCAGAAAGGCCAGGACAACGGCGATTCCCGCCGCACGTACTGGGTCGGTGACAACTACTGGTGTCATGCGCTCCATCCCCTCAACATTGATGATTGTCGACTCATCTTACGCCGAAAGTCGTGGTTGCGCCATTTGGAACGAGTTGGCGACGGTCAACATCATCCAATATTCACCCAAGAATTGGGGGGTGACGGGTAGCCCGAAGCAGGCAAGAAATGCCCTGGCTAGTCGTCAAGCCTTGTAGTACGCGGGCAGCAGTTTCGCGTAGGCGGCTACTAAGGCCTCGAGGTCCAAGCCGATCGCGCGCTCCGGCGGCCAGTAGAGATTCGCTTCCTCGAATGCCGTCTGCTGAAGCAGGCTCGCGGCGCGGTGCCAGGCGGCGACCACGCCGACGCAGTGCGTACCGGGACCGCCGGGCTGGGCGACTTGCTCGGCGGTTGTCTCGCGCAGGCGCTCCGGTGCGCCCGCCGCTCTTGACACCCGGTTCGTCACGCGGAACTCCGTGATCGCGCCCGCGTAGTTCGGAATGTCGCGCCGGGCGCGGGCGCTGCCGCTGGCGTCTTGGACTTCGAAGCGGACGCCGCCGTCTTCCGCCTCGAGCGCCAACACCTGACCCGGATGCAGTTCGGCGACAAGCCCCTGCGCGGCGACTCCGAGGTCGGCCTCGGGAAACCGAAACGCGCCGCCCGCGCGAAGTTCCCACTCGACTCCGAACAACCACTGCCGGGCCTTGGCGGTGTCCGCCAGAAAGCTCCAGGCGTCGTCGGGGGCGCACGGAACGCGACGGATGAACTGCGCGGTGCTGCGGTCCAGCATCGCGGCCGCGCCGTGGCAGAAGGCGCGCATGGCATCGTCGTCCGGGAGCTTGAACCGGCGAGCAATCTGATCCGGGGTCTCGTAGTGCTTGCGTTGCGCGTCGAACCAGTTGAGGTTGGTGATCGCGCCTTTGAGCGGCACTACCTGTGCATCGTCTTCGGCCATGGTTGCTGCCGATCCGGTAGTCGTCGCCGTGAATACCAGCAACGTACCTGGTGCGCAACTGGGGATCAGGGCGTACTCCAGCGGTGGGGCAACGGCCTGTCTCGGGAATGTGCTACGTTGGTTGATTCCGACTGCTGCAGCTACGAGGAGCCAAATGCCATACGTGATCGATATGTCGACCTTGAAAAAGGAAGGGGAGTTCGGGTCGAAGGAGTGGGGTGAAGCCTGCGCGGCCGCCGCGGTCAAGATTCTCGAGGCCGCGGATCTGCCGGAAGATTTCGAATGGGCATTCACCGAGTGCTATACGCACCCTCCCGCGCGGCTCATGCAAGGGGGCCGGGAGAAGGCCGGCTACTACATCATGGTGAAGGACGGGAAGATCACCGGCGGCGATGGCGAACCGGAAGAGGCGCTGGCCATACGCGGTTTCCACATCCGCGCCCGATGGGCCGCAATCTGCAACCAATCCGGTGCCTTCTACGGTCGCGAGGGCGGGCGGAAGCGCGGCGAGGGCCAACGAGCGCTGCTGGCGGCGATCGAGCAATACGTCGGTCGGAAGAACCCTTACGGCGAAGAGCAACCGTCGGAGATGTACTGGCCCGATACGGTCAGCATTCCGCTGATGGCCGGCTCCGAGGAAGGCAATGGACTGCACAACATCGCCGCCGCGATGCAGGTCCAGTCGCCGGAGTTCGTGGACCTGCCGGTCACGGAGATGCTCGTGCCGATTTTCGAGGAAATGACCGAAGAGCAGAAGAAGGACTTCCTCAAGCTCCTGGCGGTCGAGATGTAGGGAGACCCCATCGCGCCGGTGGGGTGCGCGGTCGCCTACGTCGACGACGCTGCCCCGCGCGGTGAACCAACACGGGCGACCACAAGGCGCCCGCAGGGCGCTACGGGGTCGCTGAAGAGTCCTGGGTTAGGGACTTGATCACCCCGAAGGTCATCGCCAGCAGGATCGCGCAAACCGGCAACGCCGCCGCGATCGACGCCGCCTGCAGCGCCTGCAGGCCGTCGACGAGAAGCAGGAGCGCCGCCACGACCCCGATGCACACGCCCCAGACGACGCGGAAGCGACGTGGCGGGTGGTCGTCGCCCATACTGAGCATGGTGGCGATCACCAATGTTCCGGAGTCGGACGACGTGATGAACCAGGTTGCCAGCAGGAACGTCGCCAAGGCCGACATCGCCCACACCAGCCAGGGAATCTCGGTCATCAGCTCGATAGTGCCGTAGAGCGCCGCCTCCAGCTCCCAGTTGCGGGCGAGTTCCAGGATGCCTGCCGTGCCGGCGCCGCCCTCGGCGTTCAACTCCAGGTACAAGGCGTTGCCTCCGAACAGGCACAGCCAGACGATGCCGATCACCGTGGGCACGAACATGGCCCCGACGGTGAACTCGCGGATGGTCCGCCCGCGGGAGATGCGGGCGATGAACAGCCCGACGAAAGGTGCCCAGGCGATCCACCAGCCCCAGTAGAAGATCGTCCAGCCCCCTTGCCAGGCGCTGTCGCCCGGTTCGGTGGCGATCCACAGCCCGGTGGGCACGAAATGCCAGAGGTACGAACCGACCGTCTTCGCGAGGAAGCCCAGCAGCCATTCCGCGGGCCCGAAAACCATGAAGAATCCGAGCAGAACGATGCTCAGGTAGATGTTCCATTCGGAGATGATGCGGATGCCCCGGGCGACGCCGGAGACCGCCGACAGCGTGGCGATGGTGGTTATGACCGCGATCAGTACGACATAGGTCGAAATGCCGACGGGTACGTCCGCCAGTACGTCGAGTCCGGCCGCCATCTGCTTGACGCCGAGCCCCAGCGATGTGGCGACGCCGAACACCGTTCCGAACACGGCCAGCAGGTCGACACCGTGGCCGATGGGACCGTAGATGCGCTCGCCAATGATCGGATGGAGGGCGGAACGCAACGTCAGTGGAAGTTTCTTGCGGAATCCGAAATAGGCGAGACACAGGCCCACCAGGACGTACACGGCCCAGGCGTGCATGCCCCAGTGGAAGTAGGTGATGCGCATGGCGTGGACAGCCCGGTCTTCGGTCAGTTCCAGCGCACCTGCCCGGTCGGCGTGTGGATTGTTGGGATAGCCCGAGGCGGCGGCGTTGTCGAAGTAGAACATCGGCTCGGCGATGGAGAAGAACAGCAGCCCGATGCCGAGTCCCGCCGAGAACAGCATGGCGAGCCATGAGAAGGTGCTGAACTCCGGCCGTGCATCGTCGTCGCCGAGCCGCACCCGGGCGTGGCGGCTGAACATGACGTACAGGCAGCCAAGAAAGACGATGAAGATGGCAACCACGTAGAAACCGCCGAAGGTGGACTCGACCCAGCCCCGGACGGCCGCGTAGGCGTTGCCGGCGCTGTCGACGAATGCCAGCGTGAACACGACGAACGCCCCGACCATCGCGAGCGACGCGATGGTCATGCCGGGGTGCATGCCTCTGAACCAGCCGGACTTCGCAACCGTGCGTGCTGAACTCATGGCCAACGCAGATTGAGGTCCAGTTCGGCGCTTGCGCCGTTGAACCAGTCGACGACCTCGCGGTGGTAGGGGATGCCCTCGGCACGGCGCTTCTCCGCTTCTTCGTGCTCGATGAGCCCCGCGTAGTAGACGCGCTCGTGTCCAGCCGCAGGCTTCATGTCGACGATCTTGTCGATCAGCGTGTCCATGTCGCGCTTGAACTCGTCCAACTCGACGAAGGCATCGATCTTGAAGGCCATCACGAACTGCGAGAGCTCGCGACCTCCGGCGACGAAACCGGGTCCGTTGCCGGACAGGATTCCCGACATGATGTCCGCGATCATGGCAAAGCCGTAGCCCTTGTGGCTGCCGTTCTCCCGCGTACCCCCGAAGGGCGGCATGAAGAACTTGCCGTAGCCGGGGGCGTCGACGGGTTCGGTGATGGGGTCGCCGTTGAGATCGGTGATCCAGCCGGGTTCCAGCTTCGAGCCGATGCGCCGCGTCAACATGATCTTGTTGGCCGCCACCTGCGTCGTTGCGACATCGAATACGAACGGCGGGTGTTTGCCGGCCGGTGCCGCCCAGGCGATGGGGTGGGTGCCGAAGACGGGCTCGGAGCCGAACGTCGGCACCTGGATGTGGCCTCCGGCGGAGACCATGCAGACCCCGATCATGTCCCGTTCCACGGCCATCATCGGGTAGTAGGCGAGCATGCCCACATGGCCGCAGCGCTGCACGCCGACCGCTCCCATGCCGTACTTGTCGGCCTTGTCCATCGCCAAGTCCATGGCCCTCGGCCCGACCTGCAGGCCAATGCCGAAGTCCGCGTCCAGGGTGGCGCTGACCGCGGACTCGCGCACCACCTTGACGTCGGGCACCGGATTCAATTGCCCGCTGCCGTATTGCTGGACATAGATGCGCAGCTGATTGGAGATGCCGTGGCTCTCGCAGCCTCGCAGGTCGCTGGTGATCAGGACATCCGTGCACAAGGCGGCGTCGGCCGCCGGCACGCCAAGCTTTTCGAAGATCGCCTGGGTTCCCTCGCGCGCGGCCGCCTCGGACACCAGGACTTGGTCCGCTTCCGGGACCAGGAAGTGTTTCAGCATGGCTACAAACTGGCCAGTGCTTCTCGCTGCCGCTGCAGACGTCCCTCCCGGTCGGCGGCGAACCGCGCCACGCCCTCGGCGACGGTGTCGCGGTCGAGGTGTGCTTCGGCGATCACGTCGGGCTCCAGACCGCCGGTCAGCCAGCGGTTGTGCCAGTCGGACACCAGCGAGTATTCGGAGGTCAACGGTCCCACGTCGCGCAGCGGCCAGACGCGCTGCGTCCCCGTGGAGACGATCATCATGTCGAGCTTCGCACCTGCGGGCAGCACCGACTCGCGGTAGGCCGCCGGCTGCCGGTCGAACAGCTCCTCGCTGATGGCCGCGACCACCTTGACGTTGATGCCCTTGGCCTCGAGTTCCGGCAGCGCCTGCACTAGGTTGAAGGTCGAGCTCGAGCCTTGGGCGACGACGTAGCCGTGGCGGGGTTTGTCCGGTTCGAAGTCGCGGATCACGTAGAACCCCTTCGCGGCAGCCTTGAGGTCGGTATCGGCGAACTCGGAACGGTCCGCGACCGCGAAGTCGGGACGCGCGACCTCAATCACGATCACGCCGATCAGGGGGTCGCGGGCGGCGAGTTCCACGGCGGCGAAGTAGCCCGGGGCGACATCGTTGTAGTCCCAGAAGTTCAGCACCATCACCTGACCCCGTGGAAACAGCTTCCACACCTGCGGGGCGAAGATGCCGAAGTGGGTGCGTGCGTCCGCCGCCGTTTCGGGGCCCGAATGCCCGGCGAGAATATTCAGCACCCCGACGCGGAACGGACTGTCTTGGTTCTGCTGGCTCCAAACCCGCGCGGGCAGGTACATGAAGGGCGTGAACGCCCCGTAGCTGCCGCTCATCGCCCAGACCCCGCTGTGCGTGTCGGGATCCAGAGACGCGCTCTGGCCGACCAGGCCGATGGCGGTGGACGCATTGCCCGCCTCTTGGATGGCGGCCTTGAATCTCGTGCCCGCCGGGTTGGAACGCGGGTGGTAATGGCCCGTGAGCGTGCCCTTCTCGACATTGATGGAACTCGACAGGTCAGCGGACACGGTGATGAACCGGTTGTCCGTGACGTGGTTCATCCACTTCACGATCTCGGAGATCGCCCGGCGCGTGCCGGCCACTTCGCCCGGCGCCTTGAACAGTTCGACGCCGACCTCGGTGTCCTCGCCGTTGGAGCGGGCCGGAACGGTCTGCGGGTCGACCGGCAGGTTGTCCACGAGCAGACGGTCGTCCTGGAACGGATCCTTGCGGTTGTCGAGGCGGAGCTTCGCATCGTCCGTAACCTGGTCGCCGATTTCCACGAGGCGGTCGCTCAACCAGTCGCCCAAGCCGTTCGCGTCGAGCACCGACATGGCAATGTCGATGTTCGTCTTGAACTGCTTCAGTCGCTCGACCTCGTCGCTCACCGCACCGTCGCGAATGCCCTCGAAGGTTACGCCGAAGCGTCGTTCGAAGGTCTCGGCAAGAGCGACGAAGTAGGGCACGTTCATCTTCATGTCGTAGGGGTGGCTGGGAAAGCCGACCACCTGGTCTCCGAAGCCGGGGATCGCGCCGTCGCTTGCGGCGGGCCACCAGCCCTTGGTGGTCCTGCCGACCACGATCATGGGCCGCCGGTCGTCCGGATCCCAGTCCTCCATGGTCTTGAGGGCGGCCAGGACCTGGTCGTAGTCGTTGCCGTTGTCGAGGCCGAGCACGTTCCATCCGTAGGATGCCCACTGGTCCGCGATCCGGTAGCCCTCCATGGATTCCGCGACCACGCCGCCGATCAGGGAGTCGTCGATGCCGGCGTTGTTGAACGACAGCATGATGCGCAGGCGCTTGCCCACCTGTTGCGCGACGGCCTGGGTCTTCAGCTCCTGGGAGTGGCCCGAAGTCATGGCGAATTCGCCTTCGAGCGCCACGATCTTGGGTGACGGTCCGGCACCCATGAAGTCCCAGAACGCCGCCTTGCCGGCGGCGGTTGCGATACCGATGCCGGAAGGGCCGCCGTTGACGTCATTGATGAGGTCGGTGGTCTCCGAGTGGCCGGCCAGCGAGCGGATTCCCCGCAGCTTTGCCTGCGCGAACAACGGGTCGTCCACGAGACCCTGGTCGGCCAACAGGTTGGCGAGCGCGCCGGCTCCACGACGGAAGCCGAGGCAGTCGATGGACAGCATAGCGGTCTGAGGATCGACCCGGAATCGGCTGTCGCCCGTGGCCGCGTGTCGCCGCGCCATGGCTTCGCCCATGATCATCCACAGCGCGTAGAGCGTAGGGATGTTGTGCCCGCCGGCCAGCAGCAGCTTGTCACCGAACGGGTGTTTCGGGCGCCGGTAGTCGTAGCGCAGTCCACCGTTCTCCGGGCCGGCGAGGTGCAGCGCGACGTTGTAGGGCGTATACGCCAATGGTCCGCCGAAGTGGCCGGTCTGTGCGTAGTTGCCGAGCAAGGTCAGCGTCATCGCGGTCATGAAGCCGACATCCTCCAAGCGCTGCCGGTCGTAAGCGGGAAGCTCGACGCTGCGTTCGGTGGCTTCTCCCCGGCTGGAGGCGGTGCGCACCAGGACTGCTGTTCCGTTACCCATTGAAAGGTTCTCTCATCTCGTGCTTTGTACCGTCCCCTGAACGACTCGGCGGCGTCCGTGCGGATGCCACGCGAGGCGCTTATCGTCAGCCTACCGCAGGCTGCGCGCGGCTGTCATCCGATGGGAACTTTCCGGCGCGAAACAGCGTCAACTATGGGCGGTCTCGTTAGTTCCCGGTCGCGTCCGCGGGTTGCGTTGTTGTCCGGGTCGTTTCAACATCGAGTGTGCAACGGATGCTTGCGGCAACGCTCGAATCGACGCAGCCTTGATTGAGTTCGGGAGCTGAATGTGGAAGAGGCTCTGGCAAACGCTAGGCAGTATCGAACGAAGGACGTCTTGCTCCGTACCACCGTCCGCCGGGCGATGTGGTTGATTGCGTTCCTATGTGTTGCGGGTTCTGTGTCCGCCCAGGCAAGGGACCTCTTCATGCCCGTCGACCGCCCGGCAGTGCCGCCTTCGGTCGACGACTCGGAGACGGACCTTCGAACCACCGCCGATGTACCGAACTGGGGCGGTGAGACTGAGAGGCACCGGCGCATGCGAGTCGACTTCACGGCGCTGGACGAAGTGCGCGAAGCGTTGGCCGACGGCGAGTCCCCGACGATCGGCGTGAACCTGTTCGAGGATGTGCGCTTCGAAGCCGTTGACCTGCGCACGGCCCCAACGGCGACGGGCTATTCGCTGGCGGCTTCGCTGCGGAACATTCCCCACGGTACACTGACGCTGGTGGTCAACGGCGAACTCGTGACCGGAACGGTGCGCACGCCCCTGGCGACCTTCACCATCGACTCCTCGGGCGGCCCGGTCCACATTCGCAAGGTCGACCCGTCCACGCTCCGCAAGCTGGCGGAGCCGCTGGATCCGGCACGCCTTCCCAAGAGTTCCAGGGCCGTGGGCACCGGGGATCCATCGGCTTCGGCGGAGGATCCATCCGTGGTCGACTTGCTCGTGCTCTTCACACCATCGGTCACCGATGCGCGCGGCGGAATTGTGCAGGTTCACGGCATGGTTGATCTTTGGGTGGCCGAAACGAACCAGGCGTTCGAGGACAGCGGCGCGGATGTTCGCGTGTTCCTGACGCGGGCGGTAGGCGTGGACTACCTGGAGGGGGGCGCCTCGAGTATCGATCTGTATCGGTTGGCGATTCCGGGTGACGGGTACCTCGATGTCGCGCATGAACTGCGGGAGAAGACCGGTGCGGATCTCGTTCACCTAATCGCCTCGTCCAATGATGTCTGCGGCATCGCCTTCCTCATGCCCGGGATCTCAGCGGAGTTCGAGGATCGGGGCTTCGGCCTCACGAGCCACGAATGCGGCGGCTCGACCTTTGCCCACGAGTTGGGTCACAACCTGAGTCTTCGCCACGACCGCTACGTGGATCCGTCCAACTCGCCGTACGCCTACAGCCACGGCTACGTGAATCAGCGGGCGTTCGAAGAAGACGCCAGCGGTACCCAACGTTGGCGCACGATCATGGCGTACCCGAACCAGTGCTCTGAGTCAGGGTTCCAATGTCCAAGACTGCTTCGCTACTCCAACCCGGAGCAATCCTACATGGGCGATCCCCTCGGCGTTGCGGGGGACTCCCCGACCTTGCAGACCGACGGGCCCGCCGACGCACGCCGAAGCCTCAACAATGCCAGGGTCGTGGTGGCGGCATATCGGGGAGCGGGCCCCGACTTGGCGATCACGCCGGTGCTTACCGATCGGTCGTGGGACGCGGGTCAGGACGTCACCATCGTCGCCGCCGTGACCAACCAGGGAAGGATCGACTCGGGCGCAGCCACGGCGACCTACTACCGCTCGACGGATCCGGTCATCGACACGGACGACACCGCGTTGGATTCGTTTGAGGTCGACACGCTTTCGGCGAAGGAAACCGACACCCACGTATTTGCGACAACGGCACCCGATGAGCACGGGCGGTTCTACTACGGGCTCTGCATCGGCGTGGTGGACGGGGAGACGGATACCACGAACAACTGCTCGGTGGGACTGGCCGTTTCCGTTGGTCCCACGGTAGCGGTCAGCGACACACGCATCGTCGAAGGTAACAAGCTGACGTTCTCGGTCGAAGCGTCGGCGGCGCAGTCCACTCCGGTCGAGGTCCGCTGGGAACTTCGGCAGGGCACCGCGGTAGCCGGTGTCGACTACGCCGATGCGGCGGGAACGATCACCTTCGCCGCGAACGACACATTCGAGACGGTGTCGGTGGATACCTTGGCGGACGAGCTACCCGAAGGCGAAGACACTCTAACGCTCGTGCTGGTCGGAACCTCGCCCCCTGGTAGCCTCGTGGTGAGCCCGGACGGTGGAGAGGCAACGGGTACGATTCTGGACGATGACGACGACCTTCGAATTCCCGATGAGAGCCTGCGAGCCGCGCTGAATCGGGCGCTGGGGAAAGGGAGCGAAGAGGATGTCACCGCGGACGAGTTGGCGGAGCTCGCCTCGCTCGTCGTTCCGAGTCGCGGCATAGCTGATCTAACGGGCATCCAGGCTGCCACTGCCCTCAAACGGTTGGTGCTGAACGGCAACTCCGTGACGGACTTCGGTCCACTTCGCCACTTGGCCAATCTCACCCGGTTGGAGTTGGCCGAAAACGGGATCACGGACGTCGTCGGACTGGCTGAACTGTCCAACCTGATCGACTTGGTGCTGTCCAAAAACGACCTCGACGACCTCGCGCCGCTTGCGGGGTTGACGGCCCTTCGATTGCTGGACCTGGAGTCAACGGGCGTTTCGGATCTGTTGCCTCTTGCCGGTTTGACGGGAATGGAGACATTGCATCTTCGCGACAACGCCGTGGCCGACTTGTCACCGTTGCAGGATCTCTCGCGCCTGTCGACCCTCGACTTGAACTACAACGACGTGTCGGATCTGCAGCCTCTCAAGAGCTTGACGCGCCTTGCCTGGCTTGGACTGTGGTCCAACGGGATCACCGATGTCGAACCCTTGCGGAACCTGGAGCAGCTCATCTGGCTCGACTTGGACGAGAACGCGGTCAAGGACATCGAGCCGCTGGCGGGGCTCTCGGACTTGACTTTCCTGTGGCTGTTGGACAATGAGATTGCCGACCTCCCCAGTCTGGATGGGTTGGAGAGCATCGAAGGATTGGACTTGGCTTCGAATCGACTGGTCGACATCGGGCCGCTTGCATCGTTAGACACATTGGAACTCCTGGACTTGGGTGGCAATGCGATCAGGAGCATCGAGGCCTTGTCGGGCCTGATCGGGCTCGAAGAGCTCTTCTTGGACAGCAACCGCATTTGGGACATCTCGCCTTTGGCTGGCATGACCCGGCTTGTCCGGTTGGATCTGGGCGACAACCTCGTTGCCGATCTGCAACCCCTCGCGGGTTTGACCCGTCTGCGGACCCTCGACCTGAACGACAATCTGATTCGCGACGTGGCCCCGCTCACCGACCTCACCGCGTTGCGGACGCTCCGCCTCGCCGACAACCGGATCCGCGACGTCGAACCGCTGGTCGACAACGCTGGCCTGCGTTTCGGCGATCGGGTCTACCTACAGGGCAATCCGCTGTCGTCGGCATCCGTCGACGACGTTGCGACCTTGCGGGGACGCGGCGTCACGGTGTTCGACGTTGGTCTGTCGATCGCCGCTGCATCTGCGTTGGAGGGAGACCCGCTCGAGTTCCTGGCCCGGTTGTCATCGGCGGTCGATGGGGATGTCAGTGTGAACTGGGCTGCGTTCGGGGTGACCGCGGACGAGCCCGACGACTTCGCCTCCGGCCAGTCCGGCACGGTCCGGATTGCAGAAGGCGAGACGGAGGCATCCTTCAACCTGCCGACCTATCAAGACGACCTGGTGGAGCCGCATGAGACCGTCCTAGTCGGGTCAGCGATCGCTGGCGCGCCCAGTGGGGTCGCCTTTTCCGAGCGGCTGGCGCTGGGGCTGATCGCCGATCGGGATGGACCCCGTGCGGATGTGCCCGTGTTCGCGCCGGCGAGCGACGAGACGCGCCAAGGCTTCGTGCGGGTGTCCAACTACCGAGGTGTAAGGGTCGTTCACGTCGACGCGTTCGACGACGCCGGCAACCGGCGCTCCACCTCGCTGGCCTTGAATGGGCTCGCGGCCGCCCATTTCAACTCGGATGACCTTGAGGGCGGCAACTTCGGTAAGGGACTGTCGCGTGGCGTTGGAATGGGGACGGGTGACTGGCGTCTTGAAATGCGCGGCGCGAGTGTGGAGGTGCTCACCTACATGCGCACCAGGGACGGCTTCCTGACAAGCCTGCACGACCTGGTGCCGGCCGGCCCCGATGGCTACCGGGTACCGGTATTCAATCCCGGCAGCAACAAGAACCAGGTGAGTTTGCTGCGTTTGGTGAATGCCGGTACGGAAGACGCTACCGTGAATATCTCCGGCACGGACGATCGCGGTGACGCTTCCCCGGGAACCGTGCAGCTCGTCTTGGCTGCCGGCGAGTCCCGCTCCATCTCTGCGGCGGATTTGGAGTCGGGCAGTGGGCTCGACGGCGACGGCTTGGGCGACGGCTTCGGGAAGTGGCGGCTTGTAGTTGCCTCGGATGAGCCTGTCGGGGTCGCCAGCCTGTTGGAGAGCCCGACCGGGCATCTGACGAATCTCTCGACGACACCGGACAACAAGGAGTCAGTGGATGGCGAGACCCTGCATCGGGTACATCTATT
Organism: Gammaproteobacteria bacterium; assembly: GCA_009839505.1. Taxonomy (GTDB): domain Bacteria; phylum Pseudomonadota; class Gammaproteobacteria; order Pseudomonadales; family Azotimanducaceae; genus VXYL01. Next base: position 12,561 of record VXPO01000005.1, read on the forward strand.
TCCATCTGCCTCGGACCCCAAGAAGCGGCAGGGGTTCCTGCGGGTCGTCAATCGGGGCGCTGCCGGCACGGTCGAGATCCAAGCCTACGACGACACCGGGTACGATCCACCGGCGGTCACGCTGAACCTCGACGAAAACGAGACGGTCCACTTCAACTCGAACGACCTTGAATCCGGCGAAATGGAGAAGGGGCTTGCCGAAGGCGTTGGCTCGGGCCAAGGCGACTGGCGACTCGAGTTGACCAGTTCCCTCGATCTCGACGTGCTGACCTACATCCGGCGGACCGAGGACGGCTTCCTGACCAGCATGCACGACACCGCAACGGTGACCGACGGTGTTCATCACGTACCGATCTTCAACCCCGGCAGCAACCGCAACCAAGTCAGCTGGTTACGCCTGATGAACTACGGCTCGGAGCCCGCCATGGTTAGCATCCGGGGATTCGACGACACCGGTTCGTCCTACGGCATCGTGGAGTTGTCCGTCCCGGGCGAATCGGTGCGCATGCTCTCCGCCCAGGAACTGGAGGCCGGCGCCAGCGACTTCATGGGCACCCTGGGGGACGGTGTAGGGAAGTGGCAACTCTCGGTGCGGTCCGACTCGCCCATCCATGTGATGAGCCTCCTCGAAAGCCCTACTGGCCACCTCACCAACCTCTCGACCTCGACGGGAGTACTGTCGGCAGAGTGACACCGAGGCGGGGTTGGGACGTGTTGCTCGCGCAGACGGACGACGACAACGCGTCCACCACGGCGCTACGGTGGCGGACGGCGTTCGCGCAGCGCGGTTTGGATCTCCTCGAGGATCGTGGGATCGTCGATGGTCGACGGCGGCTCGTAAGGTTGGCCATCGGCGATCTTGCGAATCACTTGGCGGAGAATCTTGCCCGAGCGCGTCTTTGGTAGGCGCGGCACGACCAGCGCTCGCTTGAAGTTGGCGAACGCGCCCACGCGGCGACGAACCATCTGCACCAGTTCTGATTCCAATTCCGCGGGGTCGGCATTGACGCCGTCCTTGAGCAGCATCAGCCCAAGCGGCACCTGGCCCTTGTCTTCGTCGGCGATACCGACCACGGCGCATTCCGCCACCGCGGGGTGGGCGGCCACCACCTCTTCGAGTTCGCCGGTCGACAGCCGGTGGCCAGCGACGTTCATCACGTCGTCCACCCGACCCATGATGTAGACGTAGCCGTCGGCGTCGCGGTAGCCACCGTCGCCGGTGAGATAGAAACCCGGATAGCGCGACCCGTAGGCTTCGACGTAGCGCTGATGGTCGCCCCAGATCGTAGACAGCGTGCCGGGCGGCAGGGGTGCCTTGACCACGACGTTGCCTTCCTCGTCCGGACCGAGTTCATTGCCGTTGTCGTCCAGAACGCGCAGGTCGTAGCCAGGCACCGGAAAGCCCGGACTTCCGGATCGGGTCTGCCGTGCGTCGGCATCGGCGACACCCACCATGCTGGCGCAGATCGACCAGCCGGTCTCGGTCTGCCACCAGTGGTCGATCACCGGGGTGTGGACGGTCGCCTTCAGCCACTCGTAGGTGGGCGGATCCAACCGCTCGCCCGCGACGAACAGGTATTCGAGGCAGGAGATGTCATAGCGCCGCTTCAATGTCGCGTCCGGATCCTCTTTCTTCACCGCGCGAAACGCCGTGGGTGCGACGAAGAACGTCTTCACGCCGTGTTCGGCAATGACCCTCCAGATGGCGCCGGCGTCGGGCGTGCGCACGGGCTTGCCCTCGTACAGCACGGTCGTGCAGCCCTTGATGAGGGGTCCGTAGACGATATACGAGTGCCCCACCACCCAGCCGACGTCCGAGGCGGCCCAGTAGACGTCGCCGGCATCGCAGCCGTAGATCGTATCCATGCTGTAGTTGAGTGCCACGGCGTGCCCGCCGTTGTCGCGCACGACACCCTTTGGCCGCCCGGTGGTGCCCGACGTGTAGAGGATGTACAGCGGATCCCAAGCATCCACCTCTACCCAATGCGCAGGTTCGCTCGAGGCTTCCCAAGCGTCCCAGTCGAGGTCGCGGCCTTCGATCAACGGCGCTTCGTGTTGGGGTCTTTGGACGATCACCGTGTGCGCTGGTTTTGACGTGGCCAAGTCAATGGCTTCGTCCAGCAGCGGCTTGTAGGGGATGACGGTCTGGAATTCGATCCCGCATGATGCGGACAGCACCACCTTGGGGTTTGCATCGTCGATCCGCACGGCCAGTTCCGGTGCGGCGAAGCCGCCGAACACCACGGAGTGGACAGCGCCGATGCGGGCACAGGCCAGCATGGCGATCACGGCTTCCGGGATCATCGGCATGTAGACGATGACTCGGTCGCCCTTTGATACTCCGAGATCACCGAGGCCCCCTGCGACCCGGGACACCCGTTCGGTAAGTTCCGCGAACGACCAGCTCAGGATTTGGCCGGTGACGGGTGAATCGTAGATCAACGCGGTGGCGTCGCCCCGCCCGGCCTGCACGTGCCGGTCGAGCGCAAGCCAAGCGGTGTTGAGCTTGCCGCCTCGAAACCAGCGGATCGTGCCGTTTGAATCCTCATCGAGGATCGATGCCGGGAACTCGAACCAGTCGATGTCGCGTGCGGCCTCGCGCCAGAAAGACCCGGGATCCTCGATGGATAGCCGGTACGCTTCCTCGTAAGTGCGGATTTTCAAGTACTACGCCACCTCCTGGGCTGCTTGGACGACGCCCGTTGCCTCAAGGGAATCGATTTCGGCATCGTCCAGTCCAAGACTCGCGAGCACCTCGCGGGTGTCTTCGCCGGGAATCCGCGCCGCGTGCGAGACCCTGGGGCTCGTACGGCTGAATCGCGGCGACGGTGCCGGCTGGGTAACTCCGTCCACCTCCACGAACGTACCGCGATGGCGGTTGTGAGGATGGTCCGGGGCTTCGAGGATCGACAGCACCGGGGCGAAGCAGACGTCGCTGCCCTCCATGATCGCGCACCACTCGTCACGAGTCCTGGTCTTGAAGACCTCCGTCAGTTCCGCCTTGAAGCCCTCCCACTGGTCGCCGTCCATTTGCGGCCCGAAGCGGTTCGGGTCGACGCCGGCCTTGTCCACGAGCTCAGCGTAGAACTGGGGCTCGATCGCGCCGACGCAGACGTACTTGCCGTCCTTGGTCTCGTAGGTGTTGTAGAAGTGCGCGCCGCCGTCGAGCATGTTCGAACCGCGCTGGTCCTTAAAGCCGTGTCCTGCCATGGAGAAGAACATCGCCATGAGCGATGCGGCGCCATCGACCATGGCGGCGTCGATGACCTGGCCCTTGCCGGAACGGGCGGCCTCGAGCATGCCGCAGACCAACCCGTAGGCCAGCAACATGCCGCCGCCGCCGAAGTCGCCGATGAGGTTGAGCGGTGGGACAGGTTTGCCCCCCGGTTCGCCGATGGCGTGGAGCGCGCCCGCGAGGCCGATGTAGTTGATGTCGTGGCCGGCGGCGTGTGCGATGGGACCTTCCTGGCCCCAGCCGGTCATGCGGCCGTAGACGAGTCTCTCGTTGCGCGCAAGGCAGTCGTCCGGGCCGAGTCCCAGGCGCTCCGTGACACCCGGCCGAAAGCCCTCGAACAGGGCATCGGCCGTGTCGACGAGCTTGAGCACGAGCTCGACTCCCTCGGGCTGCTTCAGATCCACGGCGACGGAACGCCGGTTCCTGGCGAGCACGTCCCGGGCGCGCCGTCCTCCTCGGCCGATGCGATCCACGCGGATCACCTCCGCGCCCATGTCCGATAGCATCATCCCGCAGAACGGTCCGGGACCGATGCCCGCGAGTTCGATGACGCGAAACCCATTTAGCGGTCCCACTGAACTGTCCTCCCTCTGCTTGTCGGGTTGAGTGTAGCCGAGGATGGATCGCAACACCGCCTGACATGCCGCACCCTAAGCGCTGTCGCGTATTCCGGCTTCCATGAACCGGCCACTTGCAGTCGCCCGTCGCGAGTGACGATACTGCGGCCGTGGACGTTGAACACGGCAATCCGATGACCGTTGCGATTCCGCCTCGACCGGTACCGGTGACCGTGGGCGCGACGATGCTGCTCGGCAGCGCGCTCGCCCTGATCGTCACCTGGGCGATGGGCGTGGATGCGGTCGACAACAACGGTGGCCGGGTGTTCTTCGTGGTGCTCTGGGGCTTTTTGGCCTGGGCCGCCTATGGCGGGTCCGGCTGGGTCCGCGGTGCCGTCGTCGCCGTCTTCGTGGTTACCGTCCTTGGTTTCGTGAACGCTCCGTCGTTCGATGGCGCCGTCCGTGCGCTACCCACGGGCGACGTGATCTCGAAGATCCTCGCATTGGCCTCCCTGCCGATGTTGTGGTCGACGCCAGCGCGGCGGTGGTTCGCCGCCACCAAGGAGAGCCGCCACCAAGGAGAATAGGGAGAGCGCGCCCTGACGGGCGCGTTGATGCGATTCGGACCGTTACTTCTATTTCGCGGACAGTTGGATCAGGACGCCGTGAGTTGACCGCGGGTGGACGAAGACCTGCGGTCCGCCCTCGCCGATGAGCTGCGCGCCGCCGGCCTTCATCGTGGCGCAGGCCGCATCGAGGTCGTCGACCGCGAAAGCCACGGTGTGGATACCCTCGCCCCGCTTGTCCAGTGCCTGACCCACTGCGGATGAGCGGTCGGTCGGCGCCACGACTTCGATGAAACCGCCGCCGGGCAGGTTGAAGAACGCCTGCTTGATGCCCAGGGCGTCGTTCTCGTCGGTGCGGTCGAGCGTCAACCCGAGTTTGTCACGGTAGGTGGCGATGCCCTCGTGGATGTCGCCGACCCGGACGACGAGATGATCGAATGCCGATAGCGCCATGGAATCCCCCTCTGTCTTTGTCATGTTGGATTGGTTGAGTGCTATGGTACACACGAAGCACGTCGCGGAGCATCGTCGTGGCCGACGACAAGGGCCTGACCAACCACGAGATCACCATCGCGCTTGCCGGCGGGGCGATGCTGGGACCGTTTCGAGCGACATGGAGTACAGAGATCATCAGCGACGTACGCGAACTCACGAAGGACTACGACGCCTTCCTCCAGGGGGGTGAGCAGAAGCGTTTCAAGTACCACTTGCACGATCCCTCGACCCATGTCTCGCACTCGCTCCTCCTCGACTTCAACCATGTGACGGCGATCTACGACCGCGTGGTGCTACACGAACGCCACCGGGATTGAGCGACGCCGTCGTCGCATCGTGTCCAGGATGTCAATCGAACCCGTTCGCATCGGCCTGATCGGCTGCGGGACGATCAGTCCCGCGTACCTCCGGGCGGCTGCCACCTTCGATGTCCTGCAGTTCGCAGGTTGTGCCGATATCGATCCGGCGGCGGCCAAGCGCACGGAGGAGAACTTCGACGTGTCGGCCATGTCGGTGGACGATCTGCTGGTCCGAGACGATGTGGAAGTCATCCTCAACCTGACCATTCCCGCAGCCCACGCCGAGGTCAACCTGGCGGCCATTGAGGCGGGCAAGCACGCTTATTGCGAGAAGCCTTTCGGCTTGGATGTCGCGCAAGGCCAGCGCGTGCTGGATGCTGCCGATGCGGCAGGCCTGCGCGTGGGCTGCGCGCCGGACACCTTCCTCGGCGGCGGCCACCAGACGGTTCGCGGCTTGATTGACGACGGCGCCGTTGGGAATCCGGTCGCGGGCACGGCGTTCATGATGGGATCCGGCCACGAATCGTGGCATCCCAACCCGGCGTTTTACTACCAGCCGGGTGGTGGACCGCTTTTTGACATGGGACCGTACTACCTGACCGCGTTGGTGCATGCCTTGGGCCCGGTGCGGCGGGTGGCGGCCATCACGAGCCGGGGACGCGACACCCGCACGATTGGTTCGGCGCCTCGACGCGGCGAGTCGATCCAGGTGGAGGTCGACACGCACGCCGCGGGTACGCTGGAGTTCGTCTCCGGTGCCGTGGTCACGGTGGCCATGAGTTTCGACGTCCGCCGCCACTCCAACCGCTTCATCGAGATCCACGGCGTCGACGCCAGCCTATCTGCGCCGGATCCAAACGGCTTCGGAGGCGCGGTGCGCGTATCGGTGGGGCGGGATTGGGAAGAGCGCCCGCTTACCCACGGATACACGGACAATATGCGCAGCATCGGCCTGGCCGACATGTGTGTCGGCATCCGTACCGGTCGTGAACATCGCTGCGACGGCCGCTTGGCCCAGCACGTCCTCGAGATCATGGCCGCCTTTGGCCGCTCGTCCATGGAAGGGCGTCATGTCGTATTGGAGAGCCGGCCGGCGCGGCCGGCACCGCTGCCGAAGGGTCTCGGTCACGGCGAGTTGGATTGAACGGCGAAGGCTTCAGAAGGGAAGACAGAACTTAAGGGGAATCATGGGACGCGTATTCATAACGTGGGGCGGTTGGAACGGCCACGAGCCGGAACAGACGGCTGACATCTTCGCGAACGTCCTCGAAGCCGAGGGTCACGATGTCACCGTCACCGACCGGTTGGAACCCCTTGCCGACGAGGACTTCATGGCGGACTTAGACCTCGTGGTCCCGGTGTGGACCATGTCGCAGATCGGCCGCGACCAGGAGGCGGGGCTGCTCAAGGCGATCCGCGCGGGCACGGGATGCGCGGGCTGGCACGGCGGCATGGCGGATTCGTTCCGCAACAACGTCGAGTATCAGTTCATGGTTGGCGGCCAGTTCATCTGCCATCCCGGCGGCATCATCGACTACGAGGTCAACATCGCCAGCAGCGACCCCATCGTCCGTGGTCTCGACGACTTCGAGATGCAATCCGAGCAGTACTTCATGCATGTCGACCCGTCCAACGAGGTGCTCGCGACCACGACCTTCAAGGGCGAGCACTGGGGCATCGACTGGGTCCGCGGCGTAACCATGCCGGTGGCGTGGAAGAAGCGCTACGGGGCAGGACGGGTCTTCTACAGCTCGCTCGGCCATGTGGCGTCGGACTTCGACGTGCCCGAGGCCAAGGAGATCATGCGCCGCGGCTGTCTGTGGGCCATGCGGGGCGCGACCGCTTCGCCAAATCTCCCGAGGAACTAGAATCCGTGAGTAGCGCTGATGTTTACACGCAGGTTGGATCTGGCAATACGCTTGGAGTCGCTTTTGGTCGCGTCGCGTACTCGCGAGGCGCACTAGCGGTGAGCACGTCTGGGCTGATCAACCGGCTGGCGGGATTCGTCCTGCTGCTCGGAATCACCGCGTGTGGGGTCGAGGAGGTCGAGGGCTTCGAGCGTCTCTATCACAGCCATTGCGCGGTCTGCCACGGCGCGAAGCTGGAGGGCGCCGCCCAGGGCACGCCCTTGGTCGGCATCGACCTGGCGTACGGCGAGGGCATCGAGAACATCGCCCGGAGCATTGCCGCCGGGATGCCGGACCGGGGCATGCCGACGTGGTCCGAGACCCTCTCGGAGACGCAGATCAGGAGCCTTGCCATCTTCATCGCCGAAGAACGCGCGAATACGACCTTCGGCGACTTCCGCATCGAGACGCCGCTTGTTGTGCCGGCGGAGGTGGTCCGGACGTCGCTGCACGACTTCGGCCTCGAGGTCGTCGCCGATGGGCTCGACCCGCTCCCCTACGCCATCGCACCTTTGCCGGATGGCCGCATCCTGCTCACCGAGAAGATGCGCGGCCTCTCTGTCGTCTCCGCTGCCGGCGAGCAATCAGACCTGGTGCCCGGGGCACCCGTCGGCCACGGGGGTGCCGTACAGTTCGGCCCGCTTCAGTACGGCAACGGCTGGGTCCTCGACGTCGCCCTGCATCCCGACTACGCGGACAACCACTGGATCTATCTCAGCTACGGTGACCGCTGCGAAGACTGCGCCGCCCAGAGTCGATGGGGACCGGCGTCGATGACCAAGCTGATCCGCGGTCGCCTGCGCGACGGAACGTGGACGGACCAAGAGACCATCTTCGAAGTGGACAAGGCGTTCTACAACTCGGCCACCGATATGGCGACGGGCGGACGGATCTGTTTCGACGACGCCGGTCACGTCTTCCTGAGCCTCGGCATGAAAGCCGGTGAACGACAGGTACAAAGGCTCGATCTGCCGGAAGGCAAGATCCACCGCATGCACGACGACGGGCGCGTACCCGAGGACAATCCCTTCGTCGACGAGCCGGGCGCGTTTCCGACCATCTGGACCCTGGGCCATCGCAGTCCCCACGGTCTCGAGTTCGACTTGGCGTCGGGTGAGCTATGGAGCACCGAGATGGGGCCCCGGGGCGGCGACGAGATCAACAGGCTGATCGCCGGCGGCAACTACGGCTGGCCGCTCACCTCGAAAGGGGTGCACTACAACGGCCGCCCGGTGGACGGCCGGGGGCTCGGCATCGACTTCGATCTCGCCGACTTGGAACAGCCCGTGGTCGACCTCACGCCGTCGGTGGCAGTATCGAGCTTCGTGTTCTACGACGGCGACGCGTTTCCCGAATGGCGCAACCACGCCCTCGTTGGGTCGCTGAAGGGATCCGATGTGGTCCGGTTCGTATTCGAGGACGGCGAGGAGATGGAACGCGAAACCCTGATCGAGGATCTCGCCCGGATCCGCGACATAGAAACGGGGCCCGGAGGCGTCATCTACCTCCTGCTCGAACACGCCTCGGGGGGCCAGATCGTGCGCATGACTCCTGCAGCGAGAGAGAACGGCGGGGGGGACGCCGATGCCTGAGGACGGAATCGTGCATGAGCGCAGGTTGCAGGGGCCCAAGTAAGGCGGTTCACGAGGGGGAGCGTCCGTCCGGACAAACCGCAATCCGCGGTCGTCGATCAGACCTCCCTAGAATCCCTCGTCTTGTTCCTTGAGCCGCCTAATCTCGTCCTCGGCATCGTGACCGGCGAACAGCTCGAATAGTCGCTCGAGCGTCTGTACCCGCTCTCGTCGCTTGACCGGTGACATGCCCAACTCGGCGTCGCGTTGTCTTACCAGTGCGCGACGAATCGCTTCAGAAACGGAACAGTCGTAGCGGACGGCGAGTTGACGCGCTGCCGTTCGCGCCGGGTCGTCGAGAATGATGGTCGTTCTCGTGGGCATCATTTGTGGCTCTCATCGGCACACATTTTGTGTTTACCTCGATTCTTCCGCTGATTCGATCAAGAAAGCAACGGACTGGCTGTCCAAGCGGCTGCAGCTGTTCTAGCTCAGACACATTTGGCACTGAGCCCGGTACAGCAGCTTTACTGACACCAACACGGAGCGCACAATCGCCGTGGACTTCTTGAGTAGAGCAAAGCCCGTGAACCCGGTGGTCGCGCGCAACGAGATCGAGCCGCTGTTGAGCGAGTTGATTCGCCAGTTGTCCGCCGAGGGGAGGGCTACGGAGCAGGCGATCTACCGGCGCATCCGCAAGTCGTTGTGTGATGCCAGCAACGCGTGCGAATTGAATCGGCCGTTCACCGACCTGTCGACCATGGCGCAGGTGGGACCCAACGAATCGGGGGACGCGAGCGTGCTCTTGGCACGCATCCTTGAGAAGGCTGGAACCCTCGTACTGCCCGTGGAGACGCCGATCGTCCACTGACCTTGGTAGGTCGACCGTCTGAACAGTGTCGGCTCCCACCAGAGCGGCGCTAACGTCCCGTGGGCACCTCGTTGAACGGAATCCCCTTGTCGACGCGCACATCCTGGGGCAGGCCGAGAACCCGCTCGGAAAGGATGTTCAGCATGATCTCGTCGCTGCCGCCGGCGATGCGTCCGCCGGGCGCACCCATGAAGGTTGCCTGGTACATGCCGCGGGCCTCGGCGTGGGCCGGATCCGAGATGGCGCCGGAGAGTTCCAGGAGGTCCATCGCGAAGGATGCCATGTCCTGGGCCTTGGACGCCGCGACGAGCTTGCCGATGGAGTTCTCGGGACCCGGGGTGTCGCCCCGCGACAGAGCGGACAGTGCCCGGTAGCCCGTGTACTTGAGGCCCGTCTCCTGGGCGTACCAGGTGGCGAGCTTGGCGCGCACGTTGCGGTCGCGAATCGCGGGTTCGCCGTCGATCTCCACCTTGCGGGCCAGATCGAACACTTGGGAGAAGCCAACGCCGCCACCGCCGCCGCCGATGGCCATGCGTTCGTTCATCAGCGTGGTCAGCGCCACCTGCCAACCCTGGCCGACGGCGCCGAGGCGCTGGTCGTCGGGCACCCGCACGTCGTTGAAGAAGACCTCGTTGAAGTTGGCACCGCCGGAGATCTGCTTGATCGGCCGGATCTCGATGCCGGGCGACTTCATGTCGAGGAAGAAATAGGACAGGCCCTTGTGCTTGGGCACCGTGGGGTCGGTGCGCAGGACGATTATTCCGTAGTCGGAATAGTGCGCTCCGGAGGTCCAGATCTTCTGGCCGTTGATGATCCACTCGTCGCCGTCCTTCTCGGCACGGGTGCGCAGGGCCGCCAGGTCCGATCCGCCGGCCGGCTCGCTGAACAACTGGCACCAGATGTGTTCGCCGGAGGCGAGCGGCGGCAGGTGTTCCCGCTTGTGTTCTTCGCTCGCCCACGCCATGAGGGTGGGAGCGGCCATGCCCTGGCCGATGCCGAACACGCTGCCCGGCGTCGGGAACCTGCCCTCTTCCTGGTTCCAGATCACCTGTTCGATGGCGCTGGCGCCGCGCCCGCCGTATTCCTCCGGCCAGCGGATGCAGGCCCACCCGGCGTCGTACTTGCGCTTCTGCCAGAGCTTGGCGGCCTCGACCTCGTCCAAACCCTCGAGTTCCTCGCGTGCTGGAACGTTGGCCTCGAGCCAGGCGCGAGCCTCCGCGCGAAAAGCCGCTTCCTCGGCATTGTCGTTGAAGTCCATGATGTGCTCCTCGAATTCCTACGCGGCTGGCCGGTCGCGTTCCATGGCGCCGATCAGCTTGTCCTGCCAGGTCGCCTCGCTGCCGATGTTGACGGACAGGAGCTTGGCGCGGCGGTAGTGGAACTGGCAGTCGAATTCCCAGGTGAACCCCATGCCGCCGTGGGTCTGGATGTTCTCCTTCGACGCGTAGTAGTAGGCCTGGGTCGCGCTGACCCGCGCCGTCGCGGCCGCTACGGGAAGTTCGTCGGCGTCGGTGTCCAGCGCCCAGGCGCCGTAGTAGCAGTTCGCCCGTGCCAGCGTGTTCTTGACGTAGGCGTGGGCGAGCTTGTGCTTGATGGCCTGGTAGCTGGCGATGGGGCGACCGAAAGCGTAGCGCTCCAAGGCGTACTCCTTGGCCATTTCCAGTGCGGCGTTCGCACCGCCCACCTGTTCCCAGGCGAATAGCACGGCCGCGCGGTCGAGCAGCCGCTGGGTCGTCGTCCAGCCTTCGCCGTGGGTGCCGAGCGGTTCCGCCGCGTCGTCGGCGAAGGTGATCTTGGCGTGAGAGCGGGTGGGATCCAGGGTGCCGACCGATTGCGAATCGACCCCGTCGAGTTCGGCGAGGTGGAGACTGGCACCGTCGCCGGCATCGGATCGTGCGACCACCACGGCGAAGTCGGCGACATCGCCGTCCGCGACGGGAATCTTGACGCCGGTGAGTGCGCCGGACGCAGCGGTAGCGAGCTTGTCGGCTCTCGGTTGCCCCGGCCCTTCGCCCAACGCAAAGGTGCCTATCACATCACCCGTGGCCAGCCGCGGCAGCCACTTCTCCTTCTGCGCTTCGCTACCCGCCATGAGCAGTGCTTCCGTTGCCAGGTACACGGAGGACGAGAAGGGCACCGGCGCAATGGCCCGTCCGAGTTCTTCCGCGATGACACTGAGTTCGAGGTACGACAGGCCCAACCCACCGTACGCCTCGGGAATCACCGAGGCCGTCCAGCCGAGTTCCGCGATCTTGCGCCAAAGTTCGTCGTCGTAGGGGCGGTCGTCATCGTCCAGGATGGCGCGAACGGTCGACGTCGGGCAGGCCTCCTGCAAGAAGCCGAGTGCCTGCTCGCGGAGCAAGTTCTGCTCGTCGGAGAATTCGAAGTTCACGGTGGTTGTTTCTCCAGGCTGTGGTGGGAACGCGGGGAGCGCGATTGTAACCGTCTCCTTTGCGACGTGTTGCGGATCGAAGCGGACCTCGCTCGGGGTCCGGCCCAACCCCCGCCGTCCTACCACCCCGTCGGACTTTGCCGCCGGCGCGCCGAAGTCCGACAGGCTGCTACGATTGCGAAATGACGAAATCGGTTGATAGTCCGCACATCGAGCCGGCGGGTGATGACGCGCACACGGACGCGAAGGCGCGCCGAACACCGGTCGCGGTGGAGTTGGCCTTCGACCGCCGGGCGCGAATGATCCGGCTGGTCGGCTACGCGGGCACGTGCGCTGGGTTGATGACCGTGCGGGAACTGCACGTGGCCCGCCGTAGGGACTGATCCATGGTCCGAGGTTTAGCGACTGACTATCGGGAATTCGGATTCGTCAAGGTCGCGGCCGCATCGCCGCCCGTGGTCATTGCGGACCCCGTGGCCAATGCCGAGTCGATCATGGCGGCATACGGTAACGCCCCGGACGACGCGGCGATCCTGCTGCTACCGGAACTCTCCGTCACTGGGTACACCTGCGAGGATCTGTTCGCCACGGCGGACCTGCGCCGGGCGACGTCGTCCGCCCTCGGGTCGATCGCGGAAGCCACGGGTGAACGTGTTCTCGTTGTCGGCGCGCCGTGGTGGCTTGATGACGGTCGCATCCTCAACTGCGCGTTCGTCTGTCGTGACGGTCGTATTCTCGGCGCCGTGCCCAAGGTGGCCCAACCGAACTACGAGGAGTTCTATGAGAAGCGATGGTTCGCCTCCGGCGCGGACATCGCCTTGGACGTCGAACACGACTTGGGGACGTTTCCACTGGGCACCGGCTTGGTGTTTAAGCTGGGCGACACGGCCTTCGGCATCGAGATCTGCGAGGATCTTTGGGCACCCAGTCCGCCGAGCGCCGATCTAGCTCTCGCCGGCGCGGAAATCCTGCTGAACCTCTCCGCCAGCACCGAACTGGTTGCCAAGGCGGACTACCGGCGTGATCTCGTCCGCACCCAAAGTGCGCGGACCCTGTCCGGCTACGTATACGCCGGAGCGGGTCCCAGCGAGTCGACCAAGGACGTGGTCTTTGGCGGCCATCTGGTGGCGGCGGAGAACGGTCGGATGCTCGGTGAGTCGTCGCGTTTCGATCTTGACGGCACAGTCCTGACGGTGGAAATCGACTGCGAGCGCCTCCGCCACGACCGGGTGCGCAACACGACCTTCGCCCAGAGTTGGCGGCCATCGCCGCCGGTGTTGGTGGACGCGGGTTCGCCACCGTCGTTGCCGACGCTCGCCCGGGCGTATCCACGCCAGCCGTTCGTGCCGTCGGACGAGACTGAACTCGATGCCCGGGCGCGGGAGATTCTCGCCATCCAGGCCACCGGACTCGCGCGCCGGGTGAAGGCATCCGATGCGAAACGGCTGGTGATCGGCCTGTCCGGCGGCCTCGACTCCAGCCTGGCGTACCTGGTGTGCCTCGACACTCTCGATGCCCTTGAGTTGCCTCCGTCGACGGTGTGTGCACTGACCATGCCGGGTCCGGGGACGACCCGGCACACCCTGGCCTCGGCGCGCGAACTGGCGCGCACCACGGGCGTCGAACTGCGCGAGATTCCCATCGAGGCGGCCGTCGAACAGCACCTCGCCGACATCGCCCATCCCGGGGATGCCGACGTCACCTTCGAGAACGTCCAGGCCCGCGAGCGTACGCAGATTCTGTTCGACACCGCCAACCTCACCGACGGCATCGTCGTCGGCACCGGCGACCTGTCGGAGCTCGCCTTGGGGTGGTGCACGTTCAACGCCGACCAGATGGCGAGCTACAACGTCAATGCCGGCGTGCCAAAGACACTGATCGCGTACCTCGTGCGCTGGTACGCCCGTCACCGCGCCGACGAGGAGTTGCGCGCGATCCTCGAACGGGTTCTGGACACGCCCATCACGCCTGAACTGGTACCGTCCGAGGATGGCGAGATCGCACAGCGGACCGAGGAGATCATCGGCCCGTACGAGCTGCACGACTTCTTCCTGTTTCACTTCCTGCGCAGCGGCGCGGGTGCGGCGAAGATCTTCGCGCTGGCGACGCGGGCCTTCGGCGCCGACTATCCGCCAGCCGAGATCAAGCATTGGCTCGGCGTCTTCTTTCGCCGGTTCTTCGCGCAGCAGTTCAAACGCACTACCTTGCCACCGGGACCGAAAGTCGGCACCGTCAGCCTGTCTCCCCGGGGAGACTGGCGGATGCCCGACGAAGCGAGTGCCGGGGCGCTATTGGCCGCGATCGACAACATTCGAATCGACGAGTAACAGCCATGCAGAGATCTCTTCTCGTGTTCATCTTGGTCGCGGCCGCACCTCTCGCGACCGCCCAGGACGTCCCCTATTGCGGCGACGAAGGCGTCTGGCTACAGATCCTCGGGTCCGGCGGCACGGATCTCGATGATCAACGGGGAGGCGCTTCCTACCTGGTCTGGATCGACGAGAATGTCCGTCTCATGGTCGACGTCGGCTCGGCGGCGGCGCTGCGCTTCGATCAGGCCGGCGCGGCGTTCGCCGACCTCGATGCAATCGTGTTCACCAAGCTCCAGGCGCGCAGCCTCGTCGATTTCCCGAGCCTGATCGAGGGTTCCCGGACGGCGTTTCGGGAACGGACCTTGCCCGTGTACGGACCGGCAGTACCCGGTGGCGATTCCCTGTCGGCGATGATCCAGAGGCTGATGGGCACCGAGGGCGCTTTCCCACGCTTGGCACCGTACTTGGACACGCCGTCGCCCGCGGGCTACCGGATCTCGGTGCGGGAGGTGACGGCCATCGGCACGCGCCGCTGGTCGGAGTTCGGCAACGAGCGTCTTACGCTTTCGGCGGTACCCGTGAATCACGGCGACATCCCGGCGCTCGCTTGGCGGGTGGACATAGGCGACGTGTCGCTGGTGTTCGCCGGCAGCTTCAGCAACCAGAACGGGGTGATCGCAAGATTCGCCAAGGACGCGGACGCGCTCATCGTCCATCATGCGATCCTGAACTCGGCGCGGGGCGCATCACTCGACTACTTCGCGACGCCGACGGAGCTCGCGAGGGTCGCGACCCTCGCGAACGTCCGCATGCTGGTCTTGGGACACCGGACGACACCCACGTTGGGCGTTGAGAGCATAAGCAGGGGTTTCATCGAGGAGCACTACGGGGGACCGTTGATCTTCGGTGACGAGATGGAGTGCTGGGGTATGTAAACGCGACCGCTACGCGGTCGCCCGAGAATTCGCTGCGCGAATTCTCCTTCGTGGTCACTCGGCGTTGTTACTGACATCTGAAGCGTGACTGAAGAGCCGGGGCGCAACCGGTATGATCATCGCGTCCTGCAACGAGGGGATGACCATGGGGAAGGGCGACATCCGCACCCGCCGCGGCAAGATCGTGCGTGGCACGTTCGGCACCCGGCGGCGGCGCAAGCGGAAGAAGACCACCGACGACAAGAAGGATTGACCGAACGTGGACGTCGAAACCTGCGATTGGCTGCTGTCGACCACGCGGGCCGTGCGCAAACGGCTGGACCTTTCGCGCCCGGTGCCGAGAGAGGTCGTCGACGAATGCCTCGAACTCGCCGTGCAGGCGCCCACGGGTTCGAACAGCCAGAACTGGCGTTGGGTGGTGGTGGACGACGCGGACAAGCGGCGTGCCCTTGCTGAACTCTACCGGCGTGGCGGAGAAGCGTATCTGACGGGTGCCAACACCCGGGCACAGGCCGGGGGCGACGCGCAGCAGGCTCGCGTATTCAGTTCCGCGCTCTACCTGATGGAGCATCTGCACGAGGTTCCGGTGCACGTCATCCCGTGTCTTGCCGGACGCCCCCGCGCGGGTGCCGGGGTCACGGCCCTCGGCGGCTACTTCGCGTCGATCTACCCGGCGGTGTGGAACTTCCAGCTGGCCTTGCGGGCCCGGGGCCTGGGGTCGTGCCTCACCACCCTGCATCTCGGCTTGGAGCGGGAAGCCGCCGAGATTCTGGGCATCCCGGAGGACGTCGTGCAGACGGCGCTGCTGCCGGTGGCCTACACGCTGGGAACGGATTTCAAACCGGCTGCCCGACCGCCGGTTGCCGAGATCACGCATTGGAACGGCTGGGACGGCTCCTGAGCGACCCCTGCCTACTCACGGCCACGGAACTGCGTGGGCTGGTCGCGCGCCGAGAACTGAGCTGCCGGGAGATTCTCGACGCGCACATCGAACGCATCGACACGGTCAACCCCGCACTTAATGCCATCGTCACGACCTGTTTTGACATGGCTAGGGTTCGGGCCGACGCCTTGGATCGCGAGCCCTCCGCCCAAGGCGCGCTCGCGGGCCTGCCGATAGCCCACAAGGACCTCCTGCCGACTAAGGGCATCCGCACGACCTTCGGTTCACCCCTGTACGCTCGACACGTGCCGAACGTGGATGCGCTGATTGTCCAACGCATGCGGCAGGCCGGCGCGGTGACCATCGGCAAAACCAACGTGCCGGAGTTCGGCGCCGGTTCGCACACGTTCAACCGGGTGTTCGGGCCCACCCTGAACCCTTACGACCCAGCCAAGACCTGCGGCGGAAGCAGCGGCGGCGCGGCCGTCGCCCTGGCGGCGCGAATGATCCCCGTCGCGGACGGCAGCGACACCGGCGGATCGCTGCGCAACCCGGCGGCGTTCTGCAATGTCATCGGCTTTCGCCCTTCGCCCGGCCGGGTGCCGACCCTGCACGGCGACCCGTGGTCCGACCTGTCAACGGCGGGTCCCATGGCCCGAACCGTGGACGACTTGGCGCTCTTGTTCTCGGTGCTCGCCGGCCCGGACCCAAGAGTGCCCAACTGCCTGCCCGAGGCGGGCCCATCGTTCCAATTGGTCGAGCCTGTCGATCTCGCGAAGCTGCGCATCGCCGTCACCGACGACTTCGGCGGCCTGCCGGTCGAGCCCGGAATCCGGGACGCGATTGGCGAGTTGCGCGACGTCCTGGCCGACGCGGGCGCGGTGGTGTTTGACGCGGCACCGGACCTCGCCGACGCTCGCCGCATCTTCCACATCCTGCGGGCGACCGGTTTCCGCCGACGGTTCGGGCCGATGTCGGATGCGCACAAGGCGGAACTCAAGGACACGATCCATTGGAATCTGGAGGCGGGCCTCGAATTGACCGCCGCCGACTACGACTGGGTGTACCCGGCGCGCGCTGCCCTTGTCGCGGGCTTCGCCGAGTTCTTCGAGAAGGCTGATCTCCTCATTGGACCCACCACCCAGGTCCAGCCGTTCGATATCGAGACGGACTGGCCGCGCGTGGTCGATGGCGAACGGATGTCCACCTACATCGAGTGGATGGAGAGCTGCAGTTGGATCACGGTGACCTGTTGTCCCGCGCTGTCGCTGCCGGCGGGATTCAGGAACGGCTTGCCGGTCGGCGCCCAGCTGATCGCCCCGTTGCGCGCCGACGGCTTCCTGCTCCGCGCAGCCAAGGCCATCGAAGCAGTGACCGCGCATTGGATGCGAATGCCACCGCTAGCGCGCCTTGCGAGTACGCGAGGCGTCAAGGAGCGACTCGGAGCGTCCGTCCATGAAATGTAACCCGACCGTGAGCATCCGCTCCGCTCAGTGAGTCTAGCGGTACCGGGCTAAGACCCTATCCGCCGAATCTTCGACTAGCCGCACCAGCCAAGCCGTGCGGTCGCCGTGGTCGAGTTCCGGACGGGCCGCGATCCAGCCGATGGATGCGAGGTTCCGGACGAGCAGGAACAGCGGAATCCGGGCGACGGTCTCGTCGGCTACGGCCCGGTGTTTCCGATAGCCGTCGATCATGGCACCGGTGAATTCATCGACGCGGTGGTCGCGTTGAAGGTGGGAGAGGGCGACCGCGAAGTCGTACGCGTGCCAGCCGAATCCGGCGTCGTCGAAGTCGATGACGTGCAGGGTCTCGCCGTTTTCGATGACGTTGTTCGGATGCAGGTCGGCGTGGATGAGGCCGAAGGTGCGGTGTTCGGTGCCGTAGGCGGTGAGGATGCGGTGTACGGTCGCACGTAGTGTTGCGAGCCGCGTGCGCTCGCCTGCATCCAGGTGCGGTGACTCCCAAAACCGGCCCCAGAAGGGCTGCTCGCCCATCAGCCCGTCGGCATCGAGACGCTGGCGCCGAAACCCGGGTGGAATCGTCCAGGCGGCAGACTGATTGTGGATCGAGGCCATGATCTCGCCGAGCTGCGCGAAGCACTGGCCCACGAATACAGGGTCGTCGTTGCGTCGCATCACGTCGTGCATGGTCGGACCGTCGACCCACTCGAGCAGACCGGCGTAGCGGCGTTCTCCCGCGACCTCGACCCGCGCATAGCCCTGGCCGTTGCGGGTAATCACCGGTACCGGCACATCGACACCCGCCTCGCGCAGCGCCGCGGTCCAGGTCTGCTCGGAGATCAGTTCGTCGAGGTCGTGGTACCAGGGCCGGTGCAGACGCAGTACGTAGCGCCCGCCCGCACGGTCGTCGACGCGAAAAGCGATATTCTCGGTGACGGAGACGAGGCGGATATCCTTGACCTCGAGCTCCCACGCGCGAAGCGCTTCGCGCGCTGCGCGGAGACGTTCATCGGGCATCGAGTTCGCGAAGCGTGTCTTCGAACGCCTGCAGGAAGGCGGCTGCATCCTGGTGGGAGAACATGAGCGGGGGGCGAATCTTCACCACGTTGCCGAACGCGCCGGCGTTGCCGATCAGGAACCCCTTGTCCTTCATCGCGTTGACCACGCGGACAGCACCATCGCGGTCCGGTGTCTTGGCCTCGCGGTCGGAGACCCACTCGACGCCGATGAACAGGCCGTGCCCTCGGACGTCGCCCATGGCCGCCGATCCGGGCTGTAGTTCGACCAGACGCCGACGGATGGCGGCGCCCACGTCGGCAGCATTGGCGCACAGGTCCTCGTTCTCGATCACGTCGAGTACGGCGTTCCCGGCCGCTGCCTGCAGGGGACTCGATGCGAAGGTATTGAAGTATCCGGTACCACGTCGGAACGTCTCGACGATGTGTCGGCTGGCAGCCGCCGCCGCCAGCGGGACGCCGGCACCGAGAGGCTTGCCCATGACTACGATGTCGGGTCGAAACTCCATGATCTCGTAGCCCCACCACCGTCCCGCTCGGCAGAGGCCGGCCTGCACCTCGTCCGCGACCACAAGGCCACCGGCCTCGTGGACCAGTTCGGCGGCCGCGGACATGAAACCTTGCGGAATGTTCGGCAGACCCTCGTTGGCGAGCAGCGGACAGAGCAGCATGCCCGCGAAGGGAACGTCGTCGCGTTCGAAACCTGCGATGACGTCGCGGAGCTTGTCGAGGTAGAACCCGGCCGGGTCGTTGGACTCGTGGCGGTACGTCTCCGGGAACGGGATCGACCGGACGTCACCGTCGGTGCTCCGGTTGCGCGTGAGCTTGCGTACCTCGGCACTGTTGCCGTGATAGGCGGCGTCCGTGCACACGATGCCCCGACCGCCCGTGGCCAGACGCGCCATCATGAGGGCCACCTCGTTGGCCTCTGTGCCCGTACAGGTGACGACGACACTTTCGATACCGTCATGATGGCGTCCAGCGAGTCGCTCGGCGTAGTCCAGCACCCCCTCGTGGAGGTAGCGGTTGTGGACGTTGAGCGTGGCGGCTTGATCGCTGACGGCACGCACCACGTGGGGGTGGCAATGACCGACGCACGGCACGTTGTTGTACATGTCGACGTAGCGCCGGCCGGCGGCGTCGTACAGCGATACGCCTTCTCCACGGACGATGTGCAGTGGCTCGGCGTAGAAGAGCGGTGCGCCGGTGCCGAGCAGGCGGTCGCGACGCTGTCTCAGGGACTCATCCATCAGGTGTGGCATCGCCTGGCTTGAGCAGGTCGTCGTACTCGCTCTCGCCGAGGCGGAACAGCAGTTCGCTGACGCGCCCCGGGGCGGCGACCACCTCGCCGCGATCCACTCGGGGTCGGAAACGCCAGGATCTGACCGCGGTCAGTGCGGCCTCGTCGAACATCCCCGGCGGCTCGGAGGCCGCGACCACGGCGTTGACGACGCTGCCGTCCGCAGTGACGTCGTAGCGAACAACGACGCGACCTTCTATGCCGCTCGCCTTGGCGGCCTCGGGGTACACCAGGTCCACGCCGCCGATGAACTGCGGCGGCCGCGACGGTGCAATGCAGCCGACGACGGCGGGCATGGCGATGATGGCGACGATCAATGCGCGGCGCATGGGTACCAAGATACCGGAATGACGTCTCGCCATCGCGGTGGACTTCGACTGGTGTATTCTCGAACTACGGTACGCAGGAGATGGGAGGCGGCATGATTGCGGTCGGAGACGCGGCCCCGGACTTCACCCTGAGAAGCCACCGGGGCGACGAGATCAGCCTGGCCGGTTTCAGGGGCGACAAGTGGGTCGTACTGCATACCTTTCCGTTGGCGTTCACCGGCGGCTGAAGCAATCAGACCACGAACTTCAACCGTGCGTTGAAGCAGTTCGACGAAGCCGGTGCCGCTCTCATCGGCTTGAGCGTGGACTCGGGTCCGGCGCTGGGCGCATGGTCCACGGCCATGGGAGGCATCCGCCACCCGCTGCTCGCGGATTTCTGGCCGCATGGCGGCGTCGCCAAGACCTATGGCCTGTTCAACGAGGCGGCAGGCATCGTCAACCGCACGCTCCTGATCATCGACCCCGATGGTGTTGTACGGCACACGGAGGCCCACCAACGAACGCTGCCCGATCCGGCTGCGGCGCTGAGTAAGCTGAAGGAGCTACAA
Source organism: Gammaproteobacteria bacterium (assembly GCA_009839505.1). GTDB lineage: Bacteria > Pseudomonadota > Gammaproteobacteria > Pseudomonadales > Azotimanducaceae > VXYL01. Next base: position 33,240 of record VXPO01000005.1, read on the forward strand.
GACGCGTAGGGGCGAGGCGTTTGAGCGCGCCCCCTAGGAGCCGGTCATCTGACGCTAGCCAACCCTTTGCCGATACCCTCGCTTGCCCAACCGGCCCAAGGCAGCGTGAAGAAACTGAAGCCCTTGTCTTTGAGTTGCGCCGGTGAGATGCCGGGCGGTACGAAGAACATGCCGGCGGCCACGCCCGCGGCCTGGCAGGAGGCGCCGATCTTGTCGAGCGCGGCTTGGTACGTGTCGCTGGTGTAGTCCAGGGGCACGTCGAGGTTGATGGACAGGTCGGAAGGTCCGACCAGCAGGACGTCGATGCCGGGCACGGCCAGGATGTCGACAATGCTGTCGAGGGCCTCCTGGGTCTCGATCATGGGGATGATGAGCAACTGCTCGTTCACCGCATCCATGTATTCGCGGTAGCTCTTGAACTCGCCCCACTCGCCGCGCATGCCGGCGGAGCTTCGGACCCCTTCGAATGGGTACTTGCACCACTTCACCATGTCGGTGGCTTCTTCCGGGGTATTCACCATGGGCACGATGATCCCCTTGGCGCCGATGTCCAGCGCGTAGCAGATCTGGTCCGGTCGGAGGTCGCCGACGCGGATGATCGGGATCGCCTGAGCTCCCCGGGTGGCGGACACGGCCCGCGCGAGCCCCTTGATGTCGTCCGTCGAGTGCTGGGTGTCGAACAGAATGAAGTCGAAACCGGACCCGGCGAGAAAACGCGCCTCGCTGTTGGCACCGGCGGTGGTGCCGACGGCGGTCTCGCCAGCCTTGAGCATGTCCTTGACGCGATTCATGTGGTTTACCCCTGCCAACGAAACGCGACACCTTAAGGGGTGTCGTGGGAAATCGCCAGCGCGCGCGTCCGCGCGCCCTTCGGGCTCGATGGAAGTTCGCTTCGCGAACTTCCGCGTAGCGCCGAGGTGGCGGGTTCCTCGACGGACGAGAACGCCTCGCCGAGGCGCGGTCGCCGTTACGGGATGGTCGTGCCTGCGGCGTTGCGTTCCACCGGATTCTGCGGGACGCCGGGGAAGATCTCCCGGAACAGGTTCAGCATGCTCATGGTGGAGCGTCGGTCGGTGGCTTCGTGCAGTCGGCCCGGGGGTCCGAGCGTAGGTGGCAGGGCGAACCCGTGGGGCGTCTTGGCGTGGTGATGGAAGACCCAGCTCACCCCCGCCGAGTCCATCTCGTCGAAGAACCGCTGCTTGCTGTCGTCCGGAACGAGGGCGTCGTCGGCGCCGTTCTCGATCAGGATTACGGCGTCGGTGTTGTAGTTGTTGGGGCAGGTCTTGAGCGGCGGCCGGTCGATGCCGTTGCGGGCCGCATTGGGATCCTCGCCCGTCTGCAGGAGACCGTGGAACGACACCACGCCGCCGACGTTGAGGCCGCCGCGGACGCACTCGATGACGGCCATACCGCCGAAGCAGTAGCCGATGGCGCCGGCGGGAAACGACGCGTCGACGGTGGGATGGTCGAAGCCGCGGTTCAGCCATTCGCCGAGCAGTGCGCGGAACAGTTCGTGGTCGTGGTCCATGGCGACGAGACCCTCGAAGCACTTCTTTTGGAAGGCTGGGACGCGGCTCGGATCGTCCGGCCAGACGCGCTCGCCCGGCGGCACGATGTTGCCGTATACATCGATGGCGAGACCGACGTAGCCCACCCGCGCCAGGTACTCGGCGACATCGACGTCGAAGAACTTGAGCCCCTGGTAGTTGTGGATGACCAGGACCAGGGGTCGCGGGCCATCGTCGGCCGACGGTGCCACGAGGTGTCCCAGGTAGTCGTTGCCGCGGAAGCTGAAGGCGATGTCGTCGCGGCGCAGGGCGGGCGCCGGTGGCCAGAAGTCGGGCGAGGGCATGGTTCGTTCTCTGTGGAGGAATTGGAGAACGATGATGCTATGTCCACCGCGACCCGATCAAATCGTTACAAGCATCTTCCTTTGCCCGCGCGGTGGCTGTCCCTGTTTGCCGCCCTATTTGCCGCCGGATGTACACGCCTTTTCGATCATGAGAGCCATGTCGTCTTCCGCCTCGAGGAATCGGTGCGCGAGTTCGAGTTGGGACTTGGCACGCAGCAGGTTGTCACCGCGTTGCGCGATCTTGAAGTAGAGGTCGCCCTGGAGGTGGTCGGTGAGAAAACGGATCGCCAGCATGAAGCTCATGTAGGCGGGCGCGGCGGCGTAGCGTGCCAGGTCGTCGACCTTGCCGAACGCCGAGAAGAATCCCTGGCACAAGCTCTCGAACCGGAAGACGGAAAACGGTGCGGCGTCGTGCGTCTCCTCGGTGCCAGCAAAGGCGGAGCGGACGAGATCGCCGAAATCCCAGGCGGGATCGCCCAGCATGAGCGTGTCGAGATCGATCACCGCGATCACCTCGTCCTGGGTCGGATGGAACAGCAGGTTGTTGACCTTGCAGTCCCCGTGGATGACGCGTTGCGGTTCGCCCGGCCGAAACCTGTCCCGCAGGCCGTTGATCTCGCGGATCAGCGGGCCGCCATCGGACACCGCGTCCAATGCCGCGAGGTAGTGTTCGAGGTCGAGGAAGCCGTCGATGACGGGTTCCAACGGTTCGCGGAAATCAGCGAAGGTCGCCAAGAAACCTCCGAACGCTTCGCCGGCGGGTGCGAGCAGTTCGTCGGGCAGGGTCTGGAAGCTGCGCGAGGGGACGTGAGGGAATACGCGCCACACGTCGCCGTTGGCATCCGTGGCGTAAGGTTCGCCATCGGAGGTGGCCACGGGGGGCAACAGCAGCTTGCCGCCCTCGTGGCGGAGCGCCATGGCCAGGTTGCGCATCAGCGCTTCCGGGCTACGGAAGACCGCGCGATTGAGGCCTTGCAGGATGTGACGTCCGCCGACCAGGTAGGTGTCGTTGATGTGTCCGGCGTCGATGGGTTCCAGGGAGCCAGTCACCTCCGGCCATGATCGGAGGGCTGCCCGGGCGCGGTTCGAGTCGACCGGGGCAGTCCTGGACTGCCACTCGGAGACGGCCTGGGCGATCGGCAGCACGTATTCCCCGAAAGGACCGGCGAGGGTGCCGAAGTCGGCGGGAGTTCCGGCGTCGCTGTCCGAGTCGCCAGCGACGATGTCGGCGATTCGGGCCAAGGCGTCCGACACGTGGCCGAGTTCCTCCTGCAACTCCGGATGCCGCGCCAAGGCAGCCTGCTGTCTGCGCCAGCCGTCGATCCACGCATCCATCGGTGCGCCGGCGGCGAGGTCGGCTTCGGCGCGGCGGGAGGCCAAGCTCTCCGGAGGGATCCGGTCCACGATCCGGTCGAGTGGCGTCGTGGTGTCGTAGGGTCGCGGCTCGGCTTCGCCGCCGAGACCGCTTACCCGCCGCTGGAACTCCGTCGGACCGAGAAGCCGGACGTACCATTTCACCGGTTCGAGCATCTCGATGAGTCTCGCCAGCTCGGGATGGTCTTTCGTCGCGCGCTCGTCCTCGGGAACCACGCCGAGCGTGGCTAGCGTCCGCCGGGTCGCCGCCATGCGTCGGTAGACATCCGCCGTGTTCGCGCCTGCGCCGTTCCACAGACGTTCCGCGATTGCCGGCAGGCGACTCCACACACGGGCGTCCAGCAGGTCGTCGGCAACCAGCTCCGACCAAAGGCACGCCTCACCGCCAAGAACCCGGCCCGATGGGTTCGAAGGCTGCAGAGTAGATTCGGCGAACTCGCGGGCGAAGTCGCGCATCCACTCGAGCCCTTGGCGGACATGGGCGAGCCTGGGGTGAGCAAGCATCGCCCGTTCCGTATCCGGGGAAGCGGTTGCGGGATCAAAGGCGGCGTGGACGTCGGCTGGATAGAACAGGTCCAGGTAGTAGGGCGCGGACACGACGCAGTCGTGGCCGGCGTCGAGCGCGGCGTCGCGGGCTGCCAGACCTCGCCAGGCCTGCACAGCGGCCCGGGTGGGCAACTCGGGGTGCAGACATTCGTCCCAACCCAGGGCGCGTCTGCCGAGCGCCCCGATCCGGTCCACGACGTGCCGATGGAAAGCGGTACAGTCGCGGCCGACCTCGTCACCGCCGAAGTGCAGGAACTCGTCCGGAAAGACGTCGGCGAATTCCTCGAGGAGCGTGTCCACGGCCCGTTGGACCTGGGGGTTGTCGGTGTCTAGGCAGGCGTCGTGAACTCCGAAGCGCGTGCTCGGCGCAATGTCGGCAACGGTGTCCGAGACCCCCCATTCGGGATGCGCCGCGAGCCAGCTCGTGACATGGCCGGGCACGTCGAGCTCCGGCACGATCCTCACGGCCCGATCGGCGGCGTAGGCGACAAGCGAACGCAGTTCGTCCACCGAGTAGGCCTCTTTGCTGGCCAGTTCCGGATAGGCCGCGGAGCGGAAGCGAAATCCCTGGTCGTCGGTGAGGTGCAGGTGCAGGACATTGAGCTTGTAGAAGGCCATGGCGTCGAGCGTCCGGCGCAGGGTGTCGAGGGTGATGAAGTGACGCACCGTGTCGATCATCAATCCGCGCCACAGGTATTGTGGGGCGTCACGGATTTCGCTCACAGCGAGTTCGGCGCCGGCACTGAACTGCGCGAGGGTTGCGAGAGCCGTCAGTGCGCCCCATTCGTTAGCTGCTTCCACCCGTACGGTGTCGCTCACCAAAAGCCGGTAGCCGTATTCGTCGGCAAGCGCGGGAACCGCGGTAGGCGAAGCGTCGACGCGGAACTCGACGGTGATGCCCATGGGCGGTATGCGTGCCACGGCGCGGCGCAGCCGATCCGTACACGCCCCTTCTATTTGGTTGGGGGTTTCGGATAGCGTGCGGCGCGGTCCCGGAACGACTTCCCGCGGGCCGGGCAGGAGCGCTTCGGCGCCTGTCACGTGGTCCGGTCGGCGAGTCGGCGGCGCCAGTGAATCATCTCGATCGCAGCGGCCGCCGCCTCGATGCCCTTGTTGAATTCATCGTCCGCGGCGCGCGCCTGCGCATCGGCGAGTTCGGTAACCGGCAAGACCTCGTTGAGAATCGGTACCCGGGACGCCCGGGAGACCTCGCCTAAGCCGCGCACGCATTCGTCGACGATCATCTCGAAGTGGTAGGTGTCCCCCTTGAGCACCACGCCGAGACAGATGATGGCGTCGATGCCGGGATCGTGTTCCACGATCTCGCTGGCGGCGTATGGAAACTCCAGGGATCCGGGCAACGTGTGGGTCACGATCCGGTCCACGCCTCTCGCCCGCAACACGGCCTCGCACTTGGCTTGCAGCGATCCGACGATCTCCGGGTACCACTTGGAACAGAGGATTGCGACGCTCGCACCGCCGGAGAGTTCCGGAAGGGCATCGATGTCGATCGCCTGCTGCATGGCAGGAGTGTGCGGGTAGCGGTCGAGGGGGGCAACCCTAGTGACTAGCCTGCCAACTCAACTAGGAAACCTCTGATCAAGCCCGTCCATGGGCTTGATCAGGAGCAAAACAAAAGCGCGGTTTTGTTTTGCTCACAAATTCAATGGCTTGCGCCATCGAATTTGGCGTCACATCCCTGTGCCGCGCTAGGGAAGCTCTTAATCAGAGCTTCCCTAGAGCGTCTCAACACGTCCCCACAGGAGCGATCGTTGTGGTCGCCCCTGGTCGTCGACGAGGTCAAACCCTTGCATCTGTTCGTAGGGCGGCTCGCCGGGCGGCGGGTGCAACGTCAGCCGAACGTCGACGGACTCGTTGTCCTTGTCGGGGACGACGGTGATTGTCTGGCTGGCGACGGATCCCGCAGGAAGCACGACGGAGATAGCTCTCCCGGGTGGGGTACCTCCCGGTGAGTTGGGTACTGCCATGGTGCCACCGGTCGCTGTGAGGGAGGCCACTACCGCGACGGGGATGCCGAGGGGCGCTTCAATGACGTACGAGGTGGCGTCCGTCTGTCGGAGCTGAACGGGAACTGCAAACGGTTCACCGGGGTTCTTGCCAAGATTCAAAGTCACGAGTTTGTCGACACCAGCGAACGTGCCCGGCGGCAGTGCCGTTAGTTGGTTCTCCCAGAGGACAAGCTCACGCAGGTTGCCGAGATCCACGAACGGGTTCGGCGGTAGCGCCGTTAGGTTGTTCCCGGCGAGATCAAGGTATGCCAGCCGAGAAAGTCCATCGAAGGCACCGTGGGGCAACGAGTGCAATTGATTGCGGACAAGTGACAACCGCAACAGGTTGTCGAGCCCGCGGAACACACCGTCGGGCAGCGTGCGAAGTTGGTTGTTTTGCAGATCGAGCCAAGAGAGCTTGGAGAGTCCGCGGAAGATGCCGTGGGGCAGCGCCTCCAACCGGTTCCCGTCCAGCCCAAGATATTCCAGATTCGCTAGTCTGGAAAAAAGGTCCTGTGGCAGCGATTCCAGTGCGTTTTCATCCAGCCAGAACAATTTCAGTTCGCCGAGATCCCGGAACGAGTCGCTGTCGAGCGAGCGTATCTCGTTGCGGCTCAGGCTCAACGTCTCGAGGTACGACAATCCGTGAAGAGTCGAGGCGGGAAGCGACAAGATGCGATTGCCCGACAACCCCAGTTGAGATAATCGGGACGTGTCGACGAACAGGTCTTCCGGCAAGCTTTCCAGTTCGTTACCGCTGAGTTCCAACTCCACGAGCGCGTGCAAGCCGGACAAGCTCTCGCGGCCAATCGATTTGAGGTCGTTGGAAGAGAGGACCAGCCGTTCGAGCTTTCGGAGGCCGCGGAACACGCCTTCCGGCAGCGAAGACAGGTCGTTCCTATAGAGTTCGAGCACCCGAAGTTCGGCTAGGCCACGGAACATGCCCTCGTGCAAGGCGGACAGTTCGTTCTCGTGGAGATCGATCAGGCGAAGCTCAGAGAGGCCGGCGAACTGCGCGGCGGAAAGTTCGCTCAATTGGTTCCGCTGGAGGCGTATTTCGTGCAGGTTTTGGAGATTCGAAAACAACCCCGGCGGCAACGAGCGAAGCTGGTTTCTTTCGAGGTGCAATCGTTCAAGCTTGACGAGATCGGCGAGGGTGCGCGGGTCAAGTTCAGCCAATCGGTTGTCGTTGAGGTGGAGGTGGCGGAGTTCGAAGAGACCCCCCAAGATATCTACGGGTAGTGCATCGAGCCGGTTCGACGCCAGTCCGAGATAGATCAGCTTGGGCGTATTGGCCGTCAGCCGCGGTGGCAAGCTATCGAGCCGATTGTTAGCAAGCTCCAGATGGGCCAAGGATGGGTTCTCATCGAAGAGGCCCGCAGGCAACGTCTCTAGCCCGTTGGCGCGCAGATTCAGGATTTGCAGAGCTTCCAGTCCCCGGAACGCCTGAGGAGAAAGCACGGTTAGCTCGTTGACCTGCAGGTTCAACTGTCGAAGGTTGCCGAGCCCGTGGAACACCCCGTCGGGTAGTGCGGACAGGGCGTTCGACCAAAGGTCGAGTCGCTCAAGGTTGGTGAGTCCTTCAAAAGCGTTTGCGTCGAAGGTCGACAGACGGTTCGCCCACAGGTCCAGCCGCTTCAGTTCGGCCGGGCCATGGAAAGCCCCGCGTGGCAATTCGACGAGACGGTTGTCGCCCAAGGCTAGTCTTTCGAGTCGGGGAACGCCTGCCAAGAACCCTGCGGGTAGCGTGGCGATCTGGTTCTGGTCGAGAAGCAATTCGGTCAGATTGACCAGGCCGTCGAAGTCTTCCGCCGCAAGGGATTCGATTGCCTTTTGGCGGAGATTCAGCGTCCCCTCAATGCCAGCGAGGTCGCTGGCGGTGACCTGGCCGCAATCGTGGACTGCGGCAAGCTTGCGGATAATCGCGTCCCTGACCGGTTCGGTTCGGGTGCAGATGCCTTGGGCCGCTGCCACGACACACATGGCGATGCCCATGACAGCCAGTGCGACCTGAACGGATGACGAACGGTACCGGGGCAGCTCGGCCATCAGTTCTCCCCCATCGAGCCATGGTTGGCTCGTAGAGCGTTCTCGGCCGCCATCCGAAGTTCACGTTCGTCTGCTTCCCCGTCAATGAACTGCCTGAGAACCCGGACCAACTTGACGAGCTGGCCCGCCTCGGTAGCCGAGCCGGGCTCGTGGGCGCTGCCGACACTGCCGCGACTGAAGAAGTAGTAGCTGACTCCGTCAAGTACCACCCATTCGACATCGCCGTCGATTATTGGGCGGTTGGAACGCGCATTCGCCAATGCGCGCCGAATCGCGGAGACAGACGCGGTGGCAATCTCGGGGTGTAGCAGCTTGGATTCGATCGCAATGCGGAGCGCCTCGTCATGGGCCAGATCCTGCAAGGGAAGTCCGAGCTCCGGTTCGCGCTTCTCGACAGTCATCCCGCCGTCCGCTTCGCGGAACAGCACGACGTGAGGCAAAAAAAAGCTTGGCAGCACGAGCACGCCGAACTCCGTGGCGGGGAGGGTTCCGTGGGCGAGTTCCGGGAACAGGATCCGTGCCGCGTGCGCCATCGAGCGTTCGACGGGGTCGCCGGTTGCCATCTCCGCCAAGGACCGTGCCGGGGCCAGGTATGGATGGTGCGGAGGAAGCGTCGTAACTTCGTCCTCATTGGCGGCATGGCTCGCGCTGATCCAGAGAGTGGCGGCGATGGTGCCAACCAATGCTCGCCTACCCACCGCGTGGAATCCCCGCCTGCGTTCAGCTTTCACGGGGTATCAAGGCGTTGCGCCAACCGCGGAGGAAACCACTCGGCCTTGGATCGATGGTGACGACGAAGGAGAGCGTGGCGGTTGCCCCTCCGGCGTCGGTCGCGGTGACGGTCACCGTCGCTTCGCCGTCCTCGCCTTCGTCGTTGGGTAGAAGTACGAGATCAGCGTCGTCCACCTGGACGGTGAGCAGGCTGTCATCGCTGGACTGCGCCGCGTAGGTGAACGGAACCCCCTCGCCGGAGAACAGCGACGACAGATCGATGTTCGTCGCATCCCCGTCCGCTAGCAGTTCGGGCGTCGGCGGGGTGTTGGAGGGCAGGACTTTCGTGAATAGGGTCAGCGTCTCGCCAACGGCCGTCGTCAGACCTCGAAAGCAGGGATGAGAGTCGTCGCCGCAGACGCTTGTGGGCATTGCGGGAGGTTCGTCGAGCATTACGCTCGTCTTGCCGTCGACGGCTTGGGTCACCGTCGCCGACGGACTGAAGATGGCACCGGGCCAAACGGTCAGGGTGGCCTTCGACGGTTCGCCGTTGATCGTGGAAACCCCCGCGCGCATGGCGAACGGCGCCCCGTGTGCGACGGTCGCGAAAACGGTCGCCGGTCCCGGTGCGGCGTTGAGCCCGTCCCGACGTTCCAGCTCCATGGTCAGCACGAACGGTGCCCCCGGATTGTCCTGCAACTGCAGTTCCTCGAGGTGGGGGACACCGTGGAACAGCCCGTCCGGCAAATCGGCGAGGCTGTTGCCGTTCAGCCGCAGCCGCTGAAGGGCGAACAGGTCTTCGAGCACGTCCGCATCCAACTCGGTGAGCGCATTGCCGTCCGCCCGGAGGTCGACGAGATTCTCGAGTCCCAGAAACAAACCGCTCGGCAGCGTCTCCAGGTTGTTGTTGCTGATGTCGAGCGTGGTCAGACCCCTCAGACCGAGGAAATCAAGAGATTGCAGTGAGTCGACCTGTTGGTCGGCGAGCGCAAGCGATGTACGTCCGGTCAGATCCTCGATGGATACCGCCGAGCAGACGTCCGTGCCTCGCAGCGTGTCGCGCACCTCTGGCGTACGGTCGCACACGCCCTCGTTGATGGTCACCGTCGCCGTTGTCCGGCCCAGCGCTAGGTCATTGGCGTGCTCGGCGGGCGCCGAGAGGGTCACCGTGAATACCTCGCGCGCCGGCTCGATGTCGTTGTCGTCATGACTTGCGAACTCGATGACCGCGTCGTTGTGGTTGGCGAGGATCACGACCGAGCCGTGGCCGCCGCCGTGGTCCCAGTAGTCCGCATCGGGAGTGTCCGGGTCGTCGTCGACTCCAAGTACCCAGTTCAGTGTCGTGGTTGCTGTCCGTGGACGGCTCAAGCGCACGGTCAGCCGAGCGGTGCCGTGCTCGGGTATGGCGGCGGACGTGGTCGCGAAGAACGCCACCCGTCCCACCATCACGTCGAAGCGCTGCTCCGCCGTTAGGCCGACGCTGTCGCGGGCCGTCACCGTTATGGATGCCGCGCCCGTGGCGACGCCGCGGAGCGTCAAGACGTCGCCTTGGGTCCGCACCGTCGCGATGCCCACGTCGTCGGACGTAGCCTCGAACGTCAGTGCGCGACTCTCCGGGTGGCGGAAGTAGTCGGCGAGATCGATCTGCACGGTCTCGCCGATTTCGAGGAACCGCATCCCGATTTCCCCGCTGGCCTCGGGAGGACGACTGCGCGTGCGCGGCGTACCCGTCGCGACGGTCGAAGGTGGACCGTCGTCGGCGAAGGCGCGCGTGGCGATGACGCGCACGGAATAGGGCGTACCCCCCGCGAGGCCGGTGAGGGTGGTCCGGGTGTTCGACCCGCTGGTGACAACCACCTGTCGTGTGGCGCCGAATGACTGGTTCCCGGACCGCCACTGGACCTTGTAGCCGGTCGCGTCCGCCACGGCGTTCCAGGACACCGTAATCTGCTCGATTTCCGCGGTTACGCCCACGCCCGTCACCTGACCCGGTGCCGACGCTCTCGGGACACCGTTCGCCTCGGCGGATGCGGTGCCGTCGTCGGCGTCGCTCTTGGTGGCGATCACCCGTACGTAGTAGCGTGTCCCCGCCGTGAGGTTCGGGATGGTGTCACGCGTCGTCGACCCCCCGGAGACCGTGCGTTGGCGAGACGTGTTGAACCCCTGGCCGCTCGTTCTCCACTGCACCTTGTAGCCGTCCGCATCGCTCACCATGTTCCAGGAAACCGCCAGTCCGCCGACGCGGGGTGCAACGCCGACACCCGTGACGCGTCCGGGCGGTTGCCCGCTGGTGTCGAGCACGAAGGTGAGATAAGCCATCGGTTCGTCTGAGAACTTGCCCGTGCCCTTGATGCTCGTGATAACGCCCTGCGGACTGGTGGCGGGGTTGCTGAGCCGAAACTCGTCGCCTTCCTCGGTGCCGGCGTCGTAGGGAAAGAGATCGATCTCCAACCGTGTCAGCCACTCGCCTTGGGGGTCCTGCAGCGATCGGCCCGAGATGCCCACGAACCAGTCGGGACTCGGTCCGATCATCGATGAGAGTGTGACGAGGGGATGCGTGTCGGGAACCTCCAGATCGAACGTCGCGGAGCCCGTCCCGCCTCCGGAAACACCTTCCTCGATCACCGCGTGATAATGGGTGCTGGCCTCGATCTCCGACCTCAGCGTACTGGTGATCCCGAGTTCGGCCATGTTTTCGACACCGCTCGAGGCGGTACCGCCGACGCTCCAGAAGCTGACGCTGCTGTTGTGCACGGCACCGATCAGGGTCGTGAAGTGCGCACCGCCGACAACTCCGCCGGGCGTGCTCTCGAGCGTCCAGTTGCCTCGGAAGGTGACCTCGTAGGTCACCGTGTCGTCCTGGGCGTGCAGGGAACCACCGAACCCCACGGTCGCCACGAGCAGCGACACGAACCGCCTGCGCAACGACGTGCTGTGGCGTTCCATTGGGCGTGAGTTGTCCACCGGGTAGCGCATGAAGCGAGTGTGCGAACTTGGATTGCCGGGGGCAAGCCGGAAATCCGCCCGTCGAGTACCATCGGAGTACGTCAGAGTCGAGTTCCATGCAAGCGCCCCATAGCCGGTCCCGCACTTCGCTTCGCTGTGTGCCGGGTCGCGCCGCTTGCGGCGCGCCGCCGCCGGCCCCGCCCCGCCCCCCCCCCCAGGCCCCCCCGCCCCCCCGAGGCGGGGCGGGGCGGGGGGGGTTGTGGCAGAGGGGCGC
>VXPO01000005.1:45010-67194 GCA_009839505.1 Gammaproteobacteria bacterium
CCCGAGAATTCGCTGCGCGAATTCTCCCGGCAGCGAGCGCCGCTGACCGCCAGGAAACAAACGGGATTTGTTCCATGGGAGGCGCGACCGCTTTGCGACGTTCAACGTTCCAACGCCAGCCGCCCGATTCGGGTATGTGCGTGATCAGCGGTCTCCTGCCTGCCATCGTGCTGGTGGTCGTCGGCTGCGCCGGAGGCCCGACGACGACCGGGGACGCGGGCAAACCCCGAGGCGTGCCGCCACCGGCACTGCCCGAGGCGCGACGGTACGACATGCCGGTTCGTCGCGAACCGCCCGAGGGCGCGGCGGAAGCGCAACACCTGCTTGGAGCTGCGAACATCGTCGGTGGCCTGTGGCGCCTCACCATCGACCCCTTGGACTGGCGTGGCCACGAGTCGATCGCCCGGGGAGCGCAATGGATGAGGGGAGTGGATCCGGGTCTGGGGCAGGACGAGGATGGGCCGCTTGATCCTCGACTGGTGGAGGCTGCGTGTTCGACGGTGTGCCCGTTCGTTGATCCGGTTCCGACGGTAACCGCACCGGCCGGTGTTCAACGGCGCTTCGAGGTCCAGTACCCGGTCTTCCAGTCGCTCGTGGCGGCGCGGAAGTTGCTCAGGCGAGGCGCGGTTGAGCGAGTGGTCCAAGCGTTGGACAAGATCGTGCGCGACAACCGCGTGACTCAGGTGTCGCTGAAGAACCTGCGGGTGGCGGGAGGTTTGAAGCGGGCACGACCCCGGTCGGCCACGCTGAGTCCCCTCGACCGTGCAGTGATTCTTGATTGGCTCGCCAACGCCCACCTGCTGCAGAACAACATCGCCGCCGCCATCGCCGCCTACGAGGAGATTGTGACGTTGGAAGACGGCCTGCCCTCGAAGCAACTCGACGGTACCCGCGAACGTCTGGCGCACCTGAACTTCGTCTTGGGCAACTACGGTGAATCCCTTGCCAAGCAACGGGTTTGGCTACGTCGGGCCGAATGGGTGGGCCAGGCGTGCCCCAAGGTGTGCGGTCGCCCGCACACTACTCCGGTGTCAGTTTCAGACGTAGCCGCGACCCCTGGCGTTCAAACCCGACTTTCGCGAAGAACGCCGCCCCCGCAAGCGGTGCATTGATCACCCTCGCTCCTTTCAGCTCGGCTATCCCCACGGCGTGTCCAAGCATCCATCGTCCGATTCCCCGTCCGCGATAGGCCTCCCGTACCGTGAGCGCCTTGATCGTGAATTGCGTCTCGTCGATCTGCGCGAGCCGGTAGGCGCCGATCACGAACCCGTCGAGCTTGGCCACGCGCACCAGGTCGTCCGGATCTCCATCGGCCAGTAGGTCCGTGGGCGTCTCGTCGGGGTAGGGCGGGAAGATGGTGACATCCCGATAGTCGAAGTCCCGCCGCTTCGGAGGTGCCGCGGTCACCGGCCGTCGCCACGCAACTCCAGTACGCGTTCGCGCAGGTCGTCGGCGTCGACCTCATGCGGGGCCAAGGGATCGCCGACGACGATCTCGACACGGCTCCAGAATCGACCGCGTCCGCGCCTGAACGCGCCCCTGCCCTCGGGACTGAAGAAACTTCCCCACAGTCCTCGCAGCGCCATCGGTACCACCGGCACTGGTGTTTCGCCGACTATGCGCTCTATGCCGCGGCGGAACCGGTCGATGTCGCCGTCGGTGGTGAGTTTGCCCTCGGGGAAGATGCACATCAGATCGCCCGCGGCCAGTCCCTCGCGAATCGACTGGAACGCGTTCTCGTAGACCTTGGGATCCTGACCCTGGGGCAGGATGGGAATCGTACGGCTCGTACGGAAGATGAAATGCAGCACGGGGATGCGGTAGATCGCGTCGTGCATGACGAAACGGATCGGTCGCCGGACGGCGCCGGCAAGCAGGCAGGCATCCATGTAGCTGACATGGTTGCAGACCAGTATGGCCGCCCCTCGCTCGGGGATGGTCTCCAGGCCCTGGTGGCGCACCCGGTACATCGTGTGCGAAATCGCCCAGACGAGGAAACGCATGGAGAACTCGGGCACCTGCTGGAAGATGAACACGGCGACGCCGGCGTTGATTACCGCCATGGCACCGACCAGGCCGGCAATCGTGCCGTCCAGTTTGAACCAGGCAATGGCGAACACCGCTCCGGTGACCATGAACAGCGAGTTCAGCACGTTGTTGGCGGCAATGACGCGCGCGCGCCGGTCGTTCGGGGTACGCGTCTGAATATTGGCCTGCAGCGGGACGACGTAGAGGCCGGTGAACACGCCCATCATCGCGAGATCGAAGAGCAGCCGACCGACGCCGTCCGCGGCGAGGAATTCGAGAACCGAGCGTTCGGCCTCCCCGCCGGAGACGCCGCCGATGGCAAAGCAGGCATCAAGACCGAACAGGCTGACGCCGACCGCCCCTACCGGAACCAAGCCGATCTCCACGCGCCGGCCGGAGAGCTGCTCGCAGAGCAGGGATCCGGCAGCGATGGCCACCGTGAACACCACCATGATCAGGGTCACGACGTAGGCACCGCCATCGAGTTCGAAGACGAGGCTCGGAATCTGTGCCAGAACCACCGATCCGAGAAGCCAGAACCAGGACACCCCGAGGATCGATAGGAACACGGCCTTGCGCTCCCTCGCCAGGGTGATCAGACGCCAGGTCTCGACGACCGGGTTCCAGCCGAGATTGTCGGACTTGGTTGGTGTGGCCAAGGGAATCCAACGACAGCTGAGGTAGCCGGTCACCGCCACTGCCACGACGAAGGCGAACAGCCACAGCGAGACGTCGTCCCAATCGCCGAGAATCCCGCCGGCGATGGTTCCCAGCAGGATCGCGACGAACGTCCCCATCTGCACCATGGCATTGCCGCCGACGAGCTCCCTGGCGTCCAGGTGCTGGGGCAGGATCGAGTACTTGAGCGGTCCGAAAAAGGTGGACTGCACGCCAAGCAGGAAAAGGACGATGAACAACGCCGTCACGCTCTCGAGATACAGGGCGATGCCGGCCAGTGCGGCAACGGCGATCTCCCCGAGCTTGACGAAGCGGATAATCCTCGACTTCTCGAACTTGTCGGCAAGGGTTCCCGCGGTGGCCGAAAACAGGAAGAACGGGAGGATGAAGATGGCTGCGGCGAGGTTGACGTAGATGCGCGTGTCTCCGGCGGCGATCAAGCCGCCGAACGTCAGGATGATGATGAACGCCTGCTTGAACAGGTTGTCGTTGAATGCGCCGAAGAACTGGGTGACGAACAGCGGCGCCAGCCGTCGGGTTCCAAGCAGGCCAAACTGGGAGGTCGTCGCGGGCTCGCCGGGCAGTGTGTCCGGGATCGGGCCGCTGGTTGTCTCGCTCACGTCCGTTCCGTCTGCCGTGGACCGGGCTCGCCGGCTGGCGAGTGTAGCGCAGAAGGCCGCTTGGGTCGGACGGCTCTTACTCCGTTACTCCGTCTGCAGCGCCGCCACCGGATCGAGCCGGGCGGCCGACAACGCGGGATATACACCGAAGCCCACGGCAATCGCCATGCAGACGATGACGGCCAAGGCGATGCCGGGCAGCGACCACGCGACGGCCCAGCCTGCGAAGGCGGCGATGGCGTAGGCGATCACGACGCCGAGGACGATCCCGGCGGCGGCGCCGAATAGCGCAATCAAGGTGGCTTCGACGAGGAACTGCCGGGCAATGTCCCGCTCCCGGGCGCCCACGGCCCGCAGCAGGCCAATCTCCGAGCGTCGCTCCATGACGCTGGCCATCATGATGTTCATGATGCCGATGCCACCGACGAGGAGCGATATGCCGGCTACGGCGGACATGACGATGGTAAAGATGCGCTGGGTCCGCTGATGCTGAGCGAGTAGACGAACCGGCACGGTCAGCCGGGTATCCCTTTGCCCCCCGTGGCGGCGGTCGAGCAGATGCTGCACGGCGTCGGCGGCGGCAAGGGGCGAGAATCCGCGCGTCACGCGCAGCTTGAGTTGCGACAGCTCGCTCTCCCAGGGAGAAACATGCAGCCGTCTCAGCGCCGTATGCAGGGGCAGATAGACGCGGTCGCCCTCGCCGCCGACGCGCTCGCCCTGGAACTCGTTGTCGGGCAGTTGCCGGTCGCGCAGGACACCCACGACCCGGACCCACAGGTGGTTGACCTTCACGAATTGGCCGAGTGCGTCGCCATTGGGGAATAGTTGCCGCGCCGCGCCTTCACCCAGGATCGCCACCTGGGCGAACTGATCATTGTCTTGGGTACTGAACAGGCGCCCTGCGGCGGCCTCCAAGCGCGTCAGCTCGAAGTATGGCGGGCTTACCGCCCACACCCGGGCGTGGCTCTCGCCCTGGCGCGAGAACAGGTTCCAAGTGTGGATAACGCGCACACCCGCCCAGGCGTTGATGAACGGCAGCGTCTCGAGGAGTGCCCGGGCGTCGGCGACCGAGAGCCCGGCGGAGTGCTTGCGCGCCTCCCTGCGTTCATCGCCTTGGGGTTCCTCGGCGTCGACGATCAGGTTGTCGACCCCCATTCCCTCGATCATCGCAAGCGCCTGGCGTCGACCGCCCTCACTCACCGCGAGCATGGCGATGACGGCGCCGACACCGAAGATCATGCCGAGAAGCGTCAATGCCGAGCGCAGCCGATGGTGGGCCAACTGCACGGCCGCTTGGCGTACATCGGGCAGCCAGTGCCTCGCCAGTGTACCGAGGTCAATCGGGCCAAGACGGGTCAGGGTCACTGCGGCCCAACGCCGGCGGGGGCAACCACGCTGACCTGCTCACCTGCCTCGAGACCGTGCGTGACTTCCACGAGGGTCGGGCTCATGTGGCCGAGCCGCACCTGGCGCGCCGATGCATCGGTTCCGCGCACGACGTAGACGAACGGCTCGTTGTCGTCGTAGAACACGGCCTGCTGGGGGAGGAGGAAGCTGCCCTTGATGGCTCCGGTGACTATGGTCGCGTCGAGGCTGCTGCCGACGCGCATCAGTTCCGCGTCCACGGATTCCGGTTCGGCTTCGACGACGAAGTACTTCTGCGGGTTTTCGCTGGCGCGGGGAGTGGCGACGGTCGATACGCTGGACACCACGGCGCGTACCGAGACCGAGATGTCGCTATCGAGGCGCAGTATTGCCTCCTGTCCGATCGAGATGCCGATGGCGTCGACTTCCGGGACATAGATCCGCGCCTTCACCTTGCCGCGCACTGGCAAGAGACCCACCGCCCGACCGGGGAAGACGTGATGGCCGCGGGTGAGCTTCTGACCCCACGGTGTGCGCGCGTAGACGAAGGTGCCGTCCGCGGGGCTCGTCAGTTCCATGACCGCCAGGGCGGACTCCTGCTGGTCGAGTTGCGATTGGCTGGCATCGCGAAAGGCGACCAGGCGGTGCAGCTCGGCCTGGGTCCGCTGGTCGTGGGTCTGCGCCTGCCAGGCGAAATAGGCGTCCTGAACCGTGAGCAACTGCAGGTCGCCCACGGCGTCGAGAATCTCGTTGCGGCTGAACAGCCGCGGGTCGACCTCGGTGAAAGTGCGTGCGATCTGCTGCTCGCCGTCGACCCGTTCGGCCTCGTGGTCGATGAGGGCGCGTGTGATCGCACTGTCCTGGGTGTGTACGCCGAGTTGCAGATTGCGACTGGCGACGTCCACCAGCCTGCTCTCCCGTTGCACCCGGATCTCACTGTCGTCGAACCGGACGATGACCTGGCCCCGGGTCACTTCGGAGTACTCCGGCACCATCCAGGCGATGTCGAAACCCATTCGCAGACCCTCCGGGACGCGGATCGTGATGGCCTCGGAGGCGGTGAGTTCGCCGCGTGCCTCGACCACGAAGCGGTGGTCGCGGGCCTCCACCGCGACAGTGGGATGGCGCGACGGGGCGTCCGAACATCCCAAGGCGATGAGCAGGGGCAGGGCGGAGAAGCCGCAGCGGGCGAGGCGCGGCGCGGTCACAGGCGTACTTCCTGTCCGGCCTCGAGACCGCGCGCGACCACGAAACGGTCGCCACTCCTCTCGCTGAGCACCACCGGTACCCAAGAGCCTCCCTTGAGCACGACGCCCGGCGACCCGGAACGGTAGCTGAGCGCCGTCGCCGGAACGGCGAGAACACCACGCAGCACTACGACCTCGACGGAAATCTGAACGGACATGCCGAGGCGCAGGCCGCTCGGCGCGTCGGTGGGGAACCGAACCGTGATGTCGCGCACCATGACCTGCGCCTGTTGGGACTTTCGTCGTACCGTGTTTGCGAGAGCGTGGATTCGACCTTCGATTTCCGCGCCTCCCGCCGAGTCGACCACGACGCGGACCCGCTGGCCGGTCGCCAGGCGAGCCGCGGCATGCTCCGGAATCTCCGCCTGCACGGCGAGGCGATCCTCGTTGGCGAGCTCGACCACGGCGATGCCCGGGTTCACCTGATTGCCCACGTCGAGCTTGTTGCCCCACAACGGCGTCGTGCCGATGATCACCGTCCCTGCCCGGGGCGCACGAACCGTCAGCGCTTCCAGTTCGCGCGTGGCGGCGGCGTGCTGGATCTCCAGTCGCCGTACCCTGATCTCGATTTCCTGACGCTCGGCGTTACGGAGCCGCTCTACCAGGGGTGCACGTTGGCGGACACGCTTGAGCTTCTCGTCGGCGAGCCGCTTGCGTTCCGCGAGTTTGCGGTACTCGACGCTGGCGATCAGTTCGGGCGGCTGTTCCGCCTTGCGGTTCGCCTTCTTGGCTTCGCTTTCGATGGTCGCCAACGCGACCTTGTCGTCCGCTAGCTCCCGCGCCTGCCTTTCGATCAGCGACTCGAGCTCGCCGCGGGCGACCTCCAAGTTGGAGGCCAGCTCCCGCACCCGGTTGTCGGCGTTGCCGCCGTCGAAGGCGACTAGCAGGTCGCCCTTCGCGACGCGCTTGCCCTCTTCGGCCAGGTGGCTGATGGTCAGCGCCCAGTTCCGGCTCGGCGGCGGGCCGTAGCGCAGCACGTCGGTGGAGACAACGATTCCGCTGGCATCGATGGTGACCGCCCGGTCTTCCGGGTTGATTTCAAGCCAGCGCTCGGCGGACGCACTGGTGCCACTCAGCACCAGGACCAGGACCAACGCGCGGCTCATGGCGTCCTCGCGGCCATGACGGCCATTCCCGGGATCAGGTCTTCCGGGTTCGGCTCCGTGGGAATGGCCAGAACTTCGAAATAGCCACCGGGGCTCCACTCGATGCGGGTCGCGGCCTGCTTCGATGTCCACTCGACCCGCGCCTGGACCGAACGCTCGGGTAAGGCGTCCGGCGTCACGATTAGCACCGTATCGACGGGCACGTGGCGGATGTCGCTCTCGTGGACCCAGAAGCGGAACCGCAGGGCGGTGCGGCTCGCCACCTCCGCGATTTTGGCCGTGGGCGGCATGGTCTCCCCGGCGAACACCTTGGCACCGGTGAACGGGTTCTCCCCGTGGATGAAGAGTCCCGTGCCCTCGGCTCGGATCTCCGTCTGCGCGAGGGCCTGCTGCAAGCGGTCGTGTTCCGACTCGGCGCGGGCTACGGCCATGCGGGTGACCGGGTCGGACTTGGCCTGCTGGTCACGCTTGTCCGCGAGTGTCGCGCGTGCCCGCTCGAGGGCATGCTCGGCGGTTTCGAGATCAAGTTGGTCCCGTTCGTGATCCAGCCGCCGGGTTGCCTGGGCGGGGATCTCGGCGTCGATGCGTGCCAGGCGAACAGCGCTCTCGGCCTCGATGACCGCCGTCTCGGCGTCGAGTATGGCGAGCAGCGTCGCGTTGCGCTGGCGTTCGGTCTGGATGCGTCGCTCTTCCAGGTCCGTATGCGCCGCTTCGGTGCGGGCGATCAAGTCGCCCGGGTCTAGGCGCACAACGACGTCGCCGGGTGCAACGGTACTACCCTCGGGCGCGAGCCAGGCGATCTGGCGTTGCCACAGGCCAGGAAGCCGCGGCATCTCGATGACCTGCGACTCGGCGTCCTCGACGAGCCCGGTCAGGTAGGGCGGCATAGCGGCGACGGGGGCGCAGAGCAGGACGAGACCGACGAACACGGCCGAGAGTGCCCCATTGCCGGCCGGGCACTCGGCCGACCGCGTGCGGTCGACAGCGACGCCGCGAAGCGGTCGCGTCTTAGTGGCGGCGTGCATCGCGGTCCACCTTGCCGTCGCGCATGTGAATCACCCGCCGGGCGTGGGACGCCACGTTTTCGTCGTGGGTGACCATCAGGATGGTCTGGCCCTCGCGGTTCAACTCCGAGATGAGCGCCATAATAGTCTCGCCGGTCGCCGAATCCAGGTTGCCCGTGGGTTCGTCGGCGAGCAGCAGCGGTGGATTGGCGACCAGCGCCCGGGCGATGGCGACGCGCTGGCGTTGACCGCCGGAGAGCTGGTTGGGTCGGTGGTGCATCCGGTCGCTGAGTCCGAGGCGCTCGAGCAGTTCGTCCGCCCGGCGCCGGCCGGCTTCGGCCCAGTCGTCGGCATAGCGAATCGGTACCAGGACGTTCTCCTCGGCCGTCATGCGCGGCAGCAGGTGGAAGCTCTGGAAGACAAATCCGATGTGGCGGTTGCGGAGCGAGGACAAGCGGTCGTCGTCCATGTCGGATACGACCTGGTCGAGTAGCCGATACTCGCCGGCGTCGGACTTGTCGAGGCACCCCAGGATGTTCATAAGGGTGGTCTTGCCGGACCCCGAAGGACCCATCACCGCGACGAATTCGCCCCGGTCGACGGTGAGGTCGATGTGGTCGAGCGCGTGCACATCGGCATCGCCGACACGGAACGTTCGGCAGAGCCCTGATGTGGCGATGACCTGATCCATGCTGCCGGCATCGCGTCGATGCCGGAATCCATTGACGAGCGCTGATGTTAACCCTGAGGTTGCGTTTGGAGCAGCGGCCAGGCGCTCTCGCGAGGAGCAAGCCCCGAACCCCTTGAATGGATGGTGGAGCCGTAGGGGCGACCCTTGTGGTCGCCCTTCCTGGCGAACCGACACCGTACGGTGCGCGGGCACGGGCGACCACAAGGGTCGCCCCTACGGGGTATCAGTGTTGAGGCCGTGGGCGCTCCTGATGGCCGCGAGGAGGCCTTGCAAGGCCGCGGCGGTGATGGTTGGTGTGCATGGTCGCCAGAAATCTGCGTCGTTCTTCGGGCGTCAAGCGGGCCAGAATGTCGACGAAGGCTTGGTGATTGCCTGCCTGGTTGGCATCGAAGTGCTCGCGGTAGCGTGCCAGGGCATCGGCAAGCGCCTCGGGGTCGAAAGGCTCGGCGGCGATCGCCTGTCCGATGGTCCGTTGACCGTTGCGCAGTTCACGCATCGAGACGCGAATGCTCCGTCGCAGTTCACCGTCGGACAGCACCGGGGCTCCTTCGCGGACTAGCTCCTGCCGACGCTCGTCCGGCAGGTTGCGCATCAGTAGCGCGAGACCGACGGTCGGGTCTACGACGCGACCGCTGGGCTTCCCCTTGCCGAGGAAACCCGCCAGGAAACCGACCGCGGCGACATTGAGCACCACGGAGACGATGAGAACGCCGACTAACCACTTGGTTCTCATGGCTCGTTCCCGTTCTCATCGCCGGGCAGGGCCAAGCGGTCGAGTTCGTCAGGATCGAACAACACGAGCAGCATGTCCTCGCCGCCCGTGGCCAGATCCTCGTCGAGGCTGCCCGCGACGTTCATCCCAATGCCGATTCCCACGACGAGCGGCACCAGGGCGAGGGCCGGGCGCCAGGACTTGGCCGTCCACCACTGCAGCCAAGGTTCGGCCAGCGGCACGTTGGCGAGCACACGGGTCTTGAGACCCAACGGGACCGGGACGTCGGGCAGCATCTCTTCGAGGAACGACTCCAGTCGTCGCGCTTCTTCGTAGAGCCGACGGGCGGTAGCAGACGACTCCAGCAGTTCGCGGGCTTGGGGCGCGAGAGGTGCCGGCCACCCGTCCAGATCGGCACCGTGGCGATCCAGGGCATGTTCGAAATCGGCAAGGTCCATGTTCGTATCCATCGTGTCAGTTTAACGGTGGTCGCGCAGTTTCAGGCGCAGTGTCCGCCGAGCCCGGGCGAGCAGCGACTCCAGCGCGTCGACGCTCACCTCGAGGACGTCGGCCGCTTGCCGGTTGGTCATGCCCTGCCGATGGCAAAGCAGGAGGGCCGTGCGCTGCCGCTCGGGCAGTTCGGCGAGTCCTTGGTTCATCACTCTGAGGAGACGTTCGCGGCCCGGTGCGTCGTCCGGCCCGGCCTCGTCGGCGGCGGTGATGCGAGGATCGAGTTCCTCGGTCTCCCGTTGACGGCGGTAGGCATCGATGCATAGGTTGCGGGCGATCCGATAGAGCCATGTCGTGAACCTCACGCGGTTTGGTCGCCAAGTGTGCGCACTGCTCCAGACGCGCAGAAACGTCTCCTGGGCGAGGTCGGCCGCATCGTCCGCATGCCGGATAAACCGGTAGTTGAACGAGTGGATGCCATCGAGATGACGCGCGACCAGGACCGCGAAGGCCCCGCGGTCCTGGTGCTGTACGCGGGCCATCAACTCCTCGTCGGTGGCGTCGTCCAAAGGCTAGCCGCCTAGCGGCCCCTGGCGGCGCGCATCTCGTCGCGGGTGACCAGGCCATCACCGTCCGCATCAAGCATCTCCAGTCGGTCCACGACCGAAGGGAACTCGTCCGGCGTCAGCGAGCCGTCGCCGTTGGCATCGAGTCGGGCGAACATCGCTCGGCGACGTTCAGCTTCGACGGCAGCGGGCATGTCCTCGTACTCCTCGGTCGAAAGTTGGCCGTCGTCGTCGGTGTCGGCGGTCTCGAACGCTTCTCGTCGTGCGGTTCGCTGTCGTTCCCCTTGTTCGGCTTTACGTCGTTCCTTGGCGCCGCGGACCCTGTCGCGCTGGGCGCTGCGCCGCTCGCCCGCCGCGCGTCGCCGTGCCTCGCGAGGTCCGCGTTCGCCACCCGGGCGCAGGCCGGCGAACAGTTCGCGCGGGCTCGTCGTGGCGAATTCGTCGGCCGAGACAACGCCGTCGCCGTCGGTGTCGATCGCCTTGAACCGCGCTTCCTCCTTGGCCTTGGCTTCGCTGACGTCGATCGGTGTCGCAGGTCGCGACTGGGCGAAGACGTTGGCCGCGACGGCAGCGCCGACGACGAGGGCGGCAACCGCGAAGCTCAAGGGATAGTCTTTCAGTTTCATGGGCTCGTTCTCCGAGATGATTTCGGTCGGTTCTACGTCCCGTGTTCGGGTTTCCGTCGCTCGAGCTCGCCGGGTGCCAACAGCCCCTGGTCGGTGAGGTAGGCCGTGACCAGTTCGCCGGGGGTCACGTCGAACGCAGGATTCCGCGTCTTGACGCCGGACACGGCCGGAATCGTGTCGGTTACTTCCGTGCCTGCGCGCTCTTCGATGACCACGTCCGCACCGGCCCGCGTTTCGAGATCGAGGGTCGACGTGGGGCAGGCCACGTAGAACGGCACGCCGTGGTAGCGGGCGACGATGGCGAGCGCGCGAGTGCCGATCTTGTTGACGGTGTCGCCGTTGGCGGTGACTCGGTCGGCGCCGACGATCACCAGGTCGACCTCGCCCTCCGCCATCAGGTGCGCGGCCGCGCTGTCGCAGATCAGGGTGTGGTCGATGCCCGCTTCGGAGAGTTCCCAAGAGGTGAGTCTGGCGCCCTGGAGCACCGGCCTCGTCTCGTCCACGTAGACGTGAAACGGGATGCCTGCCCGATGCGCCATGTACATGGGCGCGGTGGCGGTACCGAGGTGGGACACCGCGAGTGCGCCGGCATTGCAGTGGGTCAGGAGGCGGCTACCGGGCTTGATCAAGGGGGCGCCGTGTCGACCGATGGCCTCGCACATGGCGCGATCCTCGGCGTGGATCTCGCAGGCCTCGTCGACAAGATCCTCCCCGCGTGTGTGGGTGCAAAGCATGCGGTCGACCGCCCAGCCCAGGTTGACGGCGGTGGGTCGCGCCGTCCGCAACGCGCCAGCCGCGTCGACGAGGTCACCGCCGTCACGCCAGGTCATGGCCATGGCATAGGCCGCGGCGACACCGATCGCCGGCGCTCCGCGCACCTTGAGTTCGCGAATGGCACGAGCGACCTCGAAGGCGTCGTTCTGCTTCTCGAAGACGACCTCATCCGGAAGCCTGCGCTGGTCGAGGAGCCACAGTTCGCCCTGCTGCCAGCGAATCGGTGCCGTATCGTTGCCGATGGATAAGCCCGTGTAGTCGTTGATCCTGTTGACCGTACAGCCTGCCACTATGTACGTGGACGCGCCACGGTGAACGCAGGAGGTTCAGCGGGGCGGGGTACGCGGAGTAGGCGCGGTTGGCCGGCGGGCAGCCTGCGAGACCCGGCTTCGGTCCAGTCGCAGACGTGGCTTGGTTGGGAGTTGGCTCGCCCCCGAACGCTGCCAATCGCGCATGAAGGTGCTCCAGGCCTCGTGGAACTCGGGTGACGCCGCTCGACGTCCCGTGACGACGCGAACGAGCTGCGGGAAGGCTAGGGGAAAGACCTCTACGGCTGTACGCGCGAGGGCCAACAGTGCGGAGTCGAGTTCCGGCGGCAGTTCGCCTCGGGCCTGGGCCGAGCGAATGGCGTCGATCCGGGTCGCGGCAAGGGCGGTGCGCTCGGACAAGCGGACGATGTCGTCGTCGCCCCGTTCCAAGGCTTCGTACATCCACAGCCGGACAAGCTCGGCACTCGGAGCACCGGTGGCCAACCGGTCGGCCAGAACCGCTTCGAACAAGGCGCGTTTGCCACCGAAGTGGTGATAGATCATCCGCTTGTTCACAGCAGCGCGCGCCGCGATGCGGTCGATGCGGGCACCTGCATAGCCGTTCGCCGCGAATTCGTCGATGGCGGCGGCGAGAATCCCCCGCCGAGTCCGGTCTGCGTCTCGAGGCATCGGAAGTAACCGTTTAGTTACTCTGGCTTGACCTTGTCCTTAGAATAAGTAACTAGATAGTTACTTTCAAGCTTCCTGTTCGAACATGCCTGAGTATCGACGCTCGAGGTCGAGCAGATAGCGCTTCGCCGCCAGGCCACCGCCAAAGCCGGTCAAGTCACCGTCCTGGCCGATCACCCGGTGGCACGGGATGACGATGGGTAGCGGATTGCGGCCGTTGGCGGCGCCGACGGCGCGGATTGCCTTGGGCTGGCCGATGTCCCGGGCAACTTCGCTGTAGCTGCGGGTCTCACCGTAGGGAATCCGGCGAAGGGCATCGAGGACGAGCGTCTGGAACTCGCTGCCTGCGGGTTCGATGGCGAGGTCGAAGTCGTGCCGCTTGCCGTCGAAATACTCATCGATCTGCCGGGCGGCATCCTTGAAGGGTTCATCGAGCCGTTCCCATTCGGCCGACGGGCCGCGCGCCTTGCTGCCGGTGGGGAAACCGACGACCTTGAGCGCGGTGTCCGAGCCCGCGAGCAGAAGTTGACCGATTGGACTCGACACGAAGGTATAAAGCATGTTGCTACTCCTTTCTCCACAAATGCATCACGGCGTAGGCGCGCCACGGTCTCAAGGGTTCCGCCCATTCCCGCGCGGCCGCACCTTTCACGCCGAGCGCCTTGACCACGCCCCAGTCCGTATCCGGGAACGCGTCGGGGTCGCGGGCGATCCGCATGGCGGCGTACTCAGCCGTCCACGGTCCGATGCCCGGAATCTCCAGGAGTCCGGCGCGCAGCCGTTCGCCGTCCTCTAGCCAATCCACGCCTTCCCTCGCGACCCGCGCCGCCACGGCTGAAACGGCCCGGCCGCGCATCCGGGGAAGGCCGATCTCGGCGACGTCGACCTCGGCCAGTGTTGGAGCGTCGGGAAACCCGCCATCGCCGAACCGGTCCGAGAGCAGTCCTGCCAACGTGGTGGCGCGGGCGACGCTGACTTGCTGACCGAGGATCGCGCGGACGGCACCTTCGAACGGATCCCAGGTGCCGGGAACCCGAATGCCGGGTGCGGCTTGGACCCGTCGCGCAAGCGCCGGATGGCGAGCTAGGTGGCTATCGATCGTGCCGGGGTCCACGTCCAGATCGAAAAGACCCGTCAGGCGCTTGACGATCTCATCGGTTCGCCGGGACAGGTGCGGAGGAACGCTGACATTGAGCGAATCGCCCTCCACGCGCGCTTCGAGCCAGGCATCGGGACCGAGCCGCCGCCGGTAGCGGGATCCGCCCACGGCTTCCAATCCGGCAAGCGCGCGTCCTTCGAGGAACGAGAACAGCAGCGGCGCGTTGAACGGGGTCTTGAGAGGCAGGCGCAGCACGCACTGCTCGGATCGTTCGGCAGCCGCTGTGGTCGACATGCGTTCACTATAATGCACCTTCCAGTGAGCACGCGGCCCTCGTGCTGCAGCGACGATCGGCTCAAGCCGTGGACCGACCAGTGAGCGAACCGCCAGCCATCCTCGAACCTGTGACCGTCGACAAGCCGTGGGGGCGGGAGGTCTGGTACAGCGGGGTCGAGGAGCGCGGCGAGAGTCGAGTCCAGACGGAATCCGGCATCGAGCCACTGTCGTGCTACCTGGCGTCGCGTGGCCGAACGGACCCCGTGGTTCTACTCAAGGCATTGGAGCCCGTGCGCGGCAACCTCTACTTGGAGGTGCACGAGACGAAGTCCGAGGTCTACGTCGTCGACCGCGTCGATCAAGCGCCCGGCCGCATGTTGCTTGGAGCATGCCCGGGGAGGCGAGAAGCCCTAGGGGACGACGGGTACCGTGCCGCGTTGTTGGGGGCGGCGCGGCAGGCCGAGTCCGGCGCGACCGATCTTGCGCCCGTCCAAGCGTTCATGAACAGGGTCGAACTCCGGCCCGGAGACGTGGTGCCGATCCCACCGCGCATACCGCACTCGTTGCTGCAGGGTGTGCACGTGATCGAGTTCCAGACGCCGGCTTTCGAACGCAAGATCCTGGCGGCCAGCCAGCCGGTGGTCACGCAGCATGGCTGGGACAGCGCCGCCGCCGCTGCCATCATTGACCTTTCGGGGTCGCCAGAGGTGGTGCCCAGGGGGCAGCCGGCCAAGCAGATCTTCGACATGCCCGGGTTCAGCGTCACCCGCCTGTGCCTGGACGCCGACTCGACCTTCGCCGTGCCGCGGTGGACGGTGGGTTGGGTCGTCGACGGCGGAGTGCGCGGGGGCGACCGCGAGTTCCCGCCTCGCTCGGCGTTCCTCGCGCCGGAGGCGACCACGCTCCGAGCCTGTGGCAAGGCGGAAGTACTACTCGGTGGGGACTCCTCGGTCGAGTCCTGAAGCTCCTATGGTGGACGAACCAGCGCAACCTTTGAGGGCGACCGACTACGCCATCGCGACGAGCAAGCTTTGCCGGTCCTTCGGCGGTTTCCGGGCCGTGGACGAGCTCGATCTCCGGGTCGACGCGGGCACGCTATACGGTTTCCTTGGACGCAACGGCGCAGGCAAGTCCACGACGATCAAGATGCTGACCGGGATTCTCGCGCCGAGCAGTGGCTCGATCAGCCTCCTCGGCGCCAGCCCGGGTGACGAGAACGAGGCGGCGGAGGTGCGTCGCCGGATAGGCGTGGTGCCCGAAGACCTTGCCCTGTTCGAGCTGTTGACGGGCCGCGAGTACCTGGACTTCGTCGGAACGATCTACTTGCTCGATGAAGCAGTGGTTCGCGAGCGGGTCGACGAGCTGTTCGAGGTGCTGAACGTCGGCGGTGGCGAGAAGCAACTGGTCCTCGAGTACTCCCATGGCATGCGCAAGAAACTGGCGCTGGCCGCAGCCCTCATTGCGGATCCGGCATTGCTGTTTCTCGACGAGCCCTTCGAGGGTGTCGACGCGGTTTCCTCGCGGGTCATGCGCGAACTCCTCCAGCGATTCGTGGCGCGTGGTGGAACGGTCTTCATTACCTCCCATGTGCTCGATGTCGTCGAACGGCTGTGTACTCATGTCGGGATCATCGACCGTGGTCGCCTCGTCTACGAAGCGCCGTTGTCCGAGTTGGATGGCAGCACGCTCGAGTCCGTATTCATCGACCGGGTCGGAGATGCGGCCGGCATGCGCACCGATCTCAGCTGGTTGCGCGAGGACTCTGGGTGAACCGACGGCAACGCCGCGCGGTGTGGTGGTTGTACCGGACGCTTTTGCGCCGCCGCTGGCATCGACTCGGTCCGGGTATGAAGAGCTTGGGCGCACTCCTCGTGGCGATCGCGGCCGTCCTTGCAAGCGGTGCCTTCCTGTTGGCGATCACTCTCGGGACGATCATGCTGCCCAACGCGTCGCCGTTCGCCGTTCTCCTCGTTTGGGACGGGCTGCTCGCCGGGTTTCTGTTCTTCCGGCTGGCCGGCATCGCCACGGACCTGCGTACGAACGACTCGTTGTCGATGCACAATCTCCTGCACCTACCGCTTGTCCCAAGCCATGTCTTCCTCCTCAACGCGGTCGCGTTGCAGATCCAACCGGCCGCGCTGATCTTTGGCGCGGGCATTCTGGGCTTGTCGCTGGCGTCCATGTTCGCGTTGGGCATCGGGCACGCCCTGGTGGTGCTTCTAGCCGTTGCCGCGATCTGGTGCACGATCGCGTTGACCCACCAACTGCAGACCTACCTGGCGGCCCTGATGGTCAACAAGCGCCTGCGCGGAACCATCGCCGCTGTCACTTTTTTTATCTTCATGCTGCTGGTCAATGGTCCCAACATCTTCCTGCAGGTCGACTATTGGATTGGGCAGGAAGGGTCCGAACCGGGGGCGGCGACGGAGGAGGTGGAGGAGACGAGAGACCCTGACGGACTGCCCCGGTGGGCGCTTGTGGCCAACCTTGCCGCGCCGCCGGGTTGGTTGGCCTACGGCGCCTACGAGGCGAAGCGAGGTCGCCATTGGCCAGCGGCAATCGGTACGCTGGGATTGCTCGCGGTCACCGCTTGGAGCCTGAGGCGTTCCTACCGATCCGCGCTGCGCGTGTATCGTCGCAGGGAGCGTCGGCGTCGCGCGCCCACGAACACCGGGAGCACGAGGGTCGGCGAGCGCCCCCGTCGTTCTGAGCGAATGACGGATGCCTACTGGAGGCTGTTCCCCGCCCTGCCTGCCGCAATCGGACGGGCGTCGCTGCGCCAGTGGTTTCGCTCGCCGCAGGGCAAGTACGCGCTGTTCACCCCGATATTCATCGTCATGGTGACAGGGCTGTTGGCTTTTCGGTTTGACATGTCGGCGGCACAACCGTACGTCGGGCTGGGATTGGCCGCCTTCGCTGCGGCTACGGGCGTCGTGTTCGCCAACAATCTCTTCGGTTGGGACCGAGGTGGATTTCGCGTCCTGCTCGCCGCGGATCCTCCGCGACACCTCATTCTGCTCGGCAAAAACCTAGGCCTCGTGCCGCCCGCCTTGACGGTCGGCGTTGGCGCACTGGTCTGCGTGCAGTTGGCGTGGCCGCAGTCAATCGCGCACCTCCTGGCGACCCTCATGCAGTACATCGTGTTCTGCCTGGTGTTCTTCAGCGTTGGAATCCATGCGTCGATCACTGCACCCTGGGCGGCATCCTTCGTTTCCCAAAAACCCCCCGCCGAAGCCACTGCGGCGAACATAGGCACGTTCTTTGCGACGCTCCTATGCGTGCTGCTGTTAATGTTGGTTGTCGCCGGTTTGCTGGCGATTGAACGTCTCGTCACCGACGCCCTTGCGCCTATACCCGTCTACCTGATGTTCTCGGCCTTGGAACTGTGGCTTGCCGCAGTGTGGTTCCGCGGATCTTTGCGGCGGCAAGGGGATGCACTGTCTGGGGAGGAGGAGGACATTCTGGAAGCAATCAACACCCCGGTGGACTAGGCCGCCAAGACGCCTCGCGGGCTCGGCGTCCGGCCCCAGCCCCCACCTGAACAAGTGCTCCGTCAGCCCACGGACAGCGGTTCCGTGTTCAAATGGCCGCTTGAGCAGGAGACATCGATGAGCAACGGCGAAAGCGAACTGATCGTCGAGCAGATCCAGATCGGGCCGATGGCGAACTTCACCTACATCGTTGGTTCGCGTTCGACCCGGGAGGTCGCGGTGGTTGATCCGGCCTGGGAGATCGACGGGCTGCTTGAGCACCTCGCCGAGCGGGACTACACGCTCACGGCCGCGCTAGCGACCCACTACCATCCGGACCACGTCGGTGGCGGCATGGGTAGCCACAACATCGCCGGTGTCTCGGAACTGCTGGCCAAGAATCCGGTGAAGGTCTACGCCCACCGGGACGAGGCCCCGGGCGTCCGGCGGGTCACGGGCATCTCGGAGTCTGACCTCGTCAAGGTGGACTCCGGCGACAAGCTCTCGGTGGGGCCCATCGAGATCGAGTTCCTGCACACGCCGGGACACACCCCGGGATCGCAGTGCTTCCGCATCAAGAACACGCTGGTGTCCGGGGACACCCTGTTCATCGACGGCTGCGGACGCGTCGACCTGCCCGGGTCGGACACCGAGCAGATGTACCACAGCCTGCAGAAGCTCAAGGCGCTGCCCGACGACACCCTGCTGCTTCCCGGCCACAACTACAGCAACGTACCCAACGCGACGATGGGCGAAACCAAGAGGGTGAACGCCTACCTCGCGGTCAAGGATCTGCCGACGTGGCGGCAGATCATGGGATGACAGACAGCAACTAGGAGACGTATTCAATGGACACCGGCCAATTCAGGGGCTTCAACGTAGCGATGCGCGACCCCGGCATCGCGTGGTTCCAGTTCTCGACCCCGGAACGACTGAACGGCATGACGATGACCATCAAGCGCGACCTCGTCGAGGCGGTTACGCAGGCGCAGATGGACAACGCGGTACGTGTTCTGGTGTTCACCGGCTCCGGGCGGGCGTTCTGCGCCGGGGACGATTTGAAGGGCTACCGCGGCGCGGAGATTCCCGGTTCGCCGCTGGTGCCCGACATCGTCCACGGCCACGACAGCGGCATCGGCACCTACAACGCCCTGCGCACGATCTCCCAGCGCGTCAACACCGCCGTGCGAGGACTCGACAAGCTCACCATCGCGGCGATCAACGGGGTCGCCATCCAGACGGGATTTTCCCTGGCGCTGTCATGCGACTTCCGCATTGCCGCACGGGGTGCCCGGATGGGTAGCGCGACGTTGCGTTTCGGCCTGCTTCCCGACGAGGGTGGCCAGTATCTTCTCGTTCAGCTGCTGGGCGTCGCTAAGACGATGGAATTCCTGATGAAGAAGAAGATCATCGAAGCGGACGAGGCGCAGGAGCTTGGCCTGGTCCACGAAGTGGTGGAGCCCGACGAACTTGAGACGGCGGCCATGGACCTCGCCACGGAACTCGCTAACGGGCCGCAGGTGTCCATGCGGCTCCTGAAGCGTTCGGTCTACAACGCCGCGGAGATGAACTGGGAGCAGAGCCTGGACGAGATCGCGGCCAAGACCGGGATCTCCGACCACCACCCCGATTCCCGCGAGGGTGTCAGGGCATTCCACGAGAAGCGCGAGGCGAAGTTCAACGACTGGTTGGAATAGCGTCGCCTACAACATGCCCGGGAGGTGCGCAGTCGCCCCTACGGAGCCTCGCAGCGTTGCTTGAGGGCGCGGCCGGTGTCGTCGAATCCGCGCAGCACCCAGCGCGCGAATAACAGCCGGACGAACGGTGCGAGCAGGCCCGTCATCCGGTCGGTCGTGTAGTACGAGCACGTCTTGTCGTTGATCGGCGTGACGTGTTG
This sequence comes from Gammaproteobacteria bacterium, assembly GCA_009839505.1. GTDB lineage: Bacteria > Pseudomonadota > Gammaproteobacteria > Pseudomonadales > Azotimanducaceae > VXYL01. The sequence goes on from VXPO01000005.1 coordinate 64,558, forward strand.
GGTCTTGCTGGCGGTCAACAGCACCCGCGCCCCGAAGTCCTTTCCCCAGGCAATGCGAAGGGGCGGCTCGACCTCCTGGATGTACTCGGTCAGCTTGAGTGTCAGCGATCCGAGCGGGACGTGCATGCGGATTGGCGATCCCGGCACGAAATCGGTGTCGATTCGGGGCGTGAACGGATTCCACTCGGGGTAGTGCTCGGCGTCCAGGATGATGTTCCAGACAGACTCGGCGGGTGCATCGATGACGACGCGTTCCGATTCGACCACGAAGCTGAACACGCTTCGTTGCCGCTACGGCAGAAGCGCCGACACCAGTTCCCGTTCCTCCTTGAGTTCCCCTTCCGTGATGTCGAGCTTGGCGCGGCTGTAGTCGTTCACCGAGAGCCCCTGCACGATCTCCCAGTCGCCGCCCGCGCATTTTATCGGGAAGGAGAAGAAGAGACCCTCTGCGATGCCGTAGCTGCCGTCCGAGAGCACGCCCATGCTGATCACGCCGCCTGTGTCAGCCATCCAGTCCCGCACATGGTCGATGGCCGCGTTCGCCGCCGAGGCCGCGCTCGACGAGCCGCGGGCGTCGATGATGGCCGCTCCCCGTTTCTGCACCGTGGGAATGAACTCGTCGTCGAGCCATGCCATATCCACGAGATCGAGCGCCGGCTTGCCCGCCACCGTGGCGTGATGAAGGTCCGGGTACATGGTCGGTGAGTGGTTGCCCCAAACGGTGAGTCCTTCGATCTCCGAGACCGGCGCGCCGGCCTTCGCCGCCAGTTGCGCCAGCGCGCGGTTGTGGTCGAGGCGCATCATGGACGTGAAGTTGCGCGGATCGAGATCCGGCGCGTTGCGCTGGGCGATCAGGCAGTTGGTGTTCGCCGGATTGCCGACCACAAGCACCTTGACATCACGTGAGGCGTGATCGTTCAGGGCTTTCCCCTGTACCGAGAAGATCGCAGCATTCGCTTCCATAAGCTCGCTGCGTTCCATGCCTGGACCGCGGGGTCGGGAACCGACCAGCAGTGCGTAGTCCGCGTCCCCGAAGGCGACGTTCGGATCGTCCGTGGGCACGATCCGTTGGACGAGGGGAAACGCGCAGTCGTCGATCTCCATGATGACGCCGTTGAGCGCGCCCATGGCCGGGGGAATCTCCAGGAGCTTCAGCACCATCGGCTGATCCGGGCCCAACATGGCGCCCGAAGCGACCCGAAACACGAGGGCGTAGCCGAGCTGGCCGGCGGCGCCGGTGATGGTCACGGTGACGGGCGCTTTCATGGAATCTCCAAAGATGCGAAAGATGGGACGAGACGGCAATTCTAGTGCAACTCTCGGAACCAGACGCCTCGGGCGCGGCACTCGAGGGCAGCCGCCACGAAGGTCACTGTCGGCGACGGCAAGGCGTCCGGCAGGGCGAAAAGCAGGTCGTCGCATTTGTCCGGTTCGCCTATGCCGGGCGTGCCGGACCAGCGCATGGCCTCGAAGATGAAGTCGACGCCGCCGTCGTAGGGCATTACGACGATGGGCTTGATGTCGGCGACCTCGACGCGCGCTTCTTCGCGGCACTCCCGGACGGCGGCGGTGACGATCTCCTCGCTGGTTTGCCGATGGCCGCCGGGGAGTGCGTAGTGGCCGTCCATGAAGCCGGTATTGGCCCGGCGCAGGAGCAGCAACTCGCCGGCGGCGTTGAACACCAGTGTGTGGACGACGATGACGGAGGAGGCACGCAACGGCACAGCTTGTCCGAACGGTGATGACATCATCTAACCAGAAGTGGTGTCATGCGGCCATGGAACACGACCGAGACTTCAAGGGCGTCATCGCCCGCGCCATCGAGGACTCGACCCCTTCGTGGCCCTCGCTCGGCAGAAGTCATCGGGTCTGCTCCCCGCCGGCAGCGCTTGGCGCTCCGATCCCGGCGTGCAGGTCTGAATCCTGTGGCGAGGGACACGCTGATCTAACAGAGGCGACTCATCACTTAGGAGCTACAATTGATCGGAGTGACCGGCGGCGCGAATGTAAAAATCAAGATTGCTCTGACCAAGCGCGACGTCGTGCACTATTCGGCACGTTACGAGCTTTACGAGGATGTTTCCGAGGACGAGCGGGTCGCCCGCAGGCTCTCGATAGCCGCCGAGAGGGGTCACCTTGATCTGGAAGACCTCAGACAAGTGGCACGGTGGAAATCGCCTAGGCGAATGTCGCTCGTCGAAGGCAACGGGGAGCCTGACGTTCGAGAAGCAAGCCGTGTGTCTTTCACGGCGAAGTCTGAGCGGCTGCGAATCGGCGCACTTCGCGTGCTAGAAGGCATTGAATGGCCGAGAGCCAGCGCAATCCTTCACTTCGTCTTCCCCGAGCACTATCCGATACTCGATGTGCGTGCAATGCGAACTGTCGACGGCCCGTTGAACAGCTACACATTCCGAATCTGGGCTGAGTACACAAGGCTGTGCCGACAAAAAGCCGCCGAATACGGCGTGACGTTGCGCCAACTCGACCGTGCTCTTTGGACATTTGACCGCGCAAGATAGCTGCAACGGCATTCGCCCCCTCGCCGCGTCATTGCTCGACCCGATCGCCCCAACCCAACCCCAGTAACATATTAACAAAAGAACCGTCCGAACAACTTAACCGTGTTAATGAAGGTGG
>VXPO01000008.1:0-62153 GCA_009839505.1 Gammaproteobacteria bacterium
AAAACACCCCCCCCCTACGGCCCCGAGCATCCGCATTGGGCCCAGGCGCGGGCGGTGTGGCGGGGCGGGCGGGGGCGCGCCGCACGGCGGCGCGACCCGGCACACAGCGAAGCGAAGGCGCGTCGTCGCCGACGCGGCCGGGGGCGGCTATGGGGCGCTCGCCTGACCGGTGCGGCGCGGGCGACCCTCGCGGGACTTCCAAGACTCGCGCACGACGCGGTGACCCAAGCCCCGTTCGATCTCACGCCACTTGCGCCCTTCGTCCGGTGTCACGAACGTTACCGCTTCACCGCTACGGCCCATGCGCCCGGTGCGGCCCACCCGATGGGTGAACAGTTGCTGCGAGTCCGGTAGATCGTAGTTGACGACCTGATCCACGCCCTCGACATCGAGGCCTCGGGCCGCGACGTTGGTGGCGACCAGAACCGGCGCGGCACCGGACCGGAAGTCCGCCAGAACGCGCTCGCGCGCGTTCTGCCTGAGATTCCCTTGGAGCGCGGCGACCCGGTATCCGAGGGAGTCCAACTGGCGAGCCAGCTTCCTGACGCCGTGCTTGGTCCTGCCGAAAACGATGATCGATCCGTCGCGCTCGTCCAACAGTCGCTGCAGCGCCTCCATCTTGTCGGATTTCTCGATCGTGTAGACGATGTGTTCCACCGAGGGCGGCGCCTGTAGGTGGCTGTCAATCTCCACCGTTTCGGGCGCTCGCAGGTGCTTCTTCGCGGTGTTCGCGACCCACTTCGGCATCGTCGCGGAAAAGAGCGCGGTCTGCCGCTCGCGGGGTGTTCGCTCGAGAATCGCCTCAACGTCGCGGGCAAAGCCCTTGTCGAGCATCTCGTCGGCTTCGTCCAGCACAAGAAGTCGCACCGCACTCAGCTTCAAGTTGCCCTGTCGCAGGTGGTCCAGGGTGCGTCCCGGCGTTCCGATGACGATTTGGGGGCCGCGCCTCAACGCCGTGTGCTCGGGCCGGATGGACCGGCCTCCGTAGAGCGACTGGACGCGCAGGCTGCCGGACGCCGTCAAGGTCGCGGTGACGGCGGCGACCTGGATGGCCAGCTCCCGCGTCGGCACCAGGACAAGGGCCTGGACCTGCCGTAGCGACGGGTCGCAACGTTCCACGATCGGCACGGCGAACGCCAGGGTCTTTCCAGATCCGGTACGCGCCTGTCCGATCAAGTCCCGCTCCGCGAGCAGGTGGGGAATGCACCTCGCCTGGATGGGCGTCGGATCGGTGATGCCCATACCCCCGATCGCCGCCCGAGTGGCGGCGCCCAGAGCCATGTCGTTGAACGCGCCATCGACGTCGAAGGCGTCTTCGGTTGGCGGCTCGTCCGCCATCGGCGAGTCGTTGGGCCGGATGTCCACTGCCGTGGACGGGCGAACGCGAGCGGGCGCGCCACGGCGCTTGTGGAAACAGGGGCGGCAGTAGACGGGCCGGCCGGCGGTTGGTCGGAACGGGACGGTGGTTGGCGTGCCGCATTCGGAGCACACGACTTCATGGCGGCGGCCACGACTGGCCGGACGAGCAGGCGCGCGGTGTTCGCGCTTCGCCGAGAGAGATTGCACAGACATACGGACTTGGACTCCTTGTCCTAAAGAGGTAACACAGGTGATTCAGCGCGGAGTGGTATTGCAGGGATGGCCGGTCGGCCACCTGCTGCGGGATGAACCCAGCGGCGACAATCATCGCGTGCGCGTCGAGCGCGTGGGCGCATTATGACAGATTGCGGCAACCGGTGGTGAGGCGGCGACCATCGCACTGAATCGCACTTCGGGACGCCATGAGGATCCCGCCGTTCGGGTTGACCGCCGGTTCGAATGGTCGTTGACTACGGCGATCGGGCATAAGCGAACGGCTTGAGCGATGAACGAAACAACCTGGGAGTCCTACGCCGCAGCGGCGGTTGAACGCGCCCTCGCCCTCGGCAACCGTGGACCCGCCCGCCTCGACGACGATGGCCACCTCCTCCAGGACATCCTCGATGCCTATCGGAAGAACGGCTTCTACGTGTTCACCGGCGTGCTCGACGACGAGGAGGTCGGGGAGTTGACGGCGGAGTTCGACGAAGTCCTCGACAACGTGCCGACGAAACTTCATGGCGACACCGACCGCCACGGCCGTCCCTCCCCGTACGGCGGCTACTTCACGATGATCGAGGACGAAGACGACCCTGAGGCTCCGGCGAGGGTGTCGCTGCTGTCCCATCCGTTCATCTACATGGAATCCGCGCTCAGGGTGTATGCGCATCCGACCATCCTCGCCATCGCCGAGAGCCTGTACGGGCCCGACTTCGTGCCATTCCACGAAGGCATCTTCTACAAGGCTCCCGGCAACGGGTTCCCGACGCGCTGGCATCAGGACGGGCGGACGCATTGGACCGAGGACGGGAAGAGCCTCGAGAATCCCGACGGCACCGGCAAGTGCCACGGCTACAACATGAGCGTGTCTTGGTCCAACTGCACCGCGGACAACTGCCTGTGGGTGGTGCCCGGCAGCCATCGCCATTGGCGGCTCGCGAACGGCGGCAAGTTCCCACCGATCACCGAACGGTTGCCGGACGCCGTGCCGATGCTGCTCGCCCCGGGGGACTGCGGCATCGTCAACCGCAGCGCTTTGCACGGCTCGTACCCCAACACCTCGGCCGAACGTCGGGTCACCATGGTGCTCGGGTTCCACAAGCGCAGTTCCGCCATCGGTGCGACCACCGTCAACGTCCACGCCTTCAAGATCCCTGGCGTGGACACCAAGGAGATCACCTACACCGAGGACTACGTGCTGCGGCGTGCGCGGATGATCCCGCTGGCGATCGACGCACGACGCCAGCATCGAGCCGACGAGACGCCCTTCCACTATCGGGGGAGCTACCTCGGTGACGCGCAGTGGAATGACGCCACCCGCGCCGAGATCAGCCGCGAAGGCGACGAATACTGGCAGCGGGACATCACGCTCTGAAGCCGTCGTCCAACTGACTGCACGCGGAATGCTCGATCTGGACCGCCACTTCGGCCTTTCGGAACGCGGGTCCGACCTCGGTACCGAACTGCGCGCGGGGCTGACCACGTTCCTGACGATGGCCTACATCGCCTTCGTCAATCCGCAGATCCTCTCGGATGCCGGCATGCCGTTCGACGCCGTGTTCGTGGCGACCTGTCTGGCGGCGGCGTTCAGCACCCTCGTCATGGGCCTGTACGCCAACTATCCGGTCGCGCTGGCACCGGGCATGGGCCTCAACGCGTTCTTCAGCTACGTCGTGGTACTCGAGTTGGGATACCGCTGGGAAGTGGCCCTCGGTGCCGTGTTCGTCGCGGGTGTGCTGTTCATCGTGCTGAGCCTGCTGCCGGTGCGCCGGTGGATCATCGACGCCATCCCGTTCGGCTTGAAGATGGGCATCTCGGCGGGCATCGGGTTGTTTCTCGGCGTCATCGCGCTGAAGAACGCCGGCGTCATCGTCGCGAGCCCGGCCACCCTGGTGACGTCCGGCGATCTGCTGGACGCGGCGCCCTTGCTCGCGTTGCTCGGGTTTTGCCTGATCGTCGCGCTGGCCGCGCGCCGAGTGCCCGGCGCGACCATCGTTGGCGTACTCGGTGTCACCGCCGTCGGGATCGGCACGGGCGTCTCCGAGTGGCACGGTCTGGCCGCGCTGCCACCCGACCCCATGCCGACCCTGCTTGCGCTGGACATCGCCGGGGCGCTCCAGGTGGGGATGATCAGCGTCATCCTGACCTTTCTCATCGTCGACCTGTTCGACACCACGGGCACCTTGATCGGCGTGGCGAAGCAGGCGAACCTGCTCGATGCCGACGGCAAGCTGCCGCGGATCAAGCGCGCGGTCGTCGCCGACTCCACCGGAACCGTCGCCGGCGCCATGCTCGGGACTTCGCCGGTCACGAGCTATATCGAGAGCGGCGCCGGCACCAGCGCCGGAGGCCGAACCGGCCTCACGGCGGTGGTCGTGGCGGTACTCTTCCTGGCCTGCCTGTTCCTCGCCCCGCTGGCGCAGTCGATACCCGCCTACGCGACGGCGCCGGCCATTCTCTACGTCGCCTGCCTGATGGCGAGGGCACTCGCCGACATCGACTGGCCCGAGATTACCGAGTCCGCACCCGCCGTTGTCACCGCCATGGCGATTCCGCTGACGTTCTCGATCGCCGACGGCATCGGCATCGGGTTCCTGACCTACACCGTGGTGAAGATTCTGGCCGGACGGTGGCGGGAGTGCTCCCCCGCCATGATCGCCGTGGCGCTGCTGTTCGCCGCCAAGTTCGCGCTTCTCGGTTGAAGACGGCTCGGTGGGCGGCTGGCCGCTGGCAACGGCTTGTGTGGTTTCCTAAAGTAACGGTCATCGACATCGCCGCCGAGATCCAATGACCGACCCCAACCTGCGCCTGCGCCAGATCTGCCTGGTGGCGCACGACCTCGAATGGACCACCGGCGTGCTATGCGCGGCGTTCGATGCGCCCGTTGTTTTCCGGGATCCCCGCATGGCAGCCGGCGGCAACCTCACCAATACCCACATCCGCCTCGGTGATTCGTTTCTGGAGACGGTCTGCCCGAGCGACCTCGCCTGGGAGCGTTCGACGACCCAAACCCGGCTCCTCGTGCGCAACGGCGACTGCGGCTACATGGCGATCGTCCAGGTTCCTGACGTGTCGGTGGCTTCTCGATCGATGTCGGCCCAGGGAGACGGCATCGGGATCGTCGCGGGGGATTGGAACGTGTGCCCCGGCTCGCCCGGTTCGGGCCTGGCGGGCGTGAAGTCCGGACGCTACGTGCTCGGCGAGTCCCTGCCGAAGGCGCCTGGGACGGTTTCGGGGGTCAACGTGCAGTTCCACCCGAGGGACTTCGGCACGCTCGCCGAGATCCAGGAGAACTGGCCCGGGCAGGAGGTCTATCCCAACAACAAGGGGACGTACTACCCCGCGGGCAACACCTGGCAGAACGGCGTCGACGCGCGGCCCCACGGCGGGGTCACCAGCGGCTTCGCCGCCGTCGAGATCGCCCCGCGCGATGCCGATCCCGCCGAAATGTGCGAGCGGTGGATGCACGGCCTCGGCGCAGGCTGCTCGATCGATCCGGCGCTGCCGGCGACCTTGAGGCTGGCCTTCGGCCAGACCATGCGTTTCGTCGAGCCCGAACCCGGCGGTCGGACCGGAGTGGTCGGTGTCGATCTCTGGGCGGCACCAAGCGGTCCAAGGAAGTTCGAGTCAATCGACATCTGCGGGGTGAAGTGGACTCTCGTAGACCCGCCCACACTCGCCAGTTAGCCAACTCGGTCGCCCGACGCCAGCCGTGCCCAGAAGTCGGCTTCGGTCGAGCAGCCCGCGGCTGCGGCCAGCAGCGCTTCTCGGGTGGCCGTCGTCGCGGCCAAGCGCCGCTCGGCGTCGTCCGACAGCGCAATGCCGCGTAGACGCAGCACTTCAACCGCCGCGGACACCAATTCCTCGGCACGACCTTGTTCGCGTCCGCGCGCGAATCCCGTTCGTTGACCGACCCCGTGCGCACGTCGCATGTAGCCCGCGATCTGGGTGTCGTTGATCGGGCCGGTGCCATCGACATCGCCCAGTTCCCGGCCGACGCGCACGAGATGCCCGATCGTCTCCGGCGACGACGACGGTTCGTTCAGCGCGCCGTGGATCTCGTGCGCTTGCCATGTGGGCCAGGCCGCGCTTACGGGCTGCTTGCGGTAGTCGTCGTCCTTGAGGACATAGATCGAGAGTCCGGGGACGACGCCGCTTGGACGGCTCGGCGACGGGGCGTCCGGCGTCTCCACCCAGACCTCGGGAAACCCCCAGCGCCGATAGATGCCGAGCTTCTTAACGCGCACATCCGTCGTGTGGTCGACTTCCACAACGACGTCGGGTCGCGGATCCCGACCGATCACGGTTTCGCGGCCACTTGGCGTCCAGGCGTCGGGACGCAGGTAGACGGACTGGTCAGGGTGCATCGCCTCGCTTGCCCGTCCGGCGCGGTCGACGACGACCATGCGCAACGCGCCCCAGCAGCGGATCGGCGAACCACGCTCCAACGCGATCCGCGTCAGCAACGCCGGCAGGTGGCCGCCGGCGCTCTCGTGGTCCGGACCGCCCTCGCGCAGAACCCAGGCCATGGCCTGCTCGCGGCTCCAGTACTCGACGCCGCCGTCGTAGCCCTCGAACTGTTCGGCGGTCATGGGAATCGGCACGCAGCCGGGGAAGTCGGGATCCTCCGGACCGTCGTAGCGCATGACGTAGTCCAACACGGCATCCCTTTCGAACGGCCCGGGATAGATCGCGTAGCCGCGTCGCTCCGACCCCGGTGACAGTTGCACCTCGGCCACGCTTGCCTCCCGTTGCCGTTGTTCTAAGAAGAGCAGAAACAGTAACACATACAACAGGTTATGGTTATCGTACGAGCGTGTGCGCTTGCCCGCGTCACGCTATCGTACGAGCCTGTGCGAACGTTGGGACGGCCCGAGGGGTCTGCGCCGTCGGGGACGGGCTTCCCAGCCCGTTACGACTGCAGTCCACCCAGCCGGTACGCCGCCCTCGTCGCATCAACGTGATAGGGTCGCGCTCCTGCACGAGGAAGCTTCGATGACCCAACTTCCTGAGCCGACTACCGATCTCGAGCTGGCCAAGCGTCACCTGGACGATTACGGCTGCTGCCTGCTGAAGGACGCGCTCGGTCCCGACGAGGTAGAGGCCCTGCGTTCGCGGGCGCTCGAGCAGCTTGAGGCCGAGGTGCAGCTCGGCGTCAACCAGGTGCTTGCCGACAAGAAGCAGCTCGTCAGGTTCCTGATCAACAAGGGACAGGTGTTCCGCGACATGATCTCCCACGAGGGGCTGCATGAACTGGTCCGCCATGTCCTGGGGCGGGAGTACCTGTTGTCCGCCTTCCATGCCCACGTCGCGCACCCGGGTACCACGAAGGCGTTCCACACGGATCAGTTTTGGATGCCGCCACCGACCAACGACCGGAAACAGACCCTGCTGAAGCCGGGATCGATGACCCGAACGGGGAACCGCGGCCACCACGCGGGCGGCGAGGAACTGATGGATCCCGCCACGATCGCCCCGGCGGTGGTGTGCAACTCCATGTGGATGCTGGACGACTTCACGACCGAAAACGGCGCCACGCTGATCGTTCCCGGCAGCCACCTGAGCGGCCGGCAGCCCGATCACGACCTGGACTCGAACGCCAACTGGGTGCCCGCAACGGCGCCCGCAGGGACGGTGGTGGTCTTCGAGGGTCGCGTCTGGCATTCCACGGGTGTGAACAGCACCAACCGCACTCGCATTGGCCTGACCGCCAACTTCTGCGCTCCCCAGTTTCGGCAGCAGGAGAACTTCCTGCTCGGCACGCTGCCGGAAGTCGTCGAACAAGCCTCGCCGGAGTTCCTCGCCTTGATCGGATTCAGGGCATGGCAGGGCTACGGAGGCTACGAGGGCCACGGTCAATGGGTCGCGCGTGGCGAGTACGCATTGGGCGAATTGGTTCCGGGAGAGCAATGACATGACGGATCTCAACGGCAAGGTCGCCGTCGTCACCGGCGCAAGTCGCGGTATCGGCGAAGCCAGCGCCCGCGCCTTGGACAGTGCCGGTGCGCGGGTCGTACTGAGTGGCCGCACCGTCGCCGATCTCGAACGGGTGGCCGACGACCTCGCCAACACCCCGGTGATCCTAGAGGCGGACTTGGCGCCGCCGCGATCGGGCACCGACCTCGCCGAGCGCGTTCTCGAGGCCGTCGACGGCGTTGACATCCTGGTCAACAACGCCGGCATCCCCATGCGCCGCAAGCCCGAGGAGTTGACGGAGGAGGACTTCGACCTCGTCTTCTCCATCAACGTCCGTTCGCTGCTGATGCTGACCCTCGGACTCGGGCCGTCGATGATCGAACGCGGTGGCGGGTCGGTCATCAACGTGTCGTCCATCGCCAGCCTTCGCGGCCCCCTCGGCCGGGTGGCCTATGCCGGCACCAAGGGGGCCGTGGATGCGATCACCCGCGCTCTCGCGGCGGATTGGGGGGCCAACGGCATCCGCGTGAACGCCATCTGCCCGGGTCTCATCGCGACCGCGATCTGGGAGCCCGACCGGCGCAACATCCCCGGCCTGATCGAGCGGCTCGAAGACGGGATCGCCCTCAAGCGCTGGGGCTACGGGGACGACGTGGCCGACGTGGTGCTGTTCTTCGCCAGCGACGCGTCTCGCTACGTGACCGGCGAAGTCGTGGCCGTCGATGGGGGCATGGCCCGCGTTGGCGCGGCACCGCGACGGCGGGACTGACTACCGCTTCGAGGCGGCCTGATCCCCCCGCCCGAGGGGCGTGTCATTGGCGGTGCCGACGCGCCTCGGCGTGCGAGGTTTCGATCATCGGCAGCGACAGTTCGCGGAAATCCTCGTCGGTGCGCTGCACCGCGTGGCGGTCGGAAAAGCGCTCGTCCTTGCCAACGCACGCATAGTAGAAGACGTACTCGCCAGCACCCCCTTTCTCCACCTCGCGCCTAGACCCGATCGACTCGTACGTCTTGCCCAGGCCTTCGCAGTGATCACGCGCCAGCAAGGCGGTCGACTGTTCGGCAACCTCCATCGTGGGACCGAGGATGCCGTAGCCCACCCGAACCACGGCGCGGTCATTGGCGAAGTCGGTCAGTCTCGCGGACTCGGTTATGGAGCATCCGGCAAGAACAACGAGCGCCGCCAACGCGACCGGCAAAAGGACGCCGAGTCGCGCCGCGCGTTCGCTGGTTCTCCGCATACTGCCAAGATTTGCCATTTGGCCGACCGCTAGACCTCGCTGAGTCTACGCCCAATTGTAGCCGGGACGGCCCGAGAGACACGACCGAGGAGGTTCGTCCCATCGACGGGTCTGCCGATGCGGCCAAGAAGGAGTATAATTGCCTGTTGAGCAGGGGACTCGCCGGCGGATGCCGTCCAGCGGCATGGCAGGTACGCCACACCCACCCGGTACGAATCCACCCGATTGGCAAGAACTCTTTTCGGAGGGGAAAAACACCCATGTCAATGAAGAACAAACCACAACACGCGATCTGGGCCCTCTTGGCGGCGGCGGCGCTGGCGGGAACGGCGTTCGCGCAGGAGGCTGACGAGTCGGAAGACGAATCCGCGGACGACGGTATCGAGACCGTCATCGTCACGGGCATCCGCGGCAGCATGCAGCAGTCGCTGGAGCGCAAACGACAGGCGGACCACTTCGTCGACGCGATCACCGCGGAAGACATCGGAGCATTCCCGGAGCAGAACCTGGCTGAAGCCCTGCAGCGGATCAGCGGCGTCGCCATCGACCGCAAGAGTGGCGAGGGCAAGTTCGTCAGTGTCCGTGGACTCGGTCCCCAATTCGTGCAGACGACGATCGGTGGTCGAGTCGCTGCGTCCAACAACGCACCGGGGAGCCACGACGGCCGCGGCCAGACCAACCCGAAATCCCGCGTCGTCGGATTCGACTCATTCCAGGCCGGCCTGGTGCAGGCCGTCGAGGTGCACAAGTCGCCTCGGGCCGATCACGTGGAGGGCGGACTCGGCGGCTTCGTGGACATCCAGGCACGAAAGCCCCTGAATCTCGGCGAGCGGCATATCGCCTTCGCGGTGGACTCCACGGTCAACGAGCTAGCCGACGATACCGCACCCGGCGTATTCGCCCTGTTCAGCGACGTGTTGAGCGAGACGATGGGCTTCATGGTCTCGGCGCAGTGGGACAACCGGGTGTTCCGTTCGGACTCCGTCCACCACAACGGCTACATCAACAATCCCCTGCCGGTTGTGATCAACGGCGTGGAAATCGGCACCGGCTACTACCCGAAGCAGATCCACGGGGAACTGCATATCACGGACCGGGATCGCCTGAACATCTCCTCGGCCCTGCAGTTCCGGCCCTCCGACCGGGTCGACGTGACCCTCGACATGCTCTACACCAAGAACGAGGCCTCGGAGATCGACTACTGGCAGTCCTTCCGCCTATCGCAAGGGCATCCCAGGATCACGGCCGCAACGCTCACGGACGACAACGGCACCGGCATCTTCACGATGGTTTCCACCTCGGGCGCGGGCGCGTTCATGCAGCACGCCACCGAGGAGGTCGACAACGTGGCGGTGAACTACGGTGCCAACCTGCAGTTCCAGGCCACGGACAGGCTGTCCCTCAACCTCGATGTGGCGGTGTCCGACACGGAAGCCCCGATCATGAATCGGGACGCCCTGATGCGGAACACGCGGGCCCAGATGACCTATCGCCGGGGCGAGGCGGGCGCGATTCCCTCGCTGACGTCGAGTTCTCCCTTGAACGACCCCAATTTCTACAGCGTCGTGAAGCAGTCGGTGCAGGAACACATCGTCGACGATTCAAACATCCAGTTCAGGGTGGATGCGACCTACGAACTCGACGGCGACTGGCTCGACACGGTCCAGGTCGGCTTCCGGTCCTACAGCCAGGAACGCCGGGACCGGTCCCGATACCTGAACAGCAGGGCCTTCATCAACGATCCGATCTCGGAGTTCGGCGGCGGCCTCGAGTTCCCGGCGAATTCGGACTTCCTGGACGCCATCGGGGTGCACTTCCCCAACCCCGTCCTCAGCCCGCCCTTCCACGCCCTCCAGGAGACGTTCACCACCCGGGCGGACGAGATCGAAGCTGGTGGCGGGTTCAACACGGGAACCGGCAAGTCCCTCGCCGAATACACCTCGGGCCGCTTCAACGAAGACGTCGATCACGAGGACGACAGCAGGGCGGTATACGCCATGGTCACGTTCAGCGGCGAACTGGGCGACATACCGTATTCCGGCAACTTCGGGGTGCGATACGTCGACAACGACACCAGCTCGGAAGGACAGGTCGCGCAGCCGTACAGCATCGACTTCAGCGACCCGACCGCACCGGAGATCCTCATCGGCGCCCCGGAGTTCATCAGTCAAGGGCACGCCTACGAGCATGTGCTGCCCTCCTTCAATGTCCGGCTCGATCCCCGGGACGACCTCGTGATCCGGCTGTCGGTGGCGAAGGTGATGAGTCGACCGGACTTCGGCCGAACGCGCCCCAACTTGAGCGTTCAGGCAAGAAACCGCACGATGCGGGGCGGCAACGCCGAACTCGACCCGACCACGGGGGTGCAGTTCGACCTGGCCGTGGAGTGGTATTTCGCGGACTACTCGATCTTCTCGGTCGGCCTGTTCACGAAGGAGATGGAAGGGTTCATCCAGGATGATTTCGAAATCGTCCCGTTCCCCAACATCATCGATCCCATAACGAACGCGCCCCTTGTGCTAGAGCACTTCACGCCGCTTAACACCGCGGATTCGAGCCTGGTGGGGCTAGAGCTTTCGTTCCAGCGAACGATGGAGGGTCTCCTGCCCGCGCCGTTCGATGGGCTCGGCGTGATCGCCAACTACACGATGATCAATTCCGGGTCGGACTTCGTGAGCCAGAAGACGAACGCCTCGTACAGTGTTCCGGGCTTGTCCGACAACACGGTGAACTTCACGGTGTTCTATGAGAAGGGTCCATGGGCCGGTCGCGTGTCCTACAACTTCCGTGACGAGTTCCTGGACAATATCGGGGTCGCCTGGCAACCCCACCCGACGTTCGTCGAGCCGTACAGCCAACTCGATGCGGCCTTCAGCTACGCGCTGACCGACAAGCTCAAGGTGGCCGTCGAAGCCATCAACCTGACCGACGAAAACGTCTACTACTACCATCGGTTGGGAACCGGCAATCAGGACCACTTCGCGGGGGCCATCAATGCCGGGCGTCGGTTCCAGTTCGGCGCGCGCTACCAGTTCTAGCGACTGGCCCTACCGGAGGCATGCGTAGGGGCGGGGCCATCGGCGCCCTCGCCTCTACGGCCCAACCAAGGCCGTTCCCTGAACACGGGCGGCCACAAGGGTCGTGAGGGCGACCACAGCGCGTCCACAAGGACGCGCGGTCGCCCCCCACGGGCAAACGCAACCTGACCGCAACGATCCGATGGAATCGACTTTCCGTGGACGGATAGGCGTCACGTACAAGGACTCGGAGCCGGACTGGCCCACGCCCGCAGCGCGGGGAGACCGCCCCAACGTCCTCGTGATCCTGTTGGACGACACCGGGTTCGGCAACCTGGGCTGCTACGGGTCGGTGATTGACACACCGAACATGGACGCGCTCGCCACCGACGGTTTGCGCTACAACAACTTCCATGTGACGCCCCTGTGTTCACCCACCCGGGCGTCGGTGTTGACCGGGCGCAACCACCACGCGGTGGGAATCTCGACGGTGACCGTGTTCGGCGACAACGGGTTTCCCAACCAGCGTTGCCGGGTGACGAGACACGCGGCGATGCTGGGCGAGATGTTGGGCGAGGAAGGCTTCGCCACCTTCGCCCTGGGCAAGTGGCATGTCAATCCCAAGGACCACTGCTCGGCGGCGGGGCCCCACGACGAGTGGCCGCTGCAGCGCGGATTCCACCGCTTCTACGGGTTCCTGCCCGGCGCCACCGATCAGTTCAATCCGGAACTGACCTACGACAACCACCCCGCACTTCCACCCAAGAGTGCCGAACAGGGCTACCACCTGACCGAAGACCTCGTCGACCACGCCATCGAGTTCGTCAACGATCTCAACGCCGTGCGCCCCGAGACGCCGTTCTTCATGTACTTCGCGACCGGCGCCATGCACTACCCGCACCAGGCGCCAAAGGCGTACATCGACAAGTACCGCGGTCGGTTCGACGAGGGTTGGGACGTCTTCCGGCAGCGCTACTACGAGCGGCAGATCGAGCTTGGGATCATTCCCCCGGGCACCCGCCTGCCCCCGAGCAACCCCGGGGTCAAGCCCTGGGACGAACTCGGAGAGAACGAGCAGAAGTTCGTCTGCCGGCTCCAGGAGACATGGGCCGGGTTCCTCGACCACACCGATGCCCAGATCGGCCGCCTCATCGAACATCTGCGCGCCATCGGCCAACTGGACAACACGCTCGTCATACTCACCGCCGACAACGGCACGAGCCAGAACGGCGGCCCCTACGGGGTGATGAACGCGGGCCCGAGCGGCCGGCGGAACGCGACCAAGTCGGGACAAACCCTGGGAGCGACACTGGGGCGATCCGAACCGGAGGAGGACTTCGACGCCATCCAGGAAAGGCTCGAGGACATCGGTGGGCCGAAGAGCAACGGCGACATCCCGTGGGGCTGGTCGCAGGTGGGCAACACGCCGCTTCGATGGTACAAGCAGAATACGCACGGCGGCGGCATCCACGTACCGATGATCGTTCGCTATCCGCCAGGCATCGGAGATCCGGGGAGCATCCGCGATCAGTTTCACTACGCCACCGACATCGCGCCGACCATTCTCGAGGTCGTCGACGTCGAGCCGCGGGCGAGCTATGGGGGCTACCACCAGATGCCCATCGCCGGCACGAGCTTCGCCTACACCTTCGGCGACGGAGATTGCGCCACCGAAAAGCCAGTTCAGTATTTCGAGATGATGGGCAACCGCGGCCTGTGGTTCGACGGTTGGAAAGCCGTCACCAAGCACGAGTACGACGACGACTACGGCAGCGAGAAATGGGAGCTGTATCACCTGGACCAGGATTTTTCGGAGTCCAACAACCTCGCCGATTCCGAGCCGGATCGTCTACGGAGAATGATCGAACTGTGGTGGGTGGAGGCCGGGCGGAACGGCGTGTTGCCCTTGGACGATCGGTTCGGAACGGGCCGTCCCGCAACCGGTTCGCAGCCCGTTCGTTTCGTGCCACCCATGGCCCACGTTCCGAGGGCGCAGTCACCCGTCCTCAGGGGCAACTGGTCGCTGACCGCGGACATCGAGATCCTGGACGAGGAGACCGAAGGCGTCATCTACGCCCAGGGCTCATTCCTGGACGGGATCTCATTTTTCGTGCAGCGCGGTGCGCTTGGCTTCGCGCACACGACGCTTGGCGAGGCAACCGTGGGACGATCTGAGACCACGCTACCCCACGGCCGAATAACGGTGGGTGTCGAGATTGAACGCGGCAACGACGACAGCGGCACGGTCAGCCTCGTGACCGGGGGCCAGAGAGTGGCGTCGATCAGCATCCAGGACATCAGCCGGATGTCGAAGATGCGCGGCGTGGACGTCGGACGCGACCCGCTGGCCACCGTCACCGACCTCTACCGGGCACCGTTCGAGTTCACCGGAGTCATCCACTCCGTGGAACTGCACCGGTCAGACGAGGACTAGGCCGTGCAGCACCCGCAGGATTTTCAGGAACGGGCACACACCATGGACCGCCCGGGACACCACTTCGCCTTCCTCATCGCCCCCAACGGCGCCATGCTCGGTCTCGCCGACGACGGCAGCCTGTCGCTGTGTGGCGATGCGGACGACCGGGTGGTCTGGGACCGCGTCCCCGGGGGCATCAGGCATGTTGCAACGGACAGGGAGCTTCCCGCCGAAATCGACGGCGACGCCTGCACGCTGCCCATCGGTTCGGACGAGGTGACCTTCCGCATCGCCCACGGCCCCGAGAAGCTGCCGTCCGAGTCCCTCGAACACCTGCGGCGCGACGGCTGGACATGCCTGACCTGCATCCTGCCGCCCGAGACGGTGACGGCGCTGCAGCGTCTCGCCTGCACGGACGACTACGAGCACCTCGAGATCAACAACGAGGTCCCGAAGCTCTGCCAGGGCGTCGAGGTCGGCCGCGCGATCACCGAGCCGGTCTCGCTGTGGCTCATCCGCCAATACATGCAGACCCGCGACCTGCACCTCGGGCATCCACCGGGGTTCGCCGTGCTTCGGCCCTGGGACGGCAAGAGCCGCGTGCAGCGCTGGCACGCCGACATCCCCTATATTCCGTCCATCGGCGGCAACGTCGTGGCCGACCGGAAGGGCCCGATCAAGGCGGTGCAGCGCAACGTCTGCGTCTCCGACTTCGGCAAGCACAACGGCGCCACGGCCTTCAAGCTCGGCTCCCACGCCGCGGACACGGGACCGCCGCCGGAGTGGAATCCGCTGGCCGACGATGGAGAACCGGCCCGACCCTACAGCGGCCCCGATGCCGACGTGGTCGAGGCCCCCGCAGGCAGCATCATCCTCTACGACGCGAGGACCTGGCATCGTGCCGGGTTCAACCACAGCGCGCGCAAACGAGCCGCCATGCTGATGTCGTTCCAGGCGGTCGACGTCATTCCCAAACGGGATACCAGGACCACCTACCAACGACTGCGGGAGAGTCCCATCTACGAAGAACTCAACGGCAGGGAGCAACGGGAGATCGGCGAACTCCTGCTCAACCAACCGCCGATACCGGCGTGACGACACGGAGACCCGCAATGACGAACGAGCAACTGCAACGCGACGGACTGGCCGGCCCATACGAGCTCGCGGACACATCCGGGCTCGACGCCGCCTGTGAGGTCGTCTTCGAACTCAAGGCGCTGCTGCGGCAACAGAGAAGAGTCGCATCGATCACGGGCATCGAGAACACGGATCCGAACCCGGTGATTGATCGGCACATGGATGTGGAAGCGATCAGGAGCATCTTCTTCGACGACAACCTGCAGACCGCGTTGGCCGAGCACTTCGGTGATGGACTCTTCGTCTGGAGGACCAACTTCTTCGTAAAGAGCGACGGCACAGGCCAGAACAAGTGGCATCACGATCGACACTTCGAGAACGGCAACGAGCCCATCAATCTCTTCGACACCGCCAATCACTTCAGCATTCTCGTTGCGCTGACCGACGTCGGCATGGACGCCGGCCGGATCGAGTACGTCAAGGGATCGCACGCCCCGATCGACGGGTGGGACCGGGACATTCCGCGGCACATCCTCGAAGTGCCGGAGGTCGTCCAGGACCGGGTCACGCCCCTACCCCTCAAGAAGGGCCAGTTCGTCCTCTTCCATTCCACGCTGCTGCACCGCAGCCTGGCTTTCGGCAGCGGCGAACGAAGGGTGTCCCTGGCCGCGAGGGTCGCGAGGGTAGGCACCCAGATTCCCGAATACGGCGCCGAGAACCCGGCGGGTGGAGAGCAGTCTGTCGCGGAGCCGTTCGTCTACTACCGAAGGTCCGGGATACTCCCCTTGAATTGAGCATTCATGCTCGCCGCAACGCAGATCGAAGCCTACGAACGCGATGGCTACTTGGCCATCGAGAGCGTCCTGACGGTCGAGGAGTTGGACGAACTTCGGCACGTAACCGACGAGTTCGTCGCGAAATCCCGCGACGTCAGTACGAACGACGGGACATTCGACCTTGAGCCAGGGCACAGCGCGTCGTCGCCCAGCCTGCGCAGGATCAAGCACCCGGTCAGCAAGCACCCGGTCTACGCGAAATACGCCCGGCACGGACCCATCCTCGACATCGTGGAATGTCTCTTGGGACCCGACCTGCGCTACCACAACAACAAGCTGAACATGAAGAACCCCAATGACGGGTCCGCCGTGGAGTGGCACCAGGACTGGGCGTTCTATCCGCACACCAACGACAGCATTCTTGAAGTCGGCATCGCGCTCGACGACATGACCGCGGACAACGGCGCGTTGATGGTCGTGCCGGGTAGCCACAAGGGCCGGACTTGGGACCACCACCAGGACGGCGTCTTCGTCGGCGGCATCACCGACCCCGCGTTCAGCGCGGACGACGCCGTCTCGGTGACGGTCAAGGCAGGCGGCATCACGCTGCATCACGTGAGGATGGTGCACGGCTCGAAACCCAACCAATCGCACCGACCTCGGCGGATGTTCTTCATCGGTTTCTACGCCACGGACGCGTGGCCGCTCATCCCCGGCGAGGACTCCCTCGAGGATCTCAACGAGCGGATCGTCCGCGGCAAGCCCACCTTGGAGCCGCGAATGAAGGATCTACCGGTACGCCTCAGCCTACCCCGCGTCCTAGGCGGCAGCATCTACGAACAGCAGGAGAAGATCCGCAGTCCGTTGCTGCGACGGTAACAGCGCGCTCGGTCGCGCGAAGCGCGAAGCATGCCCGGACCGTAGCGCCAGTTCGCGCGGTCGCAGCCAAATACGGTACGGTATTCCGTTCGCCAGCGTCACAGAGACTCCATGGAACCCAACGACGACCCCTATATCTACAACGGTTTCCCGATGAACACGCCGATGGACATTCGCCTCGGTCTGACGCGGGAGGACGGCATCCAACACAAGCTGCGTTGGGGAATCATCTCTGCCTCGTCCATTTCGTCCGACTGGGTGAAATCCCTGCAGGACGTACCCGGTGCCAGCTTCGCCGCCATCGCCGCCCGGGACATGGACCGCGCGCGGGCCTTTGCCGATGCCCACGAGATTCCCACTGCCTACGACTCCTACCAGGCGCTGTGCGAAGACCCCGACGTGGACATCGTCTACATCGCCTCCAAGACCTGGGACCACCACCGCGACCTGATGATGGCCATCGCCGCCGGCAAGCACGTGCTCTGCGAGAAGCCGTTCACCGACACGGCCGAGCAGGCCAAGGAGGCGTTCGAGGCCGCCGACAAGGCCGGGGTCGTCTGCTGGGAAGGCATGTGGCTGCGGTTCTTTCCCGCCGTCGAACATGCCAGGGCCGCCATCGAGCGCGGCGATATCGGTGACATCCGGGTCGTCCAGGCCGACTACCCGGACCGCGTCTACGCGCTGAACCCGGCGATCACCGGGTTCGGTGCCGATGAAATGCCCGTGATCGCGGCAGCCGGGCGGAAGGCCCGCCCCCAACCCTACGCGAACGGGGTCTTCTCCGCCCACGGCGGTTCGCCCAGCGCCGCCGTGCTGCAGTATTCCGAACAGGAAGGCATCGCGGTCATCACCTTCCCCAACGGCCGCTTCATCGAGGAGTCGCAGTACATAGGCACTAAGGGTCGCATCACCATCGAGACGCCCTCGCACCACCCGAGCGCCGTGACCATCCGCACCGGTCGACCGCCGCGTCGCGGAACGCGCCGGGAGGAAGGCAAGCCCGTGATGGAACTCGACCCGCACACCGGCTGGACCGGCGACTGGATCGAGACCCACTGGAACCAGGACCGCAACCCCAGCGCCGGCCCCTTCAACCTGGTGGAGCGGTTCGAGTATCCGGTGCCGGCACCCGCGCCCATCACCCGCGGTCAACCGCCGGGCTCGCGCTGGAACGGCGAACGGCTGATCACCTACAAGGGATGGTCGTGGCATGGCGGCAACCAGCACGGCTTCACCTACCAGGCCCAAGCGGTGCACCGCTGCATGGCGGCCGGCCTGAAGGAACTTCCGCAGTGGACCACCGCCGAATCGATCCGCGTTTGCGAGATCATCGACGAGATCAACCGGCAATGCGCGGAACGCGGGTTCTGATCGCGTAGCGACGCGGTACGAAGGAAGGACAAGGAACACGAAGGAGCATCCATGCACATCGGCATCATGTCCGGCCACTTTCGCCGCCCGAGCCTCGGCGAGTCCCTCGACGCGATCCTCGGTCACGGCATTCGCCACCTGCAGTTCAACCTCGGGTCGGCCCATCTGGACGGGCCGCCGGGTGAACAGGACGAATCCGTGTTCGCCGGCATCCGGGACGAGGTGGACAGGCGCGGGATGACCATTGCGGCTCTCGGCGGACCGGTCAACATGGTTCATCCCGATCCGGTCAAGCGGCAGGAAGGCATCGATCGCATGGAGACCCTGATCGGCATCTGCGGGCCCTTGGGAACCTCGGCGATCGCCACGTGCACCGGGTCACGGCATCCCGAGAGCATGTGGCGCCACCATCCCGACAACGTCACCGAGGACACCTGGCAGGTGCTCCAGGGCACGCTGGAGCATCTCCTGCCGATCGCCGAATCGCACGGTGTCGCGCTCGCGTTCGAGCCGGAGGTCAACAACGTCTGCAACAACGCCAAGCGCAGCCGCCAGCTCATCGACGAGATGGCATCGAGCGCGCTGAAGGTCGTGATGGACGCCTCGAACCTCTTCGGCAAGGGCGAACTGCCCCGCATGACCGAGATTCTC
The DNA here is from genome assembly GCA_009839505.1 of Gammaproteobacteria bacterium. Lineage (GTDB taxonomy): Bacteria > Pseudomonadota > Gammaproteobacteria > Pseudomonadales > Azotimanducaceae > VXYL01. The sequence continues at coordinate 18,923 of VXPO01000008.1, forward strand.
GACGAGGCCTTCGAGCTGTTGGGCGAGCACGTCTCCATTGCCCACGCCAAGGATCTCGACCACGACGGCGACGCCGGCCACCTCCCGGCGGGCGCAGGAAAACTCGACTACGAACGCTACGTCTCGCTGTTGTGCGCCCTGCCCTTCGAGGTGTCCGTCATCCTGCATGGACTTGGCGAAGACCAGGTGGCCGACAGCGTCGCCATGCTGGACCGTTGCGCGGCGACCGTCAAGGCGAGACCGGCTGAATGACGCTGGCGAAAGTCGCCGTCGTCGGCTGCGGACGTCCGTCGCAGCGCTGGCACCTGCCGACGATGGCGGAACTCGCGAGACGCGGGCGCATCGAGTTCGCCGCGCTGTGCGACATCGACGCCGAACTGGCCGAGCGCATGGGCCGCGAGTACGGGGTGCCGCACTACACGGACGTCGAGCAGATGCTCGACAGGCACAAGGACATCATGGCGGTGGACATCGTCACCGGTGATCCGACGCACCATTCGATCGCCCGCCTCGCGGCCGAGCACGGCCGGCACGTGATGGTCGAGAAGCCCATGGCGGTGACGTTGCCGTGCTGCGATGCGATCATCGAAGCCTGTCGGGCCAACGGCGTCCACTTCGAGGTCGCCGAGAACTACTTCCGCATGCCCAAGCAGCGGGTGATCCTGAAGCTCATCGCGGCCGGCGTCCTCGGCGACATCGTGCGCGTCCACTTCGTGGAGCCCAAGGGCAAACGGTTCCGGCCTTTCGACGCCAGCGTCCAACCCAAGGGCGTGTCGCGCCCCGTGTCGCAGTTCACCTCCTACTCGGGCCTGTTCATGGACATGGGTGCGCACCGGTTCTCGCAGATTCGACTCTACGCCCAGAACGACCCTCGGCGGATCGTCGCGAGCCTGAAGAAGTACCGACCCGACCCGGAGTTCGTCCACGAGGACTGGGGCCACGCCATGGTCGACTTCGACAACGGCGCCGTCGGCATCTACGAGACCTCCCGACTCGGCGAAGAGACGCTCCGCTACTGCCAGATCGCGGGATCCCGCGGCCGGATCCTGGACCACGACCCGTTTGGGCCCCAGCTACCACTACGCATACTGGTCGATGGCGAGATGCACGACATCCCGGTCGAGTTCCAACGCCATCGCGTCGACGATGTGGACGTATTGTCGCGGATCGTCGTCCACACCGACCCACCGCTCACGTACGACAACCCCTACGCGGACTGCGCCATCGACGACTGGTCGGTCGGGCACGCCGAGGAGATCATGAGCATCGCCAACGCCGCGGTGAACGACGAGCCGCCCGAGTACGGTCTTGGGGGTCGCCAGGACGTTGAGATGGCCATGGCCGCCTACGAGTCGTCGATCCAGGGCATGCGGCCCATCGACATCCCCATCGACGGCATGACGAGCTACGAGCAGATGCTGCACGACGACTATGCGGATCGGTTTGGCAGATCGATCACGGAGTAACGGTTTCAAACTGTCGGTCGTCGCGTACGCCTTGCTGGCGACGGCGTCCGCTCCCTGGTGCGTCGCCGCGGAAGAGGTTCAATACCGACACGGCATCTCGCTCCTGCACGAGTTGAAGTACGGCCCCGACTTCGAGCACTTCGAGTACGCCAACCCCGACGCCCCCAAGGGCGGTACGCTGGTGCTGTCCACCGGCATGCACATCTCGAATTTCTCCGGCCAGCCCGGCAGCGAGGTTCCGAACGCCCCGGGACTCGGCAGAACCCAGGAGCGGCTCTTGATCCGGACCGGTGACGAGCTGTCCGGGCTCTACGGATGGCTCGCGGACGGGGTGGCGCTGAGTCCGGACATGAAGTCGTTGCACATACGCCTGCACCCGCAGGCGCGCTGGCACGACGGCGTGCCGGTGACCAGTCGCGACGTCAAGTTCTCCTTCGAACAAACCCTGGCCGTGGCCTTCGGCAAGGTCTACTTCGAGCCGTGGCTCGAGTCTCTCGACGTGATAAGCCCACGCGAACTCGTGGTTCGACACCGCCGTGAGTTCACCAACTCCAACCTGGTGGCGCTGACCTGGTTCCGCATTCGTCCGGCGCACTACTACGAACCTGCCGAGCGGGATCCGGCAGCCGCCACCCTGGATCCTCCCTTGGGGAGCGGTCCCTACCGGATCGCCGACTTCGATCGCAACTTCGTGCGCTACGAACGGGTGGAGAACTATTGGGGACGCGACATACCCATCAACCGCGGTCGGTACAACTTCGACGCCATCCACTACGACGTCTACCGCGATGCGACGGTCGCCCGGGAGAGCCTGCGCAAGGGCCTGATCGACCTCTACTTCGAAACCGACATCCGGCATTGGGCGACCGCCTACGACGTGCCGGCCGTGGCCGCCGGACGCCTGATTCGCGACACGCGACTGGTGAGGAAGTTCATCGGGCCTCGCGTCGCCGTTGCGCTGAACACCGACCACGACAAGCTGCGTGACATCCGTGTGCGCGAAGCGCTCACCTTGGCGATGGACTTCGAGTGGCAGAACCGGGTCTTCCACCACGGCTCCCAGGTACGCGCGATGAGCTATTTCGCCAATTCGGCGTTCGCGGCTACGGGCCTGCCCACAAAGGCGGAACTGGAATTGCTCGAGCCGTTCCGGGACCGGATTCCAGAGCGGGTCTTCACCGAGCCTTTCGAACTGCCCGTGTCATCGGCCTCGGGCCACGACCGTTCGGCACTGGTGCGTGCCCGGGAGTTGCTCGCCCAAGCCGGCTGGCGCGTCGCCGGCGATCGGCTTGTCGACGTGAACGGCGAGCCGTTCGAACTCGAGATCCTCACCCAGAATCCAGCGAACCAGCGCATTCTCCTGCCCTACATCGAGTCGCTGAAGCTGCTCGGTGTCGACGTCCGCCTTCGGCTCATGGACAACGTCGCCACCATCAACTTCCTGCGCGAACGCAATTTCGAGGCGTACGTTCGCGGGCACGACATCCTCAACCCGCCGATCGGCGAACTGCACAGCTACTTCGCCTCCGCGACCGCCGACATGACGGGCGGGGGCAATCTCGCCGGTGTCCGAGATCCGGTGGTCGACGCGTTGATCGAGAAGGCCACGGAGGCGAAGTCCATCGACGAGGTGGCAACCGCGTGCCGTGCCCTGGACCGGGTTCTGCTATGGAGTTTCTACCACGTGATGCTGAACACGCCCGAAGAGGAGCGGTTTCTCTACTGGGACAAGCTCGGCCGCCCCGAGCACGAGGATGTCGCCGAGTTCGAGTACTTGACCCAGAGCAGCCTGCGCGTCCTCGACAGTTGGTGGCACAAGCCGTAGCGCTACGGGATAACCGAGGCGGCAGCGAGGCGCCAACCTCGTTCGCGTTTGGCGACGAGGTACACCGCGTGGAACGCCGAACCGGCGACACTCTGCCAGGTTGCCGCCGCGACGATGCCGTGTCGTCCCTCGCGGATGGCCTGAACGCTGTTGACCTTCCCGGGGGTCTCGGCATAGAGGCCGGCGGCGACTTCCGACGCGTTCCCGTAGCGGTCGACCCGCCCTACTCCGACATCGGTGAACGGATAGGCAAACGACTCGGTCGCCGCAGCAGCGTCCCCGGCGGCCCAGTTCTCTAGGTGCGCGGCAACCACGCCGACCGGGGCCGAAGAGTCGACCACTTCTCCCTCGGTGAATGAGTCGGTGCCGAAACGCGCCTGGATGCCCCACGAACCCTCGATGCGGGTGAGGATGTAGGTGACCCGATTGCGCAGGATCGGTTCGTCCTGGGCGTTGTAGCGTGTCCAGCCGCCGGCCAGATGCACCTTGTCGGCGGACTCGTGGATACGGACCGGGTCGACTCCCACGGATCGAACCCACCCGGTGGCAACCCGATCCTTCCACGATGCCCGCGCCGCGTAGTCTTCCGGCGTGTTGTAGTAGGGACTCTGGCCGGTCGCCGACACGCGGGTATGGGGATAGCTCATGACCGCCGCCCATGCCTCGGCATCCTGCGCCGCATCAGCTCGGAAAAACTCGAAGTAGGCGTCTTCCGGTGCCTCGAATGTCTTGCTCATCATTGCTTCCCGATGAAGAGATTTCGCGTAGCGGTCGCGTCGCCTTCAGTTGCTTGGAATACCTTGCTCACGATCGCCTCCATCAAGAGATTTCGCGCAGCGAAATCTCGGGGCGACCGCGTAGCGGTCGCGTCGCCTACGACCATTCGATGTCTTGCCGCGAGGGCGTGGCGCCCTGACGGTGGCGCCAAGGCCGGGCGTCGTCATCCCACGGGTGCGCCGCCAGCCACTCCTCGCTCATGGCCACGCCGAGGCCGGGACCCGGCGGCAACGCGAAGTAGCCGTCCTCCTGAACCGGAAAGTCGCCGGTGGTGGCATCCTGGTACCAGGCGTGGATGCCGCCTTCCTGGATCAGGAAGTTCGGCGTGCAGGCATCGAGGTGCAGCGACGCGATGGTGGCGAACGGTCCGTAGCAGTTGTGCGGTTGAATGCCGACGTAGTGGGCCTCCGCCATCGCGGCGATCTTCTTGAGTTCCAGGATTCCCCCGGCCTGGACGATGTCCGGCTGGATGAGATCGACGGCATGTAGCGGAAAGAGCTCGGCGAAGTCGAACTTGGTCAACAACCGCTCGCCCGTGGCGATTGGGATGTTGACGTGGTCCGCCACCTTCTTCAGCGCGTCGAGGTTCTGCGGAGGTACCGGTTCCTCGTAGTAGAACGGCCGGAACTCCTCGAGCCGGTTGCCGACCCGGATGGCGTCCGACGGCGACAGCCGGCCGTGCACCTCGACCAGCAACTCCACGTCGTCGCCCACCGCCTCGCGAACGGCCTTCATCTTCGCCACGGCGAGATCCTCGGACTTTCGGTCGCTGAATATGCCCTGATGCTCAAAGGGATCGCCCTTGAGCGCGGTCAATCCCTGCTCGACATGGTTCATGGCGTTCTGCACGGCAAGCTCCGGCGTCGGGCCGTCCCAGCGCCCGTAGGTCCAGATCCGATCACGGACCCGACCGCCGAGTAGTTCGTACACGGGAGCGCCCAAGGCCTGGCCCTTGATGTCCCAGAGCGCGATCTCGATGCCGCTGATCGCGCACATCTGGATGACGCCGCCGCGCACGTGAAAGTGGTGGTAGAGGGTCTGCCAGTGGCGCTCGATCTCCATGGGATCGCACCCGGTGATCACCTTGCCGAACTCCTCCACCATGGTCGCTGCGGCCAGCGGCCCGCAGGTGGACTCGCCCCAACCGGTAAGACCCTCGTCGGTTTCGACCTTCACGAAAACGAAGTTGCGGGTGACGGTGGTTGGACTCGAGGCGGGGAACGCTTTGACCGAGGTGATCTTCATGGTTCGACCAAGTGACGGCAAACCGCACATTTAACAACAAACTGCTGCGCCATGGAGTGCCTCGTCCAGCCTCCCAATAGCCTCCAACCTCCAACCCCGATCCCCGTTTTACGGTAAAGTGGGAATATCCACACCGCCATGATTTCGAAATGACCTTCCGACATGCTTTGTTTACATCATCGGTGCTGATCGCCGGGCTCGCATTCATCCCGGCGAGCGCAAACGAGTCGCCGCTGAACGACCACTACAGCAAGCACAAGGCCAAGGTGGAAACGTACGCGAAGTGCATGGTGCACGCGCTCGAAGACGACGCGGAACGTACGGTGGAGGACGCGCGCAAGGCATGCGACACGGAACTCGGCGAGATGAAGGCCACGATGCCGGCACCCGAATGGGAGCGCGCACTCGACCTGATCGAGGACTCCGTCCCGGAGATCAAGGACAGGAAGGACAGCAAGGAAGGGGAAGCGAGTTAGCGCGTCTCGCTAGCGCGAGTCGTTCCACAGCCGTACGGCGCTGTTCCCATGCAACCTGCCCATAGACACCGAGGACGCTCGAGGAACCTGGTCAGCGGTCTCCGCTGGCTGACCGTCGCCGCGCCAGCGGTACCCGCACGGCCGACGCCGGGACCTACGCCCAAAGCCCCTGGTCGTTCGCGGTAAACCCGGTCTACCAGTGGGGCCTCGACCGGCTGGAGCAACTCGGCAACGTGTTGACAGTCACCTACGAGATCGACGACGCCCACGGCACGATGAATCCGAAGGCGGTGAGCTACGACGACGCCGAAGTCCGCTTCAAGTACCGACCGCGCAACGACCTGCGGTCCAACACGGCCGGAACGGGCCGGGTCCGCCGAAATTCCGTCCTGCACACCGTCGAGGTGCACTTCGACGGCGCCCAAGTACGGGAATACCGCCTGGACTCCAACACGGTCGCCGGGCGGACGAGGCTGGAGAAGGTCCAAGAGTGCGGCTACACGGAAGCCGGCGTTCTCGACGCCTGCCTGCCGCCGCTGGCGTTCTCGTGGGTCACGGTGGCCGGTGCGCCAACCGACTTCGGCATCGGCGTATCGAAAGTCACCGATGGACGCGGTGCCGACACGGAGTTTCGCTACCGCGCTGTTTCCGGTAGCCGGCACGCACTGAACTACACGGAGACGCCGTTCGGGACACTAATCGCCGGCTCGGCTGCCGAGGCCGTCAAACAGGTCGTGGTGTCGGAGGTTCGGCGCGACGACGGCCGGGGTGGCAACCGCAGCTTCCACTATCGCTACAAAGGCGCGCCGCAGCGCAGCACGTTGGGCAGGGGCTATCTCGGCTTCCCCGAGACGCGCATCCGCGACGTAGAGGCGCAAACGTACAGCTACCGTCAGACCCGAATGGACTGGCCCTTCCACGGGTCGACGGCGGCGGCGCTGGTGCTGAACAACGCGCATGGCAGCCACACCCGGACCTACGCGAGAGCGGAAAACGCCTATGCGGCCCTCGCCATGCACGGCGACACGGTGAAGTACCCCTATCTCGCGCGGGCCACGCGGTGGATCTACGAGGGAAACACCGTGGTCGGCGGCTCGGAACTCGTCAACGCCCTGGTTCAATCCGGCGAATTCCTCACACGGCGAACCAGCACCTCGACCACTGGCAACACGGTCTCCAATCCGGCGTTCACGGCGACGGTCTGGGGCGACGTGCCGAACCGCGCCATCGGCAGCGTCAAGCAGACGGTGACCACGGTGGAGAACTACACGAACACGAACACCACGACCGAGTGGACGATCGGCAAGGTCAACCGCCGGACGGTCACCCACGCGGCGTCCGGCGAGACCACGAGGACTGTGGACACCACCCACACCTACCTGGCCGGCACGCGGAACGTCGACACGACGACGCGGCTCCCTAGCCACGCCACGCTGACGTTGACCACGGACCGCAGGTTCGACACCCGCGGACGGGTGACACGGGAGACGGTCTCCGGCGACGGGATCACGTCGCGGACGACAACAAACGGGTCGTACACCGAAAGCCGCTACCCCTCGTCGGTGACCAACGCCTTGTACCAGACCGTGAACATCGTCTACGACCTGCGCTTCGGGGAACCGAAACAGCTCACCGACCCGAACAGCGATGTATCGAGGATCAGTTACGATGCGTTCGGACGAAGGGTTCGCGAGACGGCACCTGACGGGACGGCGATGTCGACCACCTACCAGCGCTGCGGCGCGGCCGGCGTCGTCTGCCCAAACGTGCCGAACGCCGAGGAGGCCGTGAAGGTAACCACCACGGTCGCCAACGGTACGACGCAGACAGCGCCAACCCGCGTGGCGTACCTAGACGTGCTCGGGCGCGAGGTGGTGTCCGACGAGGAGGCCTTCGACTCGACCGACGGCTGGCGCCGTCAGCACCGGGAATACGACAAGCAGGGGCGGCTGAAGCACGTCTCGCGGCCGTATTTCTCGACCGGGACCGCGCCGAGGTGCGCAACGGCTGGGACCTGCACGAGCTACCACCACGACGCGGTCTTCACGCAGCGGATCGTGACCCGCGCGGGTGGCGGCACGGTGCAGACGGACCGTAGCGGTACTGCGGGAACGACGACAGTGGACACGACCGAGCAGACCGTGAACCCGTCGGCGACGCTGCGCAAGCGGACGAAGCTGGACGTCCTCGGCCGGGTCGTCGAGACCGTGGACGACTACGGAAGCAACGACGCCGTCACCACGACCTACGGCTACGATGCGCTGGGCAACCTGGACAAGGTCGTAGTCGACGGCGTTACCACAGCGACGATGACCTACGACGAGATTGGCCACCGCACGACGCTCACGGACGCATCCCTCGGTACCTGGCGCTACGACTACAACGCACTCTCGGAGCTGACCTCCGAGACCGACGCCAAGGGCCAGAAGACCACCTACGCCTACGACCTCCTCGGTCGGCCCACGCAGCGCCGGGACTGCTTCTCCGGCTGCTCGCCTACCGTGACAAACACTTGGACGTGGGATCCGACCAACGCGACGGGCGAACTGGCTTCGTCCACGAACGGCACGTTCACGGAGACCTACACGTACCGGGCTGCGGACGGCAAACCCACCGGCGTGGCGACGCGCATCGCCGTGACGGGCGTCCTGACGGCGAGCTACTCGCGCACGCTCGGCTACGACGCGGCGGGCCGGCCGAGCACCGTGCGCCATCCGGACGGGACGACCTACACGAACACCTACACCGCGCGCGGCCACCCGAAGGCGGTCAAGCACGGCACGACGGTGCTGCACGAATTCAAGGCGGCGGACGCGTTCGGCAACGTGACCCGCGAGGAGTTCAACGGCAACGCCTTCGCGACGGTGCGGACGTTCGACGCCGACACGGGCCGGCTGACGGGCATCCGCACCGGCACGGCGGCGGCGCCGAATAGCGTTCAGGACCTCGAATACAAGTGGCGCGAGGACGCGGTGCTCCACCAGCGCATCGACAAGCGGGGCACGGCGGCGACGCCGGACGATCTCACCGACACGTTCACGATGGACGGCCTGTCGCGGACGACCCGGCAGGCGACGACGGGCGGCGCGACGCGGACGCTGGACTTCGCGTACGACGACCGCGGCAACCTGACCTCGAAGACGTCGTCCGTGACCGGCGACCTCGACGCGACGGCGTACACGTACTGGACGACGGGCAAGCCGGACCGGCTGACGCGGGCGACCCTGGACGGCGTCGCGACGACGCTGTCCCACGACGCCAACGGCAACGTCACCGGCTACGACGCGGCAACCGGCGACGACACGGCGGTGGCCTACGACGGCGCCAACCGGGTGGTGTCGATCACCGTGGGCGCGTCGGCGTCGCCGACGGCGAAGGACGAGTTCTGGCACCGCCCGGACGGCTCGCGGTTCCTGCGCCGGGAGACGTGGAAGGACGGGGAGACCTCGAAGTCGGCGCTGACGGTGCATCTCGGCGACTACGAGGAGACGCGGCCGTCGGCGGGGAGCTATTCGAAGATCCAGCGGGTGCGGGCCTCGCCGGGCGTGGTGCGGGTGCGGCGCACGGCGGCGGCGGGTTCGTCGGCGACGTCCGGGTCGCGCTTCGAGTACCTGCACCGCGACCACCTCGGCTCGCTGGACCGGGTGACGGACGGCGCGGGCGCGGCGGCGGCGACGCTGGCAGCGGCGAGCTTCGACGCGTTCGGCGGGCGCCGCGAGGCGGACTGGTCGTCGGACGCGGGCGCGGCGACGCGGGCGAACGTGCTGGCGCTGCAGGCGGAACGCTTCGGGCGCGGCTTCGGCGACCACGAGGAGCTGTCGCGGACGGGATTCGTGCACATGAACGGCCGGGTCTACGATCCGCGCCTGGGGCGCTTCCTGCAGCCGGACCCGGTGGTCGCGGCACCGCATTCGAGCCAGGGCCACAACCGCTACGCGTACGTGCTGAACCGCCCGCTGTCGCTCGCCGACCCGACCGGCCTGACGCCGGTGCCGCCGGGCGCGATGGCGTTGGGGATGTCGCCGGTCGACATCAACGCCGTCATCCTGGCAAATCTGTGGGACTACATCTCCTGGGCGGACGTGCCGGTCTACCAGCTGAGCGGATTCGACTCGATCATCGCGAGCGGACTCAGCAACGCGGGCCTGAACACCTACCTCAAGACGAAGATCACGATCGAGGAGTGCCTGTCGGGCGACTGCGTGGAGTGGATCACGTCCGTCGAGCGCGCGGCTCAGCATGCCGGTCGCGTACCGGCCTGGCTCTGGCCGAGCGGGTACGCCTCACACATGGTGGGGCCGGGATTCCACGTCTACGCGCACACGTCCTCGGAGATCTGCCGCGCCGACGAGCCTGGCTGCACCTTGGAGAACATCGTGGACGCCCTGAACGCGGTCGGTGTCCACAAGAACCAGACCCGTCCCTTCGTGCCGGGCGAACCGTATGTCGGAGATGTCGACCTTCCCCCTCCCATCATGGGAATAGATGACGTGTCTACTAGCGCGATCCTGGACCGAAGCGGCAGGCAGATCGGTGTCCTCAACGCCACGTTGCAGAACCACGCTCTCCATCCCGGCTGGCTCCGCCGTGGTCCCGTTCTGATCGCGGGTGGCTACCGCATCCGCACGGTCAGTGTGGGAACCGGCTGGTTGGGCTTCCCCAACATCGTAGGGGGACCGGTCTATTGGCGGGGTGTCGACCGGCGCGTGATCGACCGGGTCCGCGGTCGCCTGCGTGGTTGACGCGATGGGCGCGGAAACAGGCGAATGGAGCGGGGTCTTGCCGCGGGGTCGCTGGCCACGACTCGTGGTGGCGTTTTTCGCGGCATGGATATGGACGACGGGTGTGTTTACGTTGCCGTCCGAGGGCTTCCGCTTCCTGTGGCCCTTCTACACGGTGTTTTCCCTGGTCTACCTGCTGTTCTTCGGCGTGACCGTGGCGTACTGGATGCACCGCTGGAGGAGGCTCTCGCTGCTCGCGTACATCCTCGGAGCCTGGGCGACCGCAGTGCCGATCAGCGCGCTGTTTTTTGCGATGGGGGAGCTTGGCGCTGTGGGATTCTTGATGATGGTCGCCACCGTCGGCGGTCTGATCGGCTATCTGATCGTAGAGCGCACGTGGCCGAAGGCCCAGCGGCAATGAACGGGTCTTGTCCCCGAGCGGGGCGGCTCGGCGAGTATCTCGCCACGCGCACGGACCCGGTCACCCTCAAGGGCTTCAGCGGGGGCACGCTGACCGTCGTGAACGCCCTGCGCCGCGTTGGTGCTCTTCCGGATGGTTCCAAGGTGATCCTGAACAGTCCCGTGGTCTCCTACCCGACCGCGCGGTCCGTCTTCCCCGATGTCGACTACAACCAGCCCCGGGGAGACGTCTTCAGCCTCCTGGCGCCGTCGCTGAACCCGTTCAGGTTCGCGTCGGGGTTTCTGGATCTGTTCTGCGGGTTCTGCGTGCACCGCGGCAACAACCTCTAGGCGATGGCGATGGTTGCGCGCGCCGCCGTCGTCTGCGCGATTCTCGCCGTGGCGGGCTGCGGAATCCTCAACCTGCTGCCGCGGGAGGAATGGACCGTCGACGACGAGGGCAACCGCGTGTGGGCGGACAACGCATGGACCTGGATGCTGTTCCGTCAGTCTACCGACATGGATGTGCTAGACGAGGCGGCCGGGAGACGTCCGTCCGTCTACTACGCGTCGTGGCACCACTTCTGGCTGCGGCGCAGCGAGGCACTGGTGGAGAGCCAGCGGAAGAACCTCCCAAAGCACCTCGGCTACATCGCGGAGCGGCGCCGCCAGGAGGGCCTGCCCGACGTGGATGTGCGCCGGGGCTTCGGCGAGGACGTCGACGTCACCGTACGGCGCGAGGCGGCCGGCGGGCCGACCGGTCTGGCCGCCGTCCCCGACGACTGGGACGGTTTCTGGCTGTGGCGCATCGGCAAGCTGTGGCGGGTCGTCGCGGTCGCCGACGCGGCGCTGGACGAGGAGGAGCTCGTCTGCCGGATCGTACTCCGGCGCCGGGAGTACGGCCTGCCGGAGCTGCCCGGGCCCGCGCGGGACTGCAGAGGTACGCTGCCGCCGGCGGCACCGAAGCGAGTTGCCGAGCAGTCGGAGCGCGGCTACGGGCCCTGGTGGACGCCGGAGAGGATTTTCGCCGACCCCGCCGCGCGGGCGCTGGCGGAGGCGGCGAGCCGCGGGCGGGTGCGCACCGTCGACCGGCTCGTGGCGGCCGACACCGACGTCAACGCGTCGGGGATCGGCGGGATCAACGCGCTTTCCAGGGCGGGGAACCTGCGCGTTTTCCGCCGGCTGCTGGAGCTCGGCGCGGACCCCAACGTGCTCTACGACGACGGCAGGACCAAGATGCACTACGTGGCACGCTACAGCGACGAGCGGTACCTGGACGCCGCGCTGGCGCACGGGGGCGACCCGAACGTGCGCGACGCCTGGGGCGACACGCCGCTGTCGGCCAGCCCGATCGGCATGTGGCCGAACGCCGTGAGGGCGCTGCTCGACGCGCCGGGGGTGGACATCGAGGCGCCCAACCGCCACGGCACGACGGTGGCGATGAAGGTGGCGGGCGTGCGCGACGACATCCTGCTGGCGCTCTTGGAGCGCGGCGCGGACTACGAGGCGCGCAACGCCGCCGGCTACAGCGTGCTGGACCGGCTGGCGTTCCAGCGCCCGCTGATGTTCCCCGGCACGACGGAGGCCCGGGCGTGCGACAAGGTCATCGCCTGGCTGGCGGCGCGCGGCGTGGAGCTGCCCGAGCCGCGGGTCCGGCTGCCCGCCAGCCCGTCCGCCGACTGGCAGGCGGCGCGGTGACCCGGCAGGCGACGACGGGCGGCGCGACGCGGACGCTGGACTTCGCGTACGACGACCGCGGCAACCTGACCTCGAAGACGTCGTCCGTGACCGGCGACCTCGACGCGACGGCCTACGCGTACGGGACGGCAGGCAGGCAGATCGGCGTCCTCAACGCCACGTTGCGGAACCACGCGCTCGATCTCGGAGAGGTCCGCCGCGGCCCCGTTCTGATCGCGGGTGGCTACCGCATCGGCACGGTCAGTCTGGGGACCGGCTGGTGGGGCTTCCCCAACGTCGTAGGGGGACCGTTCTATTGGCGGGGTGTCGACCGGCGCGTGATCGACCGGGTCCGCGGTCGCCTGCGTGGTTGACGCGATGGGCGCGGAAACGGGCGAATGGAGCGGGGTCTTGCCGCGGGGCCGCTGGCCACGACTCGTGGTGGCGTTTCTCGCGGCATGGATTTGGACGACCGGGGCCTATACGTTCCAGTCCTATGGCTTTTTGTGGTCCTTCATTGCCGTGGTTTCCCTGGTCTACCTGCTGTTCTTCGGCGTGTCCGTGGCGTACTGGATGCACCGCCGGGGAAAGCTCTCGCTGCCCGCGTACATTCTCGGGGCCTGGTTGACAGCAGTGCCGATCAGCGCGCTGTTTCTTGCGATGGGGGCGCTTGGCGCTGTCGGATTCTCGATGATCATCGCCACCGTCGGCGGTCTGATCGGCTATCTGATCGTAGAGCGCACGTGGCCGAAGTCCCAGCGGCCACGAACGGGTTTCGCTCCGGGACACCGGCGCGTGATCGACCCGATCCCGCAGCGCCCTGCGTCCGTTGATATAGCGGGCGAATGGAGCGGCGTCTTGCCGCGCGGCCGCTGGCCACGACTCGTGGTGGCGTTTCTCGCGGTATGGATTTGGACGACGGGTATGTCTACGTTGCTGTCCGAGTCCTTCCGTTTCATGTGGTCCTTCAACGCGGTGTTTTCCCTGGTCTACTTGCTCTTCTTCGGCGTGACCGCAGCCTACTGGATGCACCGCTGGAGGAAGCTCTCGCTGCTCGCGTACATTCTGGGAGCATGGGCCGCCACCGTTCCGCTCAACCTGCTGTTCCTTGCTATGCCCTCGTTTGGCGCAGTGGGATCAACGCTGATGCTCGCCACCGGCGGCGGCCTGATCGCCTATCTGATCGTCGAACGCACGTGGCCGAAGTCCCAGCGGCCGTGAACGGGTCTCGTCCGGGCGGTACCTTGTGCTAGAAGTCGCTCGGACAACCGCCGGGCTGGTTGGGGCGGCGCGGCGCGGACGCTGGACTTCGCGCACGACGACCGCGGCTGCCTGACCTCGAAGACGTCGTTCGTGACCCGCGACCTCGACACCGCTGGAGTAAGCACGCTGGTCGCGTAAATCCTTGGAGTCTGGGCGGGGCTACGCTACCGACGGGGGATTTGATCGATTGGCGGCGCTTGGAAACGCACTCTCTGGGTCAACTCTTCGAGTACCGTCGTCCCCGCCTCGTCCGCCGTCAATTGGACGAGGACCGCGTACGCACCGAGGTTTTTGAGCCCGGTCAGTGGGCCCGACTCAGCCTCGTACTCCCCTGGTCCGTCGAGCGTCACCGTGAGGCGTTCAGGCGGCGAATCGGGGTCGGTCTGCGGGAACCACACCCGAAGGAAACGCGCACCGTCGGGAACTGATCGAACGCCTACGCCTACCCTCAGGCGCGTGTTCCGTGCCGCAATGCCATATATGAAATGCGCGAAAACCACTTGCATGTGTTCGGATGCTTGAGCACGCGGCATCGCCCCGCGCCCTTCGCTCGGAGATTGCACCGAACACGCCGCGACTAGCAGCACACAACAGAAGATCGCGGCAGCCGAACGTATGACCCCACCCGGTCGCATGGTGAAAACGGTCAGGTGACGAGGCCCACAGGCAGATGCTCGATGCGGTTCAGGTAGCGCAGCATCACCGAGTCACCGTCGAAGTCCAGGCGGCTGACGCCGGTATTGTGGTTGCTGAACCGGATGTCCGAGACGTACTGGCCCAACAACAGGTGCTGAACGAGTAGGCTGATGAAGGTGCCGTGGCTGACGATGGCGACCCGGTCCTCCCACTCTTGCACCCGTCGTCGAACGTCCGCCGCAACCCGGGCGGATCGCGAAACCAGCTCCGCGCGACGTTCGAAGGGGCGGTTCCACCAGCCGTTGTCGGTGATGGCGTCCGGCTGCACGAAACCGGGGAACTGCCTCGCGATCTCTTCGCGGGTCAGACCCGCATGGCCGACCGCTCCCCGACCATCGCCCTCGTCCAGCCAAATGCCACCCTCCTCATGGACGTCCAGCCAGATCTCCGGCTTGAGCCCCAAGGCGGTCGCGATGGGCTGCGTGGTCTGCAGCGCGCGGAGCATGGCGCTCGTGTAGAGGCGCTGAATCCCGTGCCCGCCTTCGACCGCGGACCCATCCCGGAGGTCGGTCTTGTCCGCCTCACGCGCAAGGTGGCCGGCCACGCACTTCGCCTGTTCGTGGCCCGTGGCTGTCAGGCTGGGCTCGGCCGTGCGCGGGGGCTCCTCGGCAACGTCCGCCCTTGCTTCGGCGGCAAACGCATTGTTCTCCGACTGGCCGTGCCGGATCAGGTAGAGAATCTTCACGCCGGATCAGGTCCCTAGCTCGTCGTGGAACCGGAGGAAGGTCTCGAGTGCCAGTTCAGGGTGTTCCAGCATGCCGTTGTGGCCGCAACATAGGAGTTCGACCAGCTTGGCGTTGGGTGCGGTGGCCGCGATCACACGGCTCGACACGAGATTGGGATCATGATCGCCGGTGCCGATGAGCACCGGCATGGTGAGCTTCGGGACCATCGGCTTCAGTTCGAACCCGAGAAGTCCCTGGGTCGCCCGCGCCGCCGCGTCCGGGTCACGGTGGTCCATGATGCCCGCAGGCACCGGAGTCGGTTCGATGCCCTGTTGCCGGCGTAGCTCTGCGGCGCGTTTCGTCCCTTCCCGTTGCGCCGGCACGTCGGCTTTGTCGGTGTTGGCCGCGTACAGCGCCGCGGAGATCACGCGCTCCGGGTGGTAGGCGCAGAACACCATGGCGGGTCTCGAACCCCAGGACTGCGACCAGACGTGGCAGCGCTCGATGCCGAGGTGGTCGAGGACGTCGCAGGCGTCCTGGGCGTACTGCACGAACGTGTATTGGCTGTCCGGGTCCGCCGTCGGCGTACTCTGGCCGAAGCCTCGGGGGTCGATGCGAACGACGCGGAAGCGTTCTGCGAGCCTCTCGACCAGATGATCCCAAGCCCGCATGGTGCATCGGCCCGGCGGCCACAGCAGCAGACCGGGCTTGCCCTCGCCGCCATCGCCATCGCCATCGACCTCGACGTGCAGCGTCGCGCCGTCCACTTCCACTTTCATTGCCGTTCCCATATTCCAATCAAACCCTCAATCGACCCTCGGTGGGACTATTCCTTAGCGAACCAGGGACTCGAGACGTGTCGCGCAGGAAGGCGTGGACGTCGTAGCCACTCCCTTTGCACGGTCCAGCCTAATTGGGGTAGTGCTCGCCGCGCAACCTGAGTAACACGGAACAGAAGGATTCAACCGGGGGCTGTGCCCCTAGAACACGAGCTGGACGACCTCGCCGTGGAACTCGGCCAGCGTTGAGCGGTACGCCGGCAGGATCGCCTCGGAAGTATTCAACGCATTCCACCCGTTCCACGCTTCGGTCAGTCGCTCGACCACGTCGGGACGGCCCGCCGCGTAGTTGACCGTCTCCGACGGGTCGTTGACGAGGTCGTACAGCAAGGTGACTCGACCGTGGGGCGAATCGGTCGGCCAGCCGCCTTCGGGCGGGTCCAGACGACCGGAACCATCGAGATCCTCCCGGGCGAAGTCCGTGCGGTTGTAGCGAATCAGTTTCCAACGGTCGTCCCGCACGGCGAAGCTGGGTCCCGCGCGCCAGAACAGGTAGTCGTGGGGTGCCCCGCTGTCGGTTCCATCGAGGAAGGGCAGGAGATTCGCGCTGTCGTCGCTGACTTCATCGCGACCGGCCGCCGCCAGGAAGGTGTCCATCAGGTCGAGCGCCGACGCCGGGTGGTCGAAGATGGTGCCCTCGGGCAGCCGATCGGGCCAGCTCACGATGAACGGCACGCGCACGCCGCCTTCATGGAAATAGCGCTTGTGGCCGCGCAAAGGCGAGTTCGAACAACCACCCGCGATGTACTCGGCACAACCGTTGTCGCTCAGGAACACGATCAGCGTGTCGTCCCGACGTCCCGCGCGGTTGAGCGCGGCTACGACAGCACCCACGCTGTCGTCGAGAGAGGCCACCATGGCCGCGTAAACCCGCGTCGCGTCGTCCTCGATGTGTCGGTACCGGTTGAGGTACTTGGCCGTGGCCTGAAGCGGCGTGTGCGGGGTCTTGTGGCTGAGGAAGAGAAAGAACGGCGTATCGGCATGGCGCTCGATGAAGTCCGCCGCCTCGTTCGTGAACCGGTCGGTGAGGTACTCGTCGACCACCTCCCGCTCGTCGAGCCCGCGCACCATCGTGTTCGATTGGCCGGCCCTACGGCCTCCCCAGGACTCGACACCCGGGACATCTGCGTCGATGTAGACGGACCCTCCGCCCACGAAGCCGAAGAACTCGTCGAAACCACGGTTGACCGGGTGATGCTCTGGCTGCGAACCGAGATGCCACTTGCCCACCAGCGCGGTGCGGTAGCCGGCCGTGCGCATGACGTCCGCCAACGTGCGCTCCTCGGTCGACATTCCGGCGGCCGTATCGCGCCCCGCCGGGTTGAACTCCCAGCCGTGACGCTGCTGGTAGCGGCCCGTCATGAGCCCGGCACGGGACGGGCTGCAGACGGGGTGCGAGACGTAGCCCTGGGTCAGGCGTACGCCCCGCGAGGCCAAGGCATCGATGTACGGCGTCGCGATGACCTCGCCGCCGTTGACGCCGATGTCACCGTAGCCGAGATCGTCGGCAAGGATGACGACGATGTTCGGTTGTGCCCAGCCCGAAGCACTGGCGCAGGCGACAACCAGAGTGAACAGGCCTCGACGTACCACGCGCCTTCCCCATCAACGCCTGGAGGACAGTTTACGTCACTTGCAGGGGTGCCTTCCTACCCGATTGGTCGCACGACCCACGGTCAATAGCCGCTGTCGTGGTCCCGGTTGAACAGGCGGATGGCGGTTCCCGCCGAACGGGGGTCGGTGTACACGCTCGCAACCTCCCCCCTGTCGCCCGCATCGGCTTGGTAGGCGGCGCGCCGACCGCTGGTCAGCGGGTGCATGGCGCCCGCGCCGTAGGGCCAGATCCCGGGTGCCTGCTTGATGAACCGGCAGATGCGCTGGGCGTGGGGAGAGAGGGTCTGCCACATCTCGTGGGGCATGGTCCTCTGAAAGCCGGAGCCGTTGCGCGAGCCTGCCGAGTACTCGATGCTCGGCAGCGCGCGCACTTCTCGCGACAGGTTGGGGGTGGCGCCGTGCCAGGTCCGCACGTCGCGGAAGATGGCCGACCCGGCGGGCGCGCCCACCAGGGTCGACAGGCGCATCCATTCCGGTTCCTCAGCCGGCACGGGCGGTGGCTGGGTCGCCGTCTGGGTACCCGGAATCTCGCGAATCGGGCCGTTCTCCCAGGTGAGATCGGTCATCGTGAAGTTGATCGTGACGCCGGTTGGCGTACGGTCCATCACCAGGCGCTGGGTGCGGAAGTCGAGTTCGTCGAACGGCTTGTCCGAGTCGATGCCCATGCCCTGGCGACGGAAGTGCCGCAGCCGAGCCTCCGCGGCCGCCCCCTTCGGCTGGGCGTCGACACCGTCCGTGTGCAGGTGCTGGTATTCGATGGCACCGGGCAGGCTGAGATCGCCGCCGCCGCCCCATACCAGGTAGTCGTCCGTGCCAAATATCTCGGTCAGGATCGGCGTCGTGGTCGGCAGGTCGATCATCGCGGTCCAAGCCGGGTCGTGCATCATCTGCCGCGAAGCGGAGGTCGTGCCATAGCAGTAGCGGTGCGGCAGACGCCCGGTCTCCGCCATGTACTTGCGGCCGTCTCGACCCGGGTGCGAGAGAATCTCTCTCAGCCGCCGCGCGCAGCCCTCGCGGAACAGCGCCAGGTGCTCTTCGTCGAGTGCATCCCGGACCACGACGAAACCGTCGCGGCGGTAGATTCGCGCGGCACGTTCCACCTCGTCGGGGGCGCAGATCTCGAGTCCCCGGATGCCATTGTTGGCCTTGAGATGCTCGCGCAACGCCACCACGCCGGGATCGTCTGGAACACGTCGCGCGGGGACGCGCGGGTCCGGCTCACCGAACCCCTTCACCCTGAGGGGTGTCCCATCCTCGTCCACGACCTCGTTTGGCAGTGTTGCCGGATCCCAACCGACAGGTGTCGGGCCGAACACCTGGAAGTCGATGAATTCGGTGTCGTCCATTGGCCACCTTCAGATTCTCGCCGATTCGGGAGCCGCTCGGAATGGTACACCTTCGCCGACCGGACTACCCGGTGAACGCCTGAATCCCCGTCTGCGCACGCCCCAGGATCAACGCGTGGATGTCGTGGGTGCCCTCGTAGGTGTTCACGGTCTCCAGGTTCATGGCGTGGCGGATCACGTGGTATTCGTCCGAGATGCCGTTGGCGCCGTGCATGTCCCTGGCCGTACGCGCGATGTCCAGCGCCTTGCCGCAGTTGTTGCGCTTGAGCAGGGAGATGCTCTCCACGGGGAGTCGATCCTCGTCCATGAGTCGGCCCATACGTACGCACCCCTGGAGGCCTAAGGCGATCTCGGTCTGCATGTCGGCAAGCTTCTTCTGGATGAGTTGGTTGGCCGCCAGCGGACGACCGAACTGCGAGCGCTCCAGGGTGTATTGCCGGGCGGCGTGCCAGCAGAACTCCGCGGCACCCATGGCGCCCCAGGCGATGCCGAACCGTGCTCGGTTCAGGCAGCCGAAGGGGCCGCTCAAGCCGGAGGCGTTGGGGAGCAGGCTGGACTCGGGAAGGCGCACGTCGTCGAGCGCGATCTGGCCGGTGGACGAGGATCTGAGACTCATCTTGCCTTCGATGGCCGCGGTCGAGAAACCCGGCGTGCCGCGGTCCACCAGGAAGCCCCGAATGCGGCCGTCGAGTTTCGCCCAGATCACCGCGACATCGGCGATGGGTGCGTTGGTGATCCACATCTTGGCGCCGTTCAGGACGAACCCGTCCGCGGCGGGCTCGGCGCGTGTCGTCATGCCCCCCGGATCCGAGCCGTGGTCCGGCTCGGTGAGGCCGAAGCAGCCGACCCACTCGCCACTCGCGAGTTTGGGCAGGTACTTGGCGCGCTGCTCCTCGCTGCCGTAGGCGTGGATGGGGTACATCACCAGCGATGACTGCACGCTCATCGCCGAGCGGTAGCCCGAGTCGACGCGTTCGACCTCCCGTGCCATGAGCCCGTAGGAGACGTAGTTGACACCCGCACAGCCGTACTTTGGGGGCAGGGTCGCACCGAGCAGGCCCAACTCGCCCATCTCGTTCATGATTTCGCGGTGGAAGCGTTCGTGCCGATTCGCCTCTAGGACCCGCGTCATGAGCTTCTCGTGCGCGTACTGGCGCGTCGTGTCCCGGATCATGCGCTCGTCGTCGTCGAGCTGATCGTCCAGCAGCAGGGGGTCGGCCCAGGCGGAACCGGTGTCGTCAGGCATGTGCAAGGTCTCCGTTCATTCGTTCTTGGTCACTGCGTCCCGCGCACGCCGCATCTCGTCGCGAAGACCCTCGGCCGTCCGTCGAGCGGCGTCGGCGTAGTCGTGTTCCGCGCTGGCGAAGATGATGCTTCGCGAGGCGTTGACGACGAGGCCCTCCCCATTGGCGTCCAGACCATGGGCGAACACCGCGCGAACATCGCCGCCCTGGGCACCTACGCCCGGCACCAGGAACGGCAAGGCAGGCGCTCTCTCGCGCACCTTGCCGAGTTGCTTCGGGAAGGTGGCACCGACCACCAGGAGGAGGTTGCCGCGGTCGTTCTCCGCCGCCATGTCCGCCACCCGCAGGTACGCCGGGTCGCCTGCCGGATGGTCCTGCAACCAAGTGCTATCGGGGTTGGACGTCAGGCACAGGACCACGACACCTCGACCGTCGTAGTCGGCATAGGGCGCAATGCTGTCCCAGCCCAGATAGGGATTGACCGTCGCGGCGTCCGCGCCGTAGCGATCGAAGAGCTCGCGCGCGTACTGTTCCGCCGTGGAACCGATGTCGTTCCGTTTCGCGTCCAAGATCACCGGAATACCCGGATGCTCCCGGTGGATGTAGGCGATCAGCGCCTCGAGTTCCGCCTCGGCCCGTTCCGCCGCGAAGTACGCGATCTGTGGCTTGAAGGCGCACACCAGATCCGCCGTCGCGTCGACGATCTCCCGGCAGAAAGCCAACAGCGGCTCGGTCGTTTTCCGCAGTGGAGACGGCACGCGATCCAACCGTGGATCGAGACCGACGCACAGGGCCGAGTCCGATCGCCGCCAGGATTCTCGAAGCCGGTGATGGAAGGAGTCAGACACGCGCGGCATTCTACCGAAACGTAGCGAAATGCCGGCGGCCCAAGCCACGCCAGCGCGCCCTTCGGGCGCGTTGGAGAACGCTGCGCATTCTCGCCCCGAATCGGCTGCCTACTACGCCGAAGTCCAACACGCGGCCAATACGAAAAAGGGACATCCACCCTACGACGGAAAGGCGACGGAAAGGGGACATCCACCCTACGACGGAAAGGGGACATCCACCCTGCTCCTCGCAAGTCGGGCGCAACTCGGTCATCCGCAGCCAAGTGGGTGTCCCAATACGCCGCAAGGGTGGATGTCCCTTTTTCCTCAAAAGGTGGATGTCCCTTTCCCTCATGGTTCGAGGCGACCATTGCCATTAGACTTGCTCGCTTTCGATTTCTTGGAGAAGCCGTGAGCCGCGACTGGAACGAACCCGTCCGTTATCCCGATCCCGCCGTCAAGGTTCTCGACCGGCGATTTCGCCAGTACGTCCTCGGCAGCGCCGCGGTCGAGCGGCTCTATACCGGGTGCCGCTGGGCGGAAGGCCCCGTCTGGTTCGGCGACGGCCGCTACCTCCTGTGGAGCGACATTCCCAACGACCGCATCCTCCGCTGGGACGAGATCACGGGCCAGGTCACCACCTTCCGCCAACCCGCCGACAACTCCAACGGCAACACCCGCGACCGCCAGGGCAGGCTGGTCACCTGCGAGCACGGTGCCCGTCGGGTCACACGCACTGAGCACGACGGCACGGTGACGGCGCTCATGGACAGCTTCGACGGCAAGCGCCTGAACGCACCCAACGACGTCGTGGTCCATGCCGACGGCGGCATCTGGTTCACCGATCCGGGCTACGGCATCCACGTCAACTACGAGGGTCACAAGGCACCGTTCGAGCTCCCCGAGCGGGTCTACCGGATCGACCCGGACACCCTCGATGCGACGGTGGTGGATGAAGGCCTCGTCAAGCCCAACGGGCTGGCGTTCTCGCCCGACTTCTCGATCCTCTACATCGTCGACACCGGCGCTTCGCACAAGCCGGGCCATCCGCGCACCATCAGTGCATTCGATGTCGTCGACGGCACTTCGCTGGCAAACGGCCGCATCTTCTGCGACATGGGTAACTGCAGTTCCGACGGCATTCGCGTCGACATCGACGGCAACGTCTGGTCGGCGGCCGGCTGGGGTGGGGACGGCGTCGACGGCGTGCACGTATTCGCCCCGGACGGCGACAAGATCGGCGAGATCCATCTGCCGGAGGCGGTCTCGAACGTCTGTTTCGGCGGCGTCAAACGCAACCGGCTGTTCATGACGGGATCCCAGTCGTTGTACTCACTCTACGTCGAGGCGCAGGGCGCGCCCTACGTCTGAACCGAAGGAGATCGCATGGCTTCGAACGACCATCCACCCGCTACGCCGCTGGACGTGCGGCGTGGCCTCACTGAGGCGGGGGATGTCGCCTTTCCATTGCGCTGGGGCATTCTCGGCGCCGGTTCGATATCCGCTCAGTGGGTCGAGAGCACGCGCGCCTGCAAGGGTGCCTCGGTTACCGCGGTGGCGGCACGCGAACTCTCCCGCGCGCAGGCCTTCGCCGACGCCCTGGACATCCCCAAGGCCTACGACAGCTACACCGAGATGGTCGCGGCCGACGACGTGGACATCGTCTACGTCGGCACGATCACGCGGCTGCACAAGGAGCACAGCCTGCTCGCCATCGAGGCCGGCAAGCATGTCCTGTGCGAAAAGCCGTTGGCCGAAAGCGCCGACGACGCGCGGGAAATGTACGCCGCCGCCGAGGCGAAGGGCGTCATGCTCCAGGACGCCATGTGGACGCGGTTCTTCCCTGCCGTGGAGCATGCCCGGTACGCGATCGAGACCGGCGTCATCGGCGACGTGTCGCTGGTCCAGTCGGACTTCTTCGATCCGATCTACACGATCCAGGCGGCGCCGCTGGCCTTCGGTGCCGATGCACAGGTGACCAACGTCACCGCAGCTGGCCTACGCCGCGGCGGTGCGGCCATCGTCGAGTACGGCGACAGGGGGTGCGCGGTGCTGACGTTCCCGCCGTTCAACTGCGAACTCGGCGAGGTGACCGAGATCGCAGGCTCCAAGGGCCGGATCATGCTCGGCCAGCCCGGCCACTGCCCCACGAGTGTCACCATCCGCGTACCGCCCCCCAACGGCGTGCCTTCACGCTACCGGACCCGCAATGCGGCATCCCCAGAGGAGCGGTTCGACTACCCCCTACCCGGCAATGTCGCCATGGCGCGGGCGTTCCCCAACCAGCACGGCTTCCTGTACCAAGCGGAAGCGGTGCATCGCTGTCTTGCGGCGAACCTGCGTGAATGCCCACAGTACGGCAAGGCGGAATCGCTGCACGCGATGGATCTGTTGACGCGAATCCAGCAGGCTAGGCAAGCTTCGGCAAAGAGCTAACGAGGTACGGGCTTAGCGGGCGGCCCAGTCCGAGATCACGCCGTCGGGAAACGCGCTCGGAACCTCGGCCTGGAATCTCGCCTTTCTCGACTCCCGTTCGGTTTCTTTGTCGAATAGCGCGAGCACACGCACCTCGATCGTCTCGCGCAACGGTGCGTCGTCGGGTGTCGTCGGGTCGGCGATGGCGCCGTGGTAGGCGGTGCGCAGGTTCGCCACCTCCTGGCGCGTGTCGTACTGCTTGAAGACCAGTGTCTCCGAGGGCGTAATGCGCGGGAAGTAGTACCAACGCTGGTCCGGGCTGTACGCCAACCGGTAGCTGACCAGTCGCTGGCGCGGTTCGAACCCTCCCCAGGCGTCGGCTGCGACCATGTCGTCGAAGGCGACGGTCTGCATGTCGCACAGGGCAAGCGGCATGACCTCGATGTCGTGCGCGAGGTCGGTGCTACGCCAAACGTTGAACATGGCGCAGTGCCGGGCGTCGGCGATCTCGTCCCAGCGATTCTCGGCGTAGGGACCGATGTCGGCGTGGGTGCCCCCGTATTGGCCCAAGCTGCCATTGGCGGTGGGCTTGTGGCCGCGTGGGTCTCCCGGAGGCAGGCCACCGTAGCCGTTGCGGTACTGGTGCTGGATCACTCGGGTTCCGGTACAGCCGGTGACGCGACGCACGATCTGGGCGCATTCATCGTAGAACTCGGTGGTCACCGCCTGTTGGTCGTGCAGGTCGGCGACGGCAGTCCCGGCGTCCACGAGGGTGAAACCGTTGTCGTCCAAGGTCGGCGGTGGCTCCCGCAACCGCGCGTTGTAGACGCGGATCGGCCGGCGCTGGTACATGCTGCCGCGCTCTTGTGCATCCGGCACCCACTCGGGAGGCGGCATGCGCACGCCGCGGTAGCGATCGTTCGCGAAGTTTCCTTCGGCGTCTACGAAAGGCAGTGACATGACGACTCCTTGCCGCCGGGGACTTCGGAAGGTTACTTTTCGTAGCGATGACTCGACAACCCCGATGCGGCCGGCGGTGATTCCTCTCCGCGTTGTCCAAGTCGGTACCGACCTGTCCGTCGCCTACTGCGGCCTCCAGTTCGCCCTTTGGGGAGCGGACGTGGCCGTGTTCCGGTTGCCCGGAGAAGCCGGCTTGGACAGCTTGACCGAACGCTACCTGGCCGCCAACAAGCGCCGCATTAAACACGCCGCCGAAGCCGAGGGCGCTGATGTCGTGCTCACCGCGCAGTCGCCCGCGGAGCTGGCCAGCCTGGACTTCGACCACGACGACGCCATCGTGTCCAGGATCGCGCCCTATGCGGAGGACGGGGTCCTCGATGGGACGCCGTCCGTGCCGTTATTGCTGGAAGCCGCCTCGGGCTATCTCGGCATCAACGGCAGTCCCGACCGCGAACCGGTGCGCGCGCCGGCCAACCTGGTGGCGTACATCGTCGGCGCGAGCGCGTTCGGCGCGACGCTGGCGGCGGTGCACAAGCGGGTCCGGACGGGCGAGGTCGAGCGCGTGGTCACCAGCGGTCTCGACGTGCTCGCGTCGATCACGCCGTTCCTCCGTAGCCAGATTGCGGGACGGGCCGATCAACGCCACGGTGGCCCCGCCACCGGGGTTCGACTGTTTCCCGTGGGCGATGGCTGCGTATCGTTGAACCTCGCCGACGAGACGACTTTCGCGATGGCTTTGGAGGTTCTCGGCGTTGCCCGCGACGCCGTACCAAGCCGCCTCGACTCGCCTCGGCAACGCAGCGCAGACCCCGTTGCCATGGGAGAATTCCTTCGCGCGCACAGCGCAGGCCACAGTGCCGAGGCGTTCTTCAAAGCGATGATCGACCTGGGCGCCGCCCGGATCGGGCTGTTCCAAAATCCAACCGCGCTCCTCGCCAACGAGCACATGCGCGCCATCGGCTACTTCCGAACGCTCGATGATCCGACGGAGCGCGCCGCCGCCTATCCCGGGATGCCGGCGACCATGGGCCGAATCAAACCGGCGCCGCTTGCGCCGCTCGACAGCAAAGCCGCGGGATGGCGGACGTCGGGATTGGTCGCATCTCGTCGCGAGAGTTCCCGTCGGCCCCTCGAGGGGGTGAGGGTCGTCGACTTCACCCAAGCCTGGATCGGACCGTTCGCGACCACGATGCTCGCCGACCTCGGCGCCGACGTGATCAAGGTGGAGAGTCATCGTCGGCCCGACATCTGGCGCCACTCGCGGCTGCCTCCGGGGACGCTCCACAATCCGAACGCCAACCCGGTCAACACCAGTGCCAACTTCGCGAGCACCAACCGCAACAAGCGCGACCTCGCCGTCGATCTGAACCACGAGCGGGGCTTGGAGGTGGTTCGAGAACTAGTCCGGACCGCCGACATCGTGACCAGCAACTACACCCCTCGGGTGATGCACAAGTTCGGCCTCGACCACGCCGCGCTCGAAGCGCAGAAGGGCGACATCATCTCGGTGTCCTGGTCGGGCTACGGCGAGACCGGCCCCTATGCGGACTTCAAGGCGAACGGCGCCACCATCGAGGCCATGGCCGGGTGGGATGCCCTGTTCGGCTATCGCGACGGCCAGCCCATGGTGATGGGCTTCTACCAGATGGACGCCATTACCGGGCTCAAGATGGCGGCATGCGCACTGCTTGCGCTGATGCACCGCGATCTCACCGGCGAAGGCCAGGCCGTCACCGGTTCGATGATCGCCTCCGCCGTGCCCTACATCGGCGAGGACGTCATGAGGGCGAGCACGGGCAAGCCCAACGTGCGCTGGGGAAACCGCCATCCTCACATGGCACCCCACGGCGTCTACCCGGCGCGAGGCGACGACCAGTGGATCGCCCTGGCCTGCCGCGACGACCAAGACTGGCGTGCGGCGGCACAGATCGTGGGGATCTCGGCGAATCGTTTCGCCTCGTTCGTCGACAGGCGGGCGGCCGAGGACGAGATCGACGAGCGCATCGCGGCCTGGTCCGGTGGACGCAGACGCGACGAGGCCGTGGCCGAGCTAGCCGCGGCCGGCGTTCCCGTGGCCCCGGTGCTCGACGTGCTCGAGATTCTCGACTACCCCGAATTCGCCGAACGCGAATGGTTTCCCCGGCAGGAACATCCGGATCTAGGTGAGCACCGCTACGGCGGTTTCCCATGGCGTTTTGCGCACGCGGAACTCGGTGCCGAACGACCTCCGCCGCGCTTGGGAGAACACACCCGGGAGATCCTCGCGGAACTCGGCTTCGGCCCATCAACGATCGACGACCTGTTCCGCGACGACGTCGTCGGCACCGTCCCGTAGCGACCCTTGTGGTCGCCCTCCCTCGCCCCCGTTGCGGTACGCTCGACGACCCCACCCCCGAGCCGGCCCATGTACACGACCCTGATCGGCGCGCAGAACCTGGCGGAACTTCCGCCCTCCTCGGTTCGGGTATTCGATTGCCGCTTCGACCTTGCCGACCCGGACGCCGGAGCACGGAAATTCGCGCAAGAGCACATTCCCGGCGCGTCGTACCTGCATCTGGACCTTGATCTCTCCGGGGCCGTCGAGCCTGGTAAAACCGGGCGGCACCCGTTGCCGGACCAAGGAACGTTTCGCGCGTTGCTGCGTTCACACGGCGTGGGCGACGCTACCCAGGTCGTTGCGTACGACGACGCCGGGGGCATGTTCGCCGCGCGCCTATGGTGGATGGTCCGGTGGACCGGGCACCAACGGGTCGCGGTCCTCGATGGCGGCTACCAAGCCTGGGCTGCGCGCAACGGCAGCCATCCCGTGGGAGCGTTGCCGGACGACGCGGTTTCGGTCCCGCCCGTGACGATGCCCGAAGTCCGCGAACATGTGCATGGCGGAACCCGGACGCTGCTCGACGCCCGCGCCAACGACCGGTTCCACGGCCACAACGAGACCATCGACCCCAAGGCCGGCCACATCGCCGGCGCTCTAAACGCCCCGTTCCAGAACAATCTGGCCGCCGACGGGCGCTTTCTCGACTCGGCCTCACTGCGCGAGCAGTTTGGGACCCTGCTGGCTGGCGAAGGCGGCAAGCCCGTGGTGTGCTATTGCGGGTCCGGTGTGACCGCCGCGCACAACGTGCTCGCCATGGTCCACGCGGGGCTAAGCGAACCCGCGTTGTACCCCGGCTCATGGAGCGAGTGGATCACTGATCCCGGCAATCCAATGGAGACGTGACTGCTACCCCAGCGCGCCGGCCTCACGAAGTCGCTCGATCTCCTGGTCCTCGAATCCCAAACACTCCCGAAGCACCTGATCGTTGTGCTGGCCGAGGCACGGCGCCGCGGAGCGGAGCCGCTGGGGCGTGCGGGAGTAAATCGTCGCCGGACCATCGTAGGGCGTCGGTCCCATGACCGAGTGGTCGAGGGTGACGAAGAAGCCACGATGCTCAAGCTGTGGATCCTCGTAGAGATCGCTGGGGCGCATCACGACGTAGGCCGGCACGCCGGCGTTCCGAAGGATGTCGGCCGCATGAAAAGCCTCGCGGTCAAGACACCAGTCCGCAAGCGACGCTTCGCCGATGACTCCGGCCAGGGCGTGGCGTTCTGGCTCCGTCTCCACGCCGATGGCCAGGTAGCGCTGTTCACCGGCACACGCGAATACGCCGTGCGGATCGAGGCTCGGCGACCCTTGGCCCAAGCGCGCCGCCACGTGGCCGTTCACCACGTAGTCGAGGATCAGCGGTTCGAGGAAGCGGATGCCGCACTCCACCTGGGCGAGATCGATGTGTTGACCGAGGCCCGTGCGCCGACGGTGCATCAACGCCGCGACCACGGCGCAGACCCCGTAGCGCGGGGTAATGAAATCCGTATAGGCCCCCCAGGGACCACAGGGGTCGCGGTCGGGCCAGCCGACGAGTTCGTACAAGCCCGAGATGCAGGCGCCCTGGCCGCCGTATCCCGAATAACCCCTCTCCCGCCCCGTCTGACCGCGGATCGATGTGGACAGCATGACCAGGTCGTCGCGGTCGGCCGACAACGTGTCCCAGTCCAGCCCGAATCGACCCATGGTTCCGGGGGAATAGCTCTCCAGCACGACGTCGGCCCAGTCCGCCATGCGCCGCGCGAGCCGTCGGCCCTGCGGGTTCTTCAGGTCTACCGTCATGCCGAGCTTGGAGGTGTTGAAGTTGGCCATGAACTGGGCGCGGTCCACGCCGGGCTCGCCGTCCTTGAACGGCGGCACCGTGCGCAGCAGGTCAACGCGGCTTGCGGACTCGATGCGCACCACAGTCGCGCCGTGGTCCGCCAGGGCCTTGCCGATCATCGGCCCGACACCCACCCAACTGAAGTCGGCCACCTTGAGTCCGGCGAAGGGAGCGTCCTTGGACCGGCGTACGCCAGCTGTCGGACGCCGAGGCGGCGGCGGCGGGGACGATCCCAAGGCGGGTGCGTCGCGGTCCAGCCGAAGGGGCGTGCCCGACATGCGGGCGAACGGTCCGGCGTGAATCAGCCCCGATCCACCGCCATCGTGATCAGTTTCCACCCAGAATCCGCGGTCGGCGAGATGAGGATCGCAGAGCAGGTCGGGGACCGTGTGGATCGCCGCCAGCGTCAGGCCGTGGTTGGCCGAGAACTGCTGGATCTCCTGCTTGGTCCTCGTGGCCAGTAGTTCGACGATCAGATCCGCGGCCGTCTGCGCCGCTTCGAGGTCCAACTCGCCATCGCGCAGCGCTGCCATCCAGGCATTCAGGTCGAGTCCTCGGACGGACTCGGGAACATCGCCATTGGACGCCTCCACCCACCGCAACAGGGCATCGAACGTGCGCTCGCCGATGACCCGCATCTGAAACCGCACCTGTATCAGGCCGTCCCGGCAGGAGACGAGGCCCGGGAGGCGCAATCGGGGCGCCTCGGTCGACGCCTGCGGAACCTGGCCGCGGTACTCGCTGCTGAAGGGCGGGTTGCGGCCCGTGTTCGGCGGATAGCCCGTGGCGTTCATCAACGTCCACACCACGCAGGCCTGGGCGGACACGTCGAGGTGCTGGCCGAGACCGGACTGGTCTCGCTCGTACAGCGCGACCAGGATATCCGCTGCGGCCTGCACACCCGCATGGAAGGCGGCCTGGGGCATGGCGCCCATGGGCAGGGGCGCCCGGTCGCCGTCGCCCTGCAGGCCAACCAGCCCTCCCGCCGCCTCGACCGTAACTTCGGCGGCGGGCATTGCCGCCATGGGTCCGGTGCAGCCGAACGGGGTGACCGAAACATGAACGAGGTGCGGATGCGCTGCCGAGAAGTCGCCGTGGCGTCCGGACTCGATGAACACGTCCGCGTCTGCGAGGAGAGGTTCCACATCGTCGGCGACGATGCTCTCTTTGCCCGCGCCGACGCACGCCCAGTAGAGCGACTCGCCTTCGCCGAGCGGCCTCTCGTCCCTTGCGCTCTCCGCAAAAGGGCCGAGCCGGCGAGACTCGCAACCGCCCGGCGGCTCCACCTTGAACACCTGCGCACCCAGTTCCGCCAGCACGCGACCGGCAAGTTCTCCCCAGCGCGTGGTGGCGTCGATGACGCGGATGCCGTCCAGCGGCGCGTTCATGAATCTAGGCGGGGTTTGGTGCCGACTATTCCCCGGTGTTCCAGGTCGTCCACTTCGGCGTCGGTCAAACCGAGGAGTTCGGTCAGCACTTCCCGGCTGTGCTGGCCCAGGGTAGGTGCGGGTCGGTCGATGTCGAACGGTTCCTCGCCGACCCGGTACGGGGGCGCCGGATGCGGTAGGACACCAACGTGGTCGCGCTCCATCAACTTCCAGAAGCCGCGGGCAACGAGATGCGGATCGGTACCGAGTTCCAAGCCGCTGGACACGTGACCGGCGGCGATGCCACGTTGCTGCAGTTCCAGCATGAGCACTTCGGCCACCTGACCCGACGTGAAGTCGGCCACGGCGCGGTCGAGTTCCTCGACTCGACCTAGGCGATCGTCGACATGGCCGAAGCCATCGACCTCTGCGAAAGCGGCGAACGCCTTCCACTCGTCCTCGGAGCGGATGCAGATGGCAATCCACTCATCCTCGCCGACACAGGGATAGACGCCGTGGGGCGCATGGCGCGTTGAGCGGTTGCCGAGGCGCTCGGGCGGCTCGCCGTTCACTGCCTGGGCAAGAATGCCCTCGGCGCCGAGCGGGAAAAGGCCTTCCGACTGCGACAGGTCGAGGTATTGGCCCTGACCCGTGCGGTGCTTGTTGTACAGCGCCGTCAGCAACGCCGCCGCACCGTTCAAGCCGCCGACGGAGTCGCCGAGGGCAACGTGCACCATGGTCGGCGGATAGTCGGCTTCGCCCGAGAGATGCGGCAGGCCTGACGCCTGCTCCACGGTCGAACCGTACGCACGATAGCTCGACCAGGGGCCACTCGTGCCGAACGCCGGCATGGAAATCATCACCAGTGACGGGTTCACCTTCGACAGAACGTCGTAGTCGAGACCCAGCTTCGGCAGCACCCCCGCCGAGTAGTTCTCGACCACGACGTCCGAGATCGCAACCAGCCGCTTCAGCAGGTCGCTGCCGGCTGGCGACGACAGGTCGAGCGTCAGATCCCGCTTGTTGCGGTTGACCATGTTGAAGGCCGGATTCTTCTCGGCGCCGTGGTCGTCGATCCACTCCTGGGTCGCCTCCCAGCCCCGCCACCAATCGAAGCGCACGCAGCCCTCGACCTTGATCACGTCCGCACCCATGTCCGCCAAGTGACGGGCGGCGAGCGGGCCCGCCCAGCCCATGGAGAGATCCACGACGCGCAGACCCGCCAGGAGTCCCGGGCGGCTCATGCCAGTCGCTCCGCATTGGACTCGCCGAGTTTCGCCACCCGGCCGCCCCGTGCCGCCGGATTCGCGAACAGACGGAACGGCGTAACCGGTGCCTGGAACGCGACGCCGTCGCATTGGATCTCGGCAAACGCACCCCGGGCGACGTATTGGTCCACGCCGAAGAGCTCCTCCATGGTCGGCACGGGAGCCAAGGGTATGCGCAGCGCCTGCCCGCGATCGACGAGTTCCGCTGCCGAGCGTTTGAGGGCACGCTGCCGGATGATCGGTTCCAGCGTGTCGTAGTCCATCAATCGGCCGATCGCCGTCTGGTAGGCCGGTTCGTCCGCATACGGATCCATGGCCAGCAGGAGGCAGAAGTTCTTCCACTGCCGCGGGGTTAGCGCCGTCACGCCGAGCCAGCCGTCGGCGCAGGCGTAGACCCCCAATGGATAGGTGGGCGCGAAGCGGTTGATGCCGAGACGCTTGCCGCGGCGACCGCTGCGGTAGCCGCCGACCCCGCCGACTTCGGTGAAGCACAGATTGGCTTCGTGGATACTCGTATCCAGGCGCACCGGCCCACCGGTATTCCCCATCCGTCTCGCAACGACCTGCCCCAACGTGCCGATGTACGCGGTCAGGCCGCCGACGATCTCCGCGCCGCAGCCCGCCGGCACCAGGGGCGGCCCTTCCTCCGGACCGACGTTCCTGACCATCCCGACGAGAGACCAGCAGACGCTGCCGCTGCCGTTGAAGCCGGCATACGGGCCATGGCGACCGAACCAGGTGATGGTCGACACGACGACGTCCGGCGCGGCCGTCGAGAAGTCCCCGCAGTCGAACCGTCCCGCGTCGAGGACGACGGCACAGCCCTCCGCCAAGGCGGCCAGTCGCTCCGGTTCGCTCTCCACGGCAAGTGCGACGCTGTGCTTGTTGGTGCTGAGATAGGCGTGCAAGGCGCTGCTCTCGGGAGCCGCGACGCCCGGGATGAACGGCGGCTCACGGCGCGTCGGGAAGCCGCCATCGGGCGGCTCGACGTTGACGACGTCGGCGCCGTGATCCGCGAACAGCTTGCCGCAATAGCCGCTGGCAATGGTGCCGGCCACGTCGAGGACTTTGAGGCCGGTTAGCGCCCCTTCTTGTTCCACTTGGGCTTAGACTCCCTCTCCCCGAGCGAAAATACCGTAAAGAAGCGCTCGATTGAACGAGAGCCATCGCAAAGATCGCCACGTACCGCGCTATCACTTCGTGGCGCCCGAGGGCCCGTGCGTGCCATTCGATCCCAACGGCTGCCTGTTCTGGCGGGGGCGCTATCACCTCTTCTACATCTACCAGGACCCCACGCTCACCCGCGGTCGCGACTGCTGGGGCCATGCGTCGAGCCGCGACCTGGTGCACTGGCGGCTCCATCCGCCGGCACTGAAGCCGGAACCCGACGTCCCGGAACAGGGCATCTACTCCGGTTGCGCATTGGTCACGCGGGAAGGCGTCCCCGCCCTCGTCTACTACGGGGTCCGGGCCGGGATATGCATCGCCTTCGCCGAAGACGACGAACTGCTGCACTGGCGGCGGCATCCCGCCAACCCGGTGATCGTCGAACCGAAGCGAGGCGATCCGGACTTCGACGTGTACCGCGTCTTCGATCCCCACGCGTGGCTCACTGACGGTGTTTACCACGTCATCCTGGGTGGCCGCGTCAAACCCCACGACATCCGCGACACCGCCTACCTGTTCACCTCCGACGATCTGGAACATTGGGAGTATCAGCGACCGTTCTACAACCCGAACCCCAACTGGACGGACGCCAACGAGGACTGCGCCTGCCCCGACTTCTTCAGACTCGGCGACCAGCATGTCCTGCTTTGCATCAGCCACCCCCGGGGTGCCCGGTACTACCTCGGGCGCTACCAGGCGGGCACGTTCATCCCCGACAGCCACCACCGCATGAACTATCCGGGTGGTGCGTGCTTTGCGCCTGAGTCGCTAGAGGACGGCATGGGGCGGCGTCTCGTCTGGGCCTGGGCAACACCCCAACGCCAACGCGGAACCGACCCGTTCGCGACCATGACCCTGCCCCGCGTACTCACGGCCACAAGCCCGGGCGCGCTGATGATCGAACCGGCGCGTGAACTCGAACTGCTGCGCCGCGACCACCGCGAAACCGAGGCGATGGAACTCGACGCCGCCGAGCGGCTTTGCCCCGAATTGGCGGGCGACTGCCTGGAGCTTCGAGTTGCCATCCAGCCACGGGGCGCTCGGCGGATGGGACTGAGTGTCCGCGCCGCCCCCAACCGCATCGAAGAGACCCGCATCGTGTACGACGCCGTGGCTCGCACGCTGGCCATCGACTCGACACGTTCGAGCCTCGACCCCGCGGTGTTCCGGAGCTTCCCAATCTATGCGAAGGATCCGCCTCCACGCGATGTGGCAGTTCAGACCGCGCCCTGCATGCTTGAACAGGACGACACGCTGCGGCTCACGGTATTCCTGGACGCCTCGATCATCGAGATCTACGCCAACGACCGCCTGGCGCTCACGGGCCGGATCTATCCCACCTTGGCGGGTAGCCGCTACACCCGGCTGTTCGCCGAAGGCGGCCGCGCGGCGTTCTCGCCCGTGCAGGTGTGGGACATGGGAGCATTGAGCTACTCCGCGGACGAGTCGTGACAGTCATGCTCGTTTTCCGGCGTGGTTGAGCTACAGTTCGTAGCCATCCACAGCCGGGCAACGAAGAATCGTGACTGCTCCCTACCCCGACCATCCCCAACTCCGCGGAAACTTCGCGCCGCTGCGCATGGAGTGCGACATCGACGACGTGACCGTACGCGGCGAGCTGCCCCGCGACCTCGACATCACCTACTACCGCAACGGCCCGGATCCCCAGTTCCCACCCATGGGCGACTACCACTGGTTCGCGGGCGACGGGATGCTGCACATGTTCCGCATCCAGGATGGCCGCGTGCGCTACCGCAATCGTTGGGTACGCACGGGGAAGTGGAACGTCGAGCGGCGCGAGGGACGCAACCTGATCGATCCGTTCAACCCGGTGGTCAACGATCCGGTTGCCGCGGGCGCCGAGCGCGACGGGCTCGCCAACACCAACGTCGTTTGGCATGGCGGCAGGCTGCTCGCCCTGGAGGAAGCCCATGCGCCGTTCGAGATCGACCCGGAGACCCTGGACTCCAAGGGCGCCTGGCGGTTTGGCGAGGGGTTCGAAGGTCCCATGACGGCCCATCCCAAGATCGATCCCCAGTCAGGTGAGATGCTGTTCTTCGGCTACATGGCCTCGGGTCTGTTCAGCCCGGACGTCAGCTACCAGACCGTCAACGCCGGTGGCGCGCTGACGCGCTCGGAGCGCTTCGAAGCACCCTTCACGAGCATGATGCACGACTTCATCGTGACGTCCGAACACGTCGTCTTCCCCGTGTTTCCGCTTACCGGGAGCCTCGAGCGCGCCATGGCGGGAGGACCGCCGTTCGCCTGGGAGCCGGACAAGGGCACGCACGTCGGTGTGATGAGGCGCGACGGCTCGGTGACGGACATCCGCTGGTTCGAGACCGACCCGTGCTACGTCTTCCACCCGATGAACGCCTACACCGACGGCGACCGGATCGTCGCCCACGTGATGCAGTTCGACAAGGCGCCGCTGTTCCCCAACGTCGACGGCACGTCGAACGAACCCGGCGACTCCCGTCTCACGGAGTGGGTGATCGACCTCGCGGCAAACTCCAACGGCATGGAACGCCGGTTCCTAGACGACGTGCGCGGCGAGTTCCCACGCCTCGACGAACGCTTCGCGGGCACCGACTACCGCGTGGGATTCTACGCCGCAGCCGTCAACGGGGGCGGTGACATCAGCTTCGACGCCATCGCCCGTCACGACTTCACCACCGGGTGCCGCACCCAGTACGTCCTGCCGGAGGGAGACACCACCGGCGAGCCGGTGTTCGTGCCCCGATCACCGGACGCCCAGGAGGGCGACGGCTACCTCATGAGCATCGTCCATCGTAGGCGGGAGAGCCGCAGCGACCTCGCCGTGTTCGATGCCGGGAACCTCGCCGACGGCCCGGTCGCCTGCGCGGAACTGCCCCACCGCGTGCCGTACGGGTTCCACGGCAACTGGAAGTACAACGACTAGCCAAGCCCTCGCGGTCAGTCAAACTGCCGGAAAGAGCGCCTCCGGAAGAATCTCCTCGAACACGAGACTGAGTCCCGGAACCGCCGTCGCGACCAGCTCCTCCGTCCATGCCAAGGTCCGCGATGTTTCATAGCCGTCCGCGCTTGGTCCGGTATACACCGTGATCGTCCGCGCCCGGACGTCCACAAGCCATGCCTCTGGAACCCCCGCTGCGGCATAGCGCGGCATTTTCTCTTGCCGGTCGTAACGCAACGACGAGTCGGCGACCTCGATGGCAACGAGGATGTCGGCCGGTTGCGGGTGGCGCAGCATATACGCAGCCGAGTCCGGACGGACGATCGCCAGATCCGGCTCCGGTTGGGTGAACCTGGACAGCAGAACTGACGATTGAACGCGCAGATCGGCCTCATCCCCGAGACGCAGGATCAGGACCTTGGCCAGATGGTTCACGATCCCAGCGTGCGGCGGCCCCATTGGCGGCATTTCGATGAGTTCTCCGTCGATCAGTTCGACACGGTCGTCGGAGGTGAGGATTCCCGCCTCACACATCTTCGCGAAGTCATCCACCGTCAGACGCCGGCGTTTTGGCTCATCGACCCGTGACATCGTCGTTGGAGCGATCTCAATGGATTCGATCATACCCTTGTGGTTCCTTCCGCGAAGAGTGGACGACACCATGGGCGAACTGTACTTGCGGGGCGGACGGATCGATGTAGGCGGTTCACCATGCTCGACGTGAGAAATCGGCCATGCCTAATGGGTCCGGTGTCATCAGAACCCACCTCCGGCGCGCAGGTACGCGATTTCTTCGGGCGTGCTATTGCGGCCCAGGATCGCGTTGCGGTGGGGGAAGCGGCCGAATCGCGCGATCACGTCCCGATGGGCATGGGCGTAGGGAACGAAGTCCGCCGCGAACTGTCGCCACTGGTCCGGAACCTCCTCGACCAGCGATTCGAAGAGCCGCACCGAGCGCTCCTGGTCCGCGGGATCCTCGCTGTGCTCAAAAGGGTGGTAGAGAAACGTGCGGCCGGCACAGCCCAGCTCGCGGTCGAGGCGGCTCTCGACCGCCGACGTCGCGACCGCGAGAGCCCGAGTATCGCCGGCGAAGGCCTCCGGCGTTCCCCGGTAGGCGTTGCGACTCAGCTGATCGAGCAGGATCACCAGCCCGAGTGTCCCGTGCGGCGTGTCCTCCCAGTCCCGGAACGCGCCTTTGCGCGCCCGCCGGATGGCCACGCCGAAACGGTCCCGGACTTGGGCATCGAATTCATCGTCGGCTGCATACCACCGCTCGGACGCGGCGTTTACCGCCGCGACGTCCTCCGGGGCGGTGCCGAGCCAGAAGTGGACGACTTCCAGGGGATCCATGCCAACTCTCCCAACTACCGCTCATTGAGCTACAGTAGCCGATCCACCTAGGGGAGGCATTCTGTTGGCAACGCAATCGAGCGCACCCGACGAGAACAACGCTTGGCGCCTGGACACGCCCGGGATCGCTGGCTGGACCCGCACCGCCCGCGCCGACGACCCGAACAAGTACTTCATGGTGTCCACGGACGGCCACGTCCAGGAACCCGCCGACCTCTGGCGTACGCGCATCGACGCGGCGTACCGCGACCGCCTGCCCGGCGTCGCCGTCGACGCCGAGGGCCGCAAGTACCAGAAGACCGAAGGTTTCCGGCCGGTCCGCATCCGCAACATCGTGTTCGAAGGCGAAGACCGGTTGCGCAACGGCGCCGGCGAGACCCCGGAGCAGCGCCTCGCCGATCTCAACCGGGACGGCGTGGACGCCGAGGTGCTGTTCCCCAACAAGGGGCTCACCATCTGGGCGACACCCGACGCCGAGTTCAGCCAAGCCATGTGCCGGGTCTGGAACGATTGGGCGTGGGAGGTTTTCGGCAACTACAACGACCGGCTCTCGCCGATGGGTTGCATCGCCTCCGCCGACATCGACGGCGCCATCCGCGAGATCCAGCGCGTGGCCGCACTCGGCTTCCGCGGCCTGGCGCTGCCCTGCAAACCGATCTGGGGCCCGCCTGACCACGAGCACTTGAACTACAACCTGCCGGAGTTCGATCCGCTGTGGGCGTGCATCACGGAGGTGGACCTGCCGATCACCTTCCACGTCTCCACGGGCCGCGATCCGCGCACCTCCCGTGGCAACGGCGGCGCGGTGGTCAACTACGCCGTCCACTCCCTGGCACCGACCATGGAACCCATTGCCAATCTGTGTGCATCCGGCGTCCTGGAGCGGTTCCCCGAGCTACGCTTCGGCAGCGTCGAAGCTGGCATCGGCTGGGTGCCGTGGACCATCTGGGCGCTCGACGAGGCCTACCGCAAGCACCATATGTTCGTCCGCCCGAAGCTTGCGCGGATGCCCAGCGACCATTTCCGCGCGTGCGGATTCGCCACTTTCCAAGAGGACAAGCCGGGACTCGACCTCGCCCGCGAGCACGACCTCGTCGGCAACTTCCTATGGGCCAACGACTACCCCCACCACGAGGGCACCTGGCCGCACTCGGCGGCAGCCATCGAGCGGACCATGGGCCAGCTCACCGACGGGGAACGGGCCAAGATCCTCGGTCTCAACGCCGCGCGGATCTTCCGCTTCCCAATACCCGAGCGCTACCACGCGCAGGAAGACGTCAAGGCGTTCCTCAACCGGTAGGGGAAGCTGCCCGTCGCCCCCGACGGGCACAACCCTTCATCCGGCAGACCTTGTCGACCTTGCCTTCGACAATCACGGTTCGCCCCGCGTGCGCCTCGGGATCATCCAACGTGGCCGTCGGGCTGCGCTGGTTTGCGATGGCGTAACATGACCCGTTGGAACGCCAGCGGGTCAGCTCTCGATCGATACCACCAAGCGACCACCACTCGATCGGCGAGAAGCGTCCGCTCCGGCATCCGTGATCGGTGGTTCGGCCGCCACCACGCCCCCGGCGAGCCTGCGAAGCCGGGCGGGGATGTTCCAGGCCCTGGCGATTCCGGACTTCCGCCTGCTGTGGATCGCCAATCTCATCGCCGCGTTCGCCATGCAGATGCAGATGGTTGCCCGTGGATGGCTGATCTACGACATCACGGAATCCCCCCTGGCACTCACTTGGGTCGTGCTGTCGTTCATGCTGCCCTCCCTCGTCTTCTCCCTGTGGGGCGGCGTCATCGCGGACCGGGTGCGCAAAAAGCCCATTATGGTCGCCGCGCAGTTCGTCAACGCGATGGCCACGGTAGCTTTCGCCGTCATCGTCTACCGCGGAGACGTGACGTTCTGGCATTTCATCTACTTCGGGCTGTTCAACGGCACGGTGATGTCGTTCTCCATGCCCGCACGCGCGGCCGTCGTGCCCGAGATCGTGCCGCAAGAGACCATGGTCAACGCCATGGCCCTACAGAGCGCCACGTACTCGATGTCGCGGGTCGCAGGACCCGCATTGGCCGGTTGGCTGATCGCCTGGTTCGCCGGTGGCGACAACACCTCGACCAGTGGTGTCGGCATCGTGCTGTTCGTGATCGCCGCCATGTACCTGGTCTCCGTGGTGGCGACGGCGATGCTCGACTACCAGGGGACACCCACTCGACGTCCGGGAGCCAACGCGCTGGAGGACATCGCCGAGGGATTCCGCTACATGCGCCGGGAGCGGCTCGTCCTTGGCCTGCTCATCATGGGCATCGTGCCGATGATGTTCGGCTTCGCGCCATCGTTCCTGGCACCGGTGTTCAACAAGGAGATCCTCGACGGCAATCCCCAGAGCCTCGGCTATCTGATGACGGCCATGGGTGTCGGTTCGCTGGCGGGATCCCTCGCGCTTGCCCGCCTGGGCGACATCGGGAGCAAAGGCCGGGTGATGTTCGCGGGGTGCTACCTGTGGGCGCTCGGCATCGTCGGCTTCGCCCTGTCGCCAACGCTCATGATCGCGGCCGGGTTCGGCGTCGTCACAGGCGCCTTCGGCTCGGTGGCGGGCTCTCTCAACATGAGCGTGGTGACGCTGGCCATCGCGCCGGAGGTCCGCGGCCGTGTCATGGCGATCATGATGATGAGCTTCGGCGTCATGCCGCTCGGCATGATTC
The DNA here is from genome assembly GCA_009839505.1 of Gammaproteobacteria bacterium. Lineage (GTDB taxonomy): Bacteria > Pseudomonadota > Gammaproteobacteria > Pseudomonadales > Azotimanducaceae > VXYL01. The sequence goes on from VXPO01000008.1 coordinate 58,355, forward strand.
CCATCGCCGGTGCGGCGGAGGTCGTCGGCATCGCCCCCGCCCTCCTGGGCAGCGCCTTGCTGATGGCGGTCTCGATGGTCGCCCTCGGCCTGTGGTTTCCCGAACTCCGGCGGATCGACAAGGGACACGGTGGGGGATGACCCGCATGCTCAAACGTGATCCGTTGACCCGTCGGGGCGCCTGCGCGATATTCGCCGCATGAGCAGCGATCCTGTGACCTACGTCACCGACGAGATGCGCGCCGCCCAGGGCCGGTGGGGTCAGAGCCGTACCGCGCCGCCGATCACCGCAACCGACATTCGGCGGTGGGCCATGGCCACGTACTATCCCCAACAGCCGCCGCGGATCTACTGGGATTCCGAGTACGCGGCCACCACCCAATGGGGCGGCATCGTGGCGCCGCCCGACTTCAATCCCTTCGCCTGGCCGGTCGAACGACCTCGCGGCGGCGGGACCCCGGGTCTGTCCGGGCGACGGCCCGACGGCAAGCCGCTCACCGGCATGAATGGTGGTCAGACGGACACCTACGGGGTACCCATGCGACCCGGTGACGTGATCGGCGCCCGCAGTCGGCTGGTGGACTGGTGGGAACGCGAAGGCAGGCTGGGCCATACTCTGTACGTACGCAACGAGATCGAGTGGCGCAACCAGGACGACGAACTGGTGAGGACGCGATTCTCGATCGGAATCCGTTATTGACGGAGACAACGGACCATGGCCATCGACTTCGACAGCGTAGACGTCGGCGACAAGCTCCCGGAGTGGTCTCGCCGCACCGGCTTCGCGGAGTGGAACCGCTATGCTGCGGTCAACGAGGAATTCGTTCCTTTCCATATGGACGACGAAGCCGGGCGGCGCGCCGGCAACGAGGAAGGCGCCTTCGGCATGGGCAACCTGCGCTACGCCTACATCGTCAATGCGCTGCACGACTGGATCGGCGACGAGGGAATCGTCCGGGAGGTCGGCTGCCAGTACCGGGCGATCAACCAGAAGAACGACGTGCTGACGGTGGTCGGCGAGGTCACCGAGAAATCCTGCGTGGACGGCGAGAACCGGCTTCGCCTGGACATCAACGTCGTCAATCAGGACGGCGGTGCGACCTGCCCCGGACACGCCGTCGTCGTTCTGCCCTGAGGATCTCATGACCTACGCGTCGAGTGCCGCACCCGGTGTGCCGGTCGTCCTCGATGCCGACAGCCATCTGATGGAGCTGCCGGACTTCCTAGCCAGGAACGTCGAGCGTTCCATGCGCGACCGCATTCCGACGCTCAACGAAATCCGGCTTGCCGACGTCGGCGAAACCATGCGGTCCTACCACGGCTCGGCAGGCCACACGCCCGAGACTGTCGCCGAACGGGTCGCGCTCGGCGATCGTCTGACTCGCGGTCCGAAGTGGCATGATGCGCTCGGTGCCTTCAACGGCAAGGAACGCGGCCTGGCGCTGGATCTCCTGGGTTTCGAACGCCAGGTGGTGTTCTCCTCGTTCTGCGCCACCAAGGTCTTCAATGAGCCCGACCCCGATGTCCGCCGAGCCGCGGCGGCGGCCCACAACCGCTCCATGGCGGAGTTCTCACAAGGCGATTCACGCCTGATCGGCGTCGGTCTGGCTCCACTCGACGATCCCGACGCCGCCCTGGTGCTCATCGACGAAGCCCTTCGCCTGGGCCTCGGGGCGATCTGGATTCCGTCCCGCGCCCCCGGTGGCCGCTCCCCCGGCCACCCGCTGCACGATCCCATCTGGCGGCGCCTTGCGGAATCGGCCACGCCGTTCATCCTGCACGTCGGCAGTTCGTCGCTTGCCGTTCCCGACGAGTGGATGAACGACGGTCATCCGGAACGCCGAAGCGCCCGCGGCGGCGTGGAGGTGATCGGCTCGAAGGACCTCACCGTGATCTTCCACTCGGCACAGAGGTTCGTCTCGGTACTGGTGCTGGACGGTGTGTTGGAGAGGTTCCCCCGTCTGAAAGGTGGTGTCATCGAGCTGGGCGCGGGCTGGGTGCCGGACACGATTCGCCGCCTGGACCACGCCGTGGACATCTGGGCGCGCTCGGAGCCCTATCTCGCCGAGTTCTCGAGGAAACCGTCCGAGCAGTTTCGCGACCAACTTCGCTTCACGCCCTACCCCTTCGAGGATGTGGGCGCCTTCATCCGCGAATCAATGGCCGAGCTCTACCTGTTCTCGTCCGACTATCCCCACGCCGAGGGCGGCCGGGATCCCATTGGCCGTTTCCGCCGCACCCTCGACGGCACGGCGGACGGGGATCAGGCGCGTTTCTTCGGGGGCAACTTCCGGGATCTGTTCGGCGCGCCCGACACAGCGGCTTGAAGTTCCCTCGTCGCACCATGCAGATCCTGCTCACCGTCCTCGGCGCCTATGTCGGCATCTGCGGCCTGCTCTGGGCGTTCCAGGAACGGCTGATCTTCCATCCGCGGGCTGTGGCCGTCACGCCCTGGAATCCACCTGCAGAACCCATCGAGATCGCCCGCGACGAAGCCGTCCTGCGTGGGTGGGTCGTGAACGCCCAATCCGTAGGCCCGGTCATCGTCTACTTCGGTGGTAACGCCGAGGAAGTATCGGGCAACGTGAAGAACTGGGCCGAACGGAGAGCGACCACCGTGCTCGTGAACTACCGAAGCTATGGAGACAGCACCGGGTCGCCGTCGGAACGCGCCCTGCGCAGCGACGGCATCGCGATCAGCGAGTGGGCACGCGCCGAGTTCCCGGACAGGCCGCTGGTGCTGCTCGGCCTAAGCCTCGGGTCCGGAATCGCCGCCCTCACGGCACAACACGTGGAACCCGATGGCCTCATCCTGATCAGCCCCTACCGCAGCGTCGAGCACATCGCCCGGCGCAGCTTGCCTTTCGTCCCCGTCGGCTTTCTCCTGCGACATCGTTTCTCGGCCGAAAACGCCGCCCCGGACCTACCCCGGACCCTGGTGATTGCGTCGCCGCGGGACTACGTGATCCCCATTGGGGAGAACATGGCGATGGTCGAGACGATCAAGGCCGCGGCGAAGCATCGCGTCGAAGTGCGCACATTCGAGGTATCCCACTTCGGGTTCATGCACCACCCAGGCGTGTGGCGCGCGGTGGACGAGTTCCTGGTAACCGTCGCAACGAGTCCGAGAGGTGAAGACGATGACTGATTCCCGATTCCTCAACCTGGTTCCCATGCTGATGTGCGATGACGTCCAGGCCTCCATCCGGTTCTACACCGAAGTACTAGGCTTCGAGGTCCGGGGCCGCATGGACGACGTCGGGCGCAGCGGCTGGGCTTCGCTGGACAACGGCCGAACAGCCATCATGCTCGCAAGCCCCGGCTACATCCCCGAGGGCAAGAAGGTCGACGGGCGGTTCCCGCAGTCCAACTACTACTTCTACGTGTCCGATGCCGAAGCGCTCCGCCAAGCCGTCGTCGACAAGGGTTGGGAAGCCACCGAATGCGTGGACCGTTTCTACGACCTCAAGGAGTTCGAGGTCGTCGACCCGGACGGACATGTGCTGCTGTTCGGCCAAGAGATCGGCGTCCCGTAGGGCGACCGCGCGCCTTAGCGGGCGCGTTGTAGTCGCCCGTGTGCCGGTCCACGCCTTGTCCACGGCACCGGTCCCCAATGATCGAAAGGCACGGACGGAAAGGGGACATCCACCCTACGGCGGAAAGGGGACGACGGAAAGGGGACATCCACCCTACGGCGGAAAGGGGACATCCACCCTACTTGTGATTGGGTCGTTCCACCTCGAACCTCCAGCGGCAGCCATATGGGTGTCCCAAAATGGCGAGAGGGTGGATGTCCCTTT
>VXPO01000008.1:62163-66090 GCA_009839505.1 Gammaproteobacteria bacterium
CTCCAGCGGCAGCCATATGGGTGTCCCAAAATGGCGAGAGGGTGGATGTCCCTTTTCCCTTGCTAAATGGCGAGAGGGTGGATGTCCCTTTTCCCTTGCTCCAGCGGCAGCCATATGGGTGTCCCAAAATGGCGAGAGGGTGGATGTCCCTTTTCCCTTGCTCTCCGACGCGGCCGGGGACGGCTTTGGGGCGCTACGGGAGGAGTTCGCTCAGCGAGGAGATGACGCGGTCCGGCATGACTCCTTCGTCCGTGGGCAATCCGTTGCCGTGGGCGTCGATCCAAATGGCATGGACGCCGACTCGTTGCGCCCCTTCGATGTCGGAGAGAAGATTGTCGCCGACCATCCATGCGTCGGCCGATGCGACACCCAGCGCACCCAGAACCGACTCGAACGCCCTCGGATCCGGCTTGCCGATCCCCAGTTCGCCTTCGACCTGCACATGGTCGAAGAACCTTTCTAGGTCAAACCGGGCGATCTTCTCCCTTTGCTTTTCGGCGCTCCCGTTGGTCAGCAGGGCGAGCTTCACGCCGGTGGATCGAAGTCGCGCCAAGGCCTGCAGCGCGCCGGGAAACGGCGTGACCGCTTGGTCGCGGAGCGTCGTATAGCGAGTCGCCATCGCGTGGATGGCATGGGCGGCGACGTCTTTCGCACCCAACGCGGAGAACGCCCTGCGGAAGATCGTCAGGCGCGCCTCGTCCAGGTCGAGGCGGCCCTCGCGAGCGCGCCGGTTGCTTGCCCAGAACCAATCACGCGCACTGATGACGGCCGCGAACAAGCCCTCGGCCGTCACCCCTTGCAAGTCTGCCGCCTCGCGACACACCGCTAGCCAAGCGACACCCGGGTCTCCGGAGTCGAGGATGGTGTCGTCGAGATCGACGATGATCGCTTTCGGCAGGGTCATCGCTTGGGCATTATCCGCCAAGCAGCTCTTGGAGGTATCCCCGCATGATCTTCCCAATCACCGCAATCTACGCCTCGATACTTGCTTTGATCGGCCTGGTCCTGATGTTCCAGGTCGTGCTGATGCGCGGCAAGACAGGGATCTCGATCCTGCATGGCGACAACATGCTGCTCGCCCAGGCGATGCGGCGGCACGGCAACTTCATCGAGCACGTTCCGCTCGTCTTGATCCTCATGGGCATCGTCGAAGCCAACGGCGGCAACCCAACCCTGCTGCATGTGCTGGGCACCGTCCTGGTGGTCGCGCGTATCGCACAACCTCTCGGTCTGCACCACGACCGCATGATCCACCCGCTTCGCGCCGTGGGAACCGTAGGGACAGTCCTGCCCACCGTTGTTCTCATCGGCGTGGCGCTCTGGCAGGTGGTCGGTTCCTAGCAGCCTGTCGGACTTCGGCGCGCCAGCGGCGAAGTCGGACAGGGTGACAGGCAGGTGGGGGCTGGGGCCGGACGCCGAGCCCGCGAGGCGTCTTGGCGGCGCTAGCGGGCGTTTCGAGCGGAGCAACCGCAAAGCTCGTACACTTGGCGGTCCCATAGGCTCCGAGGACACCCGTGTCGTTCAACCTCGCCACCGTCAACGAAGTCGTCGCCGACGCGGTCCCGGACCGCGAAGCCATCGTATTCCGCGACCGGCGCATCACCTATCGGCAACTCACCGAGCGCACCCGGCGCCTGGCCAACTTTCTCATCGACCGCGGCCTTGGGGCACACGCCGAACGGGACGCCTTGGCAGACTGGGAGTCGGGCCAGGACCACCTCGGGATCTATCTCTACAACAGCAACGAATACCTCGAGGCCATGCTCGGCGCGTTCAAGGCACGGGTCGCGCCGTTCAACGTCAACTACCGCTACGTGGACGAGGAACTCGTCTATCTCCTGAACGACGCCCGCACCCGGGCGTTGGTTTTCCACAGTTCGCTTGCCGACCACGTCGCCGCGATCCGCGACCAGGTGCCGACACTGGAACTGCTGGTGCAGGTGAACGACGAACCCCGGGCACTGCTCGACGGCGCCGTGGAGTTCGAGGCCGCGCTCGCTGAAGCCAGTCCCGAGAAACCCGAGGTCGATTGGAATCCCGACGACCTCTACATCCTGTACACCGGCGGCACCACCGGCATGCCGAAAGGCGTCCTGTGGAAGCAGAGCGACGTCCTGATCGCGAGCCTCGGTGCACGTCGCACCAACGGCGAGATCATCGACACCCTCGAGGGCTTCGTGTCGCGCGCGCAGGCCAGCCACCGCAAGACCCTGCCCGCGCCGCCGTTCATGCACGGGGCCGGACACTGGAGTTCGTTCCAGGCCTTCCACACCGGTGGCACGGTGGTCATTCAGGACGAGGTCAAGCGCTTTGACGCCGCCGATGTCGTCAACGCCATCGAGCGCGAGGGCGTCAATATCCTGATGCTGGTCGGCGATGCTTTCGGTCGACCGCTTCTCGACGCCCTTCGGGCAACGGGCGCCGAGTGTCCGACACTGCGCAACGTCATCACCGGGGGCGCGATCTTCACCGCAAAGCTGAAGTCGGAGCTGATCGACATGCTCCCGCACATCAATATCATCGACACGGCCGGATCGTCGGAAACCGGGGGCCAGGCGACGCATACCAGCAATGCACAACTCGGCGCCGCGACCGGCACGTTCAAGCTCTCGCAGCACAATGCGGTGCTCAACGACGATATGACCCGTGCACTCGAGCCTGGTCACGAGGGCCTCGGCTGGTGGGCGCGCGCCGGCAACATCCCGCTCGGCTACCTGGGAGACGAGGACAAGACGCGGCGCACATTCCCGGAGGTCGACGGCGTGCGCTATTCCGTCCCCGGCGACAAGGTCCGGCTACTCGACGACAACACCCTGGAACTGCACGGGCGCGAGTCCGTCACCATCAACTCCGGCGGCGAGAAGATCTTCGCCGAGGAGGTTGAACACGCCATCAAGCACCATCCGGATGTCTACGATGCCGTCGTCGCCGGACGCCCCTCCGAACGCTGGGGCAACGAAGTAGTCGCGATCGTGCAGACGCGTGAAGGCCGACCGGTTAGCGAGGACAGCCTGCTGGCCGAATGCGCCAAGCACATCGCCCGCTACAAGCTGCCCAAGGCGTTCGTGTTCATCGACGAGATCCTGCGCAGTCCCAACGGCAAGGCCGACTACCGCTGGGCCAAAGCGCAGGTGAATCCGGGCAGCTAGCGGCTGTTTGCCATAGAATCGGTTGATCCGCGAGGGATGCGGGTGTGCGAGGCCATCACCTCACTTCTCGCGACCGTGTACGAGGAATAGGGGCCGAAAAATGAACCCCATGCACCACGTTGCATTCGTCGTCGTCCTGGCACTGGGTTCGTCCTTGGCGCTTGCCGAGAAGGCCCCTGCCGAAGATACGACGGCGGAATCTCCCCAAGCGACCGCAGCCCTCGATGTCGAGACGATTCTCGCCAATCCGCTCGCCGAAGAGGACTACCGCGAAACGAAGGAGTGTATCTGGAACCGGCAGATCGACAGCATCGAGATCCTCGACGAGGACCTGGTCGTCTTCCGCGGGCGGGTGGGCGGCAAGATCTGGCTGAATAAGCTGGTCAACTCTTGCCCGGGCCTGCGACGCGACATGGTCCCGATTACCGGCAACCGGAGCGGGTCGGTCTGTCGCATGAGTCAGTTGGCCGCGCAGCGGCGATCGGTCACGCCCTTCGAGGAGCCCGTGCGCTGTTGGCTCGGCAGATTCGAGGCCATCGGCGAGGAGCAACTCGAAGCATTGAAGCGGGCCATCAAGGAACGCGACAGATCGACTACGCCGACGGGGTCCACCGCCGACGGCTAGAAAAGGCTCTGAACAAGCCGTAGGGGCGACCCTTGTGGACGCCCGTCCCAGTCGACACACGGCATCGGTTCGCCGATACGGGCGACCACAAGGGTCGCCCCTTGCATGGAACAAACGCGACCGGGAGCGTAAGCGACCGGGCGCGGTTGGTCC